>URCY01000034.1 GCA_900546415.1 uncultured Eubacteriales bacterium
GCGCCGTTGGCGCTATAAAAAGCTCTTCAAGCTTTTTAACAGATTCTAGTATGAAATCCCTTTGCCGGAGCAGACGCACTTCCCTGCCCCGGCGCTGTTTTTGACACTGATCTACTGTTCCCTATGGATTCTTATGGCTCCTGCTGCTTTTTCAGCTCCCAAGGATGGATGGCGCAGGCGCTCTCGTAGAGCCGGGCATAGCTCGCATGACGCGTCGGCTCGAGCGCCCCGTCCTGCACGGCCTGCAAAACCGCGCAGCCCGGCTCCTTCAGATGCGCGCAGTCGTGATAGCGGCACTTGCCGAGAAATGGCGCAAAATCCGGAAAGGCATACTGCAAATTTTCCTTCAGCACCAGCTCCATGCGCTCGGTGTCAAAGGACGAAAAGCCCGGTGTGTCGATCGCAAAGGTGTTTTCCCCAAGCGCATAAAGCTCCACATGGCGCGTCGTATGCCGTCCGCGTCCAAGCTTCTCGGAGACCTCACCCGTCTCAATCGCGAAGCTCCGGTCGAGGCAATTGAGCACGCTGCTCTTGCCGACGCCGGAGTTTCCCGTGAAGGCAACGGTTTTTCCGGCAATCGCCGCGCGAAGCGCGTCCATTCCCTCCCCGGTCTCGGCGCTGGTTGGGAAGACCGCATAGCCGGCGTGCCGATAAATGCGGATCAGGCGCGCGCCGTCGTTGAGATCGGTTTTGTTCACGCAGATCAATACGGGCACGCCCCGGTCGCCCGCAATGGCGCAGACCCGGTCGATCAGAAACGGGTCGGTCACGGGGTTCGAGCCGGATGCCAGCAGCACGAGCGCGTCCAGATTGCTCACCGCCGGGCGCAGGAAACTGTTGCGGCGTGGCAGAATTTCCTCCACCGTGCCGCGTTTCCCCTGCATGGAAAAGCGCACCTCGTCGCCGACCAGCGGCGTGATATGCTCCTTGCGGAAGATCCCGCGCGCGCGGCACTCGATCACGCGCGCATCGTGCCAAACGTAGTAAAAGCCGCTCAGCGCCTTGACGATGCGCCCGGTTTGAAGCTGCTCCATGCGCTACGGCGTCGGCTCGACCGTCGGCTCGGTCGTGTCGGGCGGTGTCGTAGGCTGGGTGGTCGGCTGCGTGGTGGGCGGCGCGGTGCAGACCGTGATCTCGATCTCGCTGTCCTTGTCGACCATCTTGTCTGCCTTGATGCTCTGCTCGATGATATGACCCTCGGAGACGCCGGAATCATAGCTCTCCTTGACCTTAATGTTGTTCGTGTCAAAGCCCGCGTTCTTGAGCAAGGTCATCGCGGTATCAAGGCTCTTGCCGCGCACATCCGGCACCTTGATGCGGTCGTCGCCGGTGCTGACATAGACCGTGACGGTCTGCCCCTTGCTCAGCGTCGCGTCGGCGGACGGCTCGGTGCGGATGACCTTGTCCTTGTCAATGTCTTGGCTGGCTTCCTCAAGGAAGAGGATGTTCAGATCCAGGTCCATGGCCTCGAGGCGCTTGCGCGCGTTTTCCTTGCTCTCTTTGACCAGATTCGGCATCTTATTCGAGCCGAGGCTGACATAGACCGTCACGGTCTGGCTCTTGGAGAGCTTCGTGCCGGAGACCGGCTCCGTGCGCACGACGTAACCCTTCGTGACCTTGTCGCTGGCCTCCTCCTCAATGCGAATGTTGAGGTTCAGATTCATGTCATTCAGACGCTTGACGGCGTCGTCGCTGAGCTGATCGGTCACATCGGGCATGGTGTTCTCCTCCAGACCCTTGCTGACCGTGAATTTCACGGTGCGTCCGGCGCGAACCTTTTTGTCGGCCTTGGGCGTCTGGGCAATGATGTAGCCCTCTTCGTATTTATCGCTGAATTCATAGGTGATGTCGCTCAGATCGAGCTTGAGATCGGGATAATCGTCGGGATTGAGATCCTCGAGCTTTTCGCCGACGAAGTTCGGCACGCGGATGTCGCCCTCTTCCTCGCTGATGCTCGTGTCGCCGGGATTGCTGCTCCCGGTGGCAAGAACGACGATGAGCACGGTCAGCAGCACCACGACGACCGAGGCGGCAATGATCGCGATGGTCATCGTCCTGCGGCGCTTCTGCTCCTCCTGCTCGCGCTCGCGGCGGGCGCGGGCGGCGCGGCGCTCCTCGGCCGTGCGGCCGTCCGCCCCTCTGGCCGGGCGCTGGGCTGCTCCGGCGCTGCGCGCGGCGGCGTAACGCTCGGCCTCACTGCGGCTCATGCCGCCTGCCGGACGCTGCTGCGGATTCGGGCGCGGCGCAGCGGGACGAACCGGCTCCTGCTGGGGCACGGCATGGCTCTTGGGCGCCTCCTGTCCGCCGTAGATCAGCGGCAGCGCGCCGGTATTGCCGAAATGGAAGGTCACGGACGGGTTCTTGCGGAACTCCTCCATGTCGCGCAGCATCTCCGTTGCGGAGGAATAGCGCGCCTCGACGTTGCAGTTCATCGCGTGCATCGTAATCTGCTCCAGACCGAGCGGGATGCCGGTCACCAGCTCGCTGGGCAGACGCGCGCCGCCGTTGATATGCTGGATCGCGACGGAGACCGGCGTCTCGCCGTCATAGGGCGGACGCCCGGTCAGCATCTCATACATCACGATGCCGAGCGAATAAATATCGCTGCGGTTGTCGACCATCGCGCCCTTGGCCTGCTCCGGCGAGATATAATGCACCGAGCCGAGCGCCTCGCGCGTGAGCGTGTTCTGCGCTGTGCCGATCCGGGCGATGCCGAAGTCCGTGACCTTGATGCTGCCGTCCTTGAGGATCAGAATGTTGTGCGGCTTGATGTCGCGATGGACGATGCCGCGTCCGTGCGCGTGCTCGAGCGCCTTGGCGATCTGCATCGAAAAATGCAGCGTCTCGCGCCAATTGAGCGGCCCCTTGCGCTCCATATATTGCTTGAGGGAAATGCCCTCGATCAGCTCCATGACGATGTAATCCACACCGCCGGAGCTGGAGACGTCGTACACGCTGACGATGTTGGGATGCGAAAGCATCGCAACGGCCTGCGATTCCGTCTGGAACCGACGGCGGAACTCCTGATTCCGCGAAAGCTCCTCCTTGAGGATCTTGACCGCGACAAGGCGGTTCAGGCGGTGATCCAACGCCTTATAGACCTCCGCCATGCCGCCGGAGCCGATGTTTTCGAGAATCTCATACCGGTTGTCCAGCAGTCTTCCGATGTAGCTATCCATAGGAAACTCCTATCCGCAAATGCGGCCCGTTTTCAGCGGCGAACGGGTGCCGAAATATGTCAAAATTATAGCTCGATCAAAACCGAAGTCACATTATCAGGCGCGCCGCGGTTCTTCGCGATCTCAAGCAGACGGCGGCAGCAGTCGTCGCGGCGCGCGCCGTGGACGACCTCAAACAGGATCTCCTGATCGGCCATCTGGTTGGAAAGGCCGTCCGAGCAGAGCAGGATGCAGTCCTCCGGCTCGGTCTCCACACGAAACACGTCGGAAAAGACCGTTTCCTCCGTGCCGACGGCACGGGTGATCAGGTTCTTGCTCGGATGGGTCTTCGCCTGCTCGGGCGTCAGCTCCCCGCGCTGCACCATCATCTCCACGACGGAGTGGTCGCGCGTGATGCACCGCACGCCGTCGGCGTTGATGAGATAGGCGCGGCTGTCGCCGATGTTGAGCACGAGCGTGGCTCTCGGATAGGTCAGCGCCGCAACGAGCGTCGTCCCCATGCCTGCGTAGTCCTCGCTGAGCTGCGACTGTTCAAAAACGGAGATATTCGCCAGCTTCGCGGCTGCGCGGAGCATTTGCTCGGCCTCGTCCGGCGTCAGATCGGCGGAGAAGGAACGCTTGACCTCCTCCGAAAAGACCTCGCTGGCGAGGCGGCTGGCAACGTTTCCGGATTTTGCGCCGCCCATCCCATCGCAGACGACGGCCAGCAGGGCGTCCTTTCCGAGCTCGACGATACGAAATGCGTCCTGATTCTGACTGCGGACATTGCCGACGTCAGTCAGTCCCCATGCTTCCATAGTCATCACTCCTTTGCGGATTGCTCCTCTCTTTCAAAATTCCGGCGCAGCTGTCCGCAGGAGGCGTTGATGTCGCTTCCAAGCGTTCTGCGCACGGTTGCCGGGATCCCGTGCTGCTCCAGAATTTTCTGGAAGGTCTGCACGACCTCCGGATAGCTGGGCTTGAGCGGGCTCTCGGGAATATCGTTCAGCGGGATCAGATTGACATGCGCCGCGATCCCGCGCAGGCGGGACGCGAGCAGCTTCGCCATCTCGGGCGTGTCGTTGACCCCGCAGATCATGGCGTATTCAAACGAAATGCGTCGGCCGGTCTTTTCAAAATAGCGCTTGCAGGCGGCCAAAAGCGTCTGCACGTTGTAGCGCCGGTTGACCGGCATAATGGTCGAGCGGATCTCGTCCGTCGGCGCATGCAGCGAGACGGACAGCGTGAGCTGTAAATTCTCCTCGGCCAGCCGGTCGATCCGCTCGACGAGGCCGCAGGTCGACAGGCTGATGTGGCGCATTCCGATGTTCATGCCCTCGGGCGAGTTGACCAGCTCCAAAAAACGCAGAACGGTGTCGTAATTATCCAGCGGCTCGCCGATGCCCATCAGCACGATGTTCGACACCGGAAGTCCCGAATCGAGCTGCGTGAACAGCACCTGATCGAGCATTTCCGACGGCGTCAGCCGCCGGACAAGCCCGCCGCGCGTCGACGCGCAGAAGGCGCAGCCCATGGCGCAGCCGACCTCGGACGAAATGCAGACGGTGTTGCCGTGATGATACTGCATCAGAACGCTCTCAACGCAGTTTCCGTCGCTCAGACGCCAGAGATATTTGATCGTTCCGTCTTTTTTGGATACCAGCTTGCGCACGGCGGTCGGCGCGGTCAGCTCGTAGCGCTCCGCAAGCCGCAGCCGCAGTGCCTTGGAGAGATTCGTCATCTCCTCGAAGCTCCGCGCGCCGCGGTGCATCCAGCTATAAACCTGTCCGGCGCGGAAGGCCGGCTCGCCAAGCTCCGCGAATTCCCCGCGCAGCTCCGCGAGGGTCATGGATTTGATGTCCTTCAATGCTTCCTCCTGAGCTTGCAGATAAAAAAGCCGTCTGTGCCCTGCTCACTGGGCAGCAGCGTGGTCATTGCCGCGTCCGGCAATCCCGAAAGCGGCGGAAAATGGACGGTTTCGGGCGAAAAGGAAGGATTTTCTTCCAAAAAGGCCGTCACGACCTCCTGATTTTCGCGACGCAGCACCGTGCAGGTGCTGTAGATCAGCACGCCGCCGGGCCTTACATGCGCCGCCTGCGCGGCGAGTATGGTTTTTTGCAGCTCGGGCAGACGCGCCGCCTGCTCAAGCGGACGATAGCGGATGTCGGGCTTTTTTCGGATCACGCCGAGGCCCGAGCACGGCACGTCGCAGATCACGGCGTCAAACGGCGCCTCGTTGTCTGTCTCGCGCGCGTCGCGCAGACGCGTCTCGATGCAGGTTATGCCCAAACGCTCCGCGCCCGCGGCGATGAGCCGCAGCTTGTGCGGGTGAATGTCGCAGGAGAGCACCGTCCCACGGTTCTGCATCTGAAGCGCGGCGGCGAAGCTCTTGCCCCCGGGCGCGGCGCAGCAGTCGAGCACGCGCATTCCCGGCTCGACGCCGGAGGCCGTGGCAGCCAGCCGCGCGGCGGCATCCTGCACGTAAAACCAGCCCTTTTGGAACGCCTCAAGGCGCTCCAGACTGCCTGTTCCGCGCACGGTCAGGCAGTTTTCCAGCCACGGGTGCGGCGTTGCCTGTACGCCAGCCTGCTCCAATGCGCGCGCAAGTGATGGCAGATCGGTCTTGAGCGTGTTGACCTGCAAAACCGTCTCGGGCGCCTCGTTGTGGCTTTGAAGCAGGCGCTCGGCGCGCTCCGCGCCGAATTCCTTGATCAGCAGCGCGGTCAGCTCTGCCGGGTGGCTGTATCGGACGGAAAGCTCCTGCGGCTCAGGCAGTGCCGGACAGCGCAAAAAGCTGCGCAGCACGCCGTTGACGAAGCGCGCGGCGGCAGGGTTTGCAAAGCGCTTTGCCTGCTCCACCGCCTCGTTGACCGCCGCAGAGGCGGGAATTTTGTCGGAAAACCGGAGCTGATAGACCGCCAGACGCAGGATGTCTCGCACGACCGGCTGGGTCTTCCCCTTGAGGAAGCCGTCGAGCCAGAAATCGATCCGCATCCGGTTTTGCAGCACGCCGTAGCACAGACGGCTTGCCAACGCCGCATCGCGGGCGTCGAGTCCGGAGAGCGCCTGCTTCAGTGCGCCGTCCGACCACGCGCCGTCTGCGCGGCAGGCCGTGAGCGCGCGCAGCGCAGCGTCCCTTGCGTTCACGCTTCAGCCCTCCAGCCTGATCGGATGCCCGCGGAAATAATCCGGCGCGGACATCCGCTTGCCGCCGTCGGCCTGCAAGCGCGTGATAACAAGCACGCCGTCGCCGCAGGCGATCTCCAGTCCCTGCTTGGTCAGCGCGAGCGGTGTCCCGGCGGGACGGTCGGTCGTGCGCTCCACCGGGCGCACCTCGTAGATTTTGAAGCGCTTGCCGTCCAGCTCGGTCGTCGCGACCGGCCACGGGTCAAGCCCGCGCACATGGTCAATGATGGCGCGGCGCGATTTCGTCCAGTCGATCGGGCAAAGCTCCTTGGTCAGCATCGGCGCAAGCGTCATGCGGCTCTCGTCCTGCGGCGTCCGCGTCGCCGTGCCCGCCTGCATCGCGTGCAGCGTGTCGCAGAGCAGCGGTCCGCCAAGCCCGGCGAGGCGCTCCAGCAGGCTCTGCGCGTTTTCATACGGGTCGATCGGCGTTTTGCGGATCTCGATGATGTCGCCCGCATCGAGCGCCGCCGACATGTACATGGCCGTGACGCCCGTCTCCCTGCAGCCGTTGAGGATCGCCCATTGGATCGGCCCCGCGCCGCGCAGCTCGGGCAGAATGCTCGCGTGGATGTTCACGCAGCCGAGCGGCGGAATATCCAGCACGCGCTGCGGCAGAATTTTTCCGTATGCCACGACGGCGATCGCATCCGGGTGCAGGGCGCGCAGCTCCTCGACCACCGCATCGTCGCGGAAGGTCGTCGGCTGAAGCACGGGCAGTCCGGCGGCGAGCGCAACCTTTTTGACCTCGCTCATCTCCAGCTTCATGCCGCGATTTTTCGGCTTATCAGGCTTGGTATAGACGCCGACGATCTCAAAATCGTCCGCAAGCAGAGCCTTCAGACAGGTCGCAGCGATGTCGGGCGTCCCCATAAAGACAACTCTCATGCTTCGCTCTCTTTCCGCATCTCCTCCAGCTCCTCATCGGTGAGCCGACGGGATGCGATCTCGGTGTAGATGTGACCGTCGAGGTGGTCGCACTCATGGCAGATGCAGCGTGCGGTCAGCCCCTCGCCGGACAGCTCAAACTCGTTGCCGTCCCGGTCGGTCGCGCAGACCCGCGCAAAGCTCGGACGCTTGACCAGCCAATATTCGCCCGGAACGCTCAGGCAGCCCTCCACGTCCTCCTCTTCGCCGGACGTTTCGACGATCTTCGGATTGATCAGCTCCACAAGCTCCTCGCCGGTGTCGATCACGACGACGCGGCGCAGAATGCCGACCTGCGGCGCGGCGAGGCCGACGCCGTTCGCCTCAACGAGCGTTTCCTTCATATCGTCAAGCAGATTGCAGAGCTTCTTGTCAAATTTTGTCACAGGGCGGCAGACCTTGTGCAGTGCAGGGTCGTCGACCGTGAGGATCCTTCTCAGTGCCATTTCCTCGTTTCTCCTATTCATTGCCGTTGACGTCGGCAAAAACGCTGACGCCCCGGTTGGTTTTATCCTTCGCAAAGCCCTGCATCAGGCGGCTCAGCAGCAGCCGCAGGGCGCGTGTATTTTTGCAGCTCAGGGTCAGGCGGCAGCGGTAATTCCAGTTGATCCGCGCGACCTGTGCGGGCGCCGGGCCGAGCAGCACGGCCGTCTCGGCAGCGTATTGCGGCAGAGAAAGCTGCGCCGCAAGCGCGGTGCGGAAGCGTCGGGCAGCCGCAGTCACCTGCTCCTCCTGCCTGCCCTGAAAGGTCAGGCCGATCAGGTCGCGGAAGGGCGGGCAGCCGCGCAGCTCGCGCAGTGGAAGCTCCGCCTCGTAAAACGCGTCGTAATCCTGCCGCGCGGACAGCTCAATGACCGGATTTTTCGGCGTCATCGTCTGGATCATGGCGCGGCCGCTGGCCTTGCCGCGACCGGCGCGGCCGATCACCTGCGTCACGGTGCTGAACGTCGTCTCGGCGGCGCGGTAGGAGCCGACATAAAGCGACATATCCGCGTCCAGAACGCCGACCAGCGTGACATTTTCAAAGTTCAGCCCTTTCGTGATCATCTGCGTGCCGAGCAGGATTGGGATCCTTTCCTCGCGGAAGCGGCGCAGCAGCTCCTCGTGGGGATGCGCCGCAGAGACCGTGTCGGCATCCATACGCAGCACCTGCGCCTCGGGCAGCAGCTCGGAAAGCTGCTCCTGCACCCTCTGCGTGCCGAAGCCGAGCTGCTTGAGATGGCCGCCGCAGACGGGGCAGCGTCCCGGAAGCGGCTCGCTGTGCCCGCAATAATGGCACATCAGCCGACCGTTCGCATGGTGATAGGTCAGACTCACGGTGCAGGCCGGGCAGGTCGGAACATAGCCGCATTCGACGCAGACGACCATGCGGCTCGTACCGCGCCGGTTCAGAAACAGGATGGACTGCCGTCCGTCAAGCAAATTCTGTCGAAGGTTCAGCAGAAGCGGCTCACTGATGGCCGTGGCGTTTCCTGCCTTCAGCTCCTGCTTCATATCTACGATCGCGACCGGCGGCAGCTCCTGCCGGTTGAATCGGTTTTTGAGCGTATAAAATTGATAAACACCCGTTTTTGCCCGATACATCGACTCGATCGAGGGGGTCGCCGAGCCGAGCACGACCTGCGCGCCACACTGCGACGCGCGGAAAATCGCGACCTCGCGGGCATGATAACGGGGAGAATTTTCGGATTTGTAGGTGTGCTCCTGCTCCTCGTCGAGGATCAGAAGCCCCGGACGCACCAGCGGCGCAAACACCGCCGAGCGTGTGCCGAGCACGACCGTCGCCTCGCCGGAGCGGATGCGCTTCCATGTGTCATAGCGCTCGGTGATGCGCAGGCTGCTGTGCAGAACGGCGGTTTTTTTGCCGAAATGTGCGGCAAAGAGGGACAAAAGCTGCGGCGTGAGCGCGATCTCCGGCACGAGCAGCAGCGCCGATCGTCCGGCGCGCAGGCAGTCGCCGATCAGCTTGATATAGACCGAGGTCTTGCCGCTCCCGGTCACGCCGTAGAGCAGCGAAACGCCGAAGCGTCCGGACGCAAGCTGCGCCGTGAGCCCCTCATACGCCTTCTGCTGCTCCTCATTGAGCACGAGCGGCCCGTCAAGTCTGGCCGGCTCCGGCTCGCGGATGCGGAACGCCGGTTCGTCGCGCAGCTCCAGAAGGCCAAGCTTCTCCAGACGGTTCAAAACCGCATTCGTCGCGCCCGTAAAATAGCAAACATCCTTGCCGGAGCAGACACCGACGGTCGTCATCAGGTCGAGCACCGCCGCCTGCAGGGGTGCGGTGCTGCGGTGCGCCAGCGCATAACGCTGCGCTTCTTCGACGGGAACCGACAGGGTCGCGATGCGCTCGGATTTGTCCGAAACGCGTCTTTTTTGGTTCGTTTCTTCGGAAATCAGCTTCTTTTTAAGCAAATACCGCAATGCGCCGTCGAGCGCATCGGGTGTAAATTGCTGTCGAAGCGCGTCAAGCTCTGCCGAACCGCCGCGAGCGGCCAGCTCCTGCATCACGGCCTCGGCCTCCGGCTTTCGGTGGATCTGTCCCTGCCAGTCGGCCTGCAAAATCCGATAGGTCGCCTGCTCCCGAAACCAGACGCCGGCCGGAAGGATCGCCTTGACCGCATCGTAAAAGGTGCAGAAATACCGGTCGCGCAGAAAGGCCGCCGTGCGGAGCATCCGCTCGTCGAGCAGCGGCTCGACGTCGAGCACCTGCAAGACGGGCTTCAGCCCGTCCTCCTCCCCCGCCTCAACGGAGAGCACAACGCCCTCGGTCTGCCGGTTGCCCTGCCCGAAGGGCACGCGCACGCGCTGCCCCGGAACGACCCGGAGCGTCGGCGGAACGCGGTAATCATAGGGCTTATCGATGGCATAGACCGCAGCGGAGACGGCAATCTTGGCGACCATATCCGACGGTTTATTCGTTGATCGTGGCGGCCAGCTTGCCCTCGGCGACCTCGCGGATGGCGAGCGTCACGGGCTTATCCGAAAGCGGGATATGGAAGGTCTCGGACTCGATGGAGATCTGGCGGGCGCGGCGTGCCACGACGTTGACCATCAGATAGCGGCTGTCAATGTGCTTGAGCAGCTCGGACATAGCGGGATAAAGCATTTTCGGTTCCTCCTTATAATTCGATCGGACAATACGGCGAACGGCAGCGCTCTGCGGTCAGGATGGCCTGTATCCGCCCGGCGGCCTGCTCAACGGTATCGTTGACGATGGTATAGCGATATTGGTCTGCAATTTTACATTCTTCCAGCGCGATTTGCAGCCGACGCTCGGCGACCTCCGGCGCGGTGTCTCCGCGCCCGGTCAGGCGGCGGCGCAGCTCGTCGTAGGACGGCGGCGCGATGAAGATCGAAACGGCGTCCGGACGACGCCGGAGCACCTGAAGGCCCCCCTGCACGTCGATCTCGAGCACGACGGAGACGCCGTTTTCGAGCGCCTGCTCCACCGGCCTGAGCGGCGTGCCGTAATAATTTCCGGCATAGGACGCGTGCTCGAGCAGCTCCCCGGCTGCGATCATCTCCTCGAAGCGCTCATGCGTGACGAAAAAATAGTGCGTGCCGTCGATCTCGCCGGGGCGCATGG
Organism: uncultured Eubacteriales bacterium; assembly: GCA_900546415.1. Taxonomy (GTDB): domain Bacteria; phylum Bacillota; class Clostridia; order Oscillospirales; family Oscillospiraceae; genus JAZOXB01. The sequence continues at coordinate 10,855 of URCY01000034.1, forward strand.
CGCGCGTCGTAGCCGAGACGGACAGGCGCAGCGTCGGCTCACGCCGCAGCAGCTCCCTGACGACCGTTCCCTTTCCGACGCCGGACGGGCCGGAAATCACGATGATTCTCCCCTGTTTCAATCCACTGTTTCCTCCTGATCGATGCCGCCGTCCTTTTCGTTGAGCCGTTTTGCGACGGTTTCCGGCGGGATCGCTGATAATATGACATGATCGGTGTCCATGACGAGCACGGAGCGCGTTTTGCGCCCGAAGCTGGCGTCGATGAGCATCGCGCGCTCCTTGGCCTCCTGGATCAGACGCTTGACGGGCGCGGAATCCGGGCTGACCACGGTCAGCAGACGCTCGGCCGAGACCAGATTGCCGAAGCCGATGTTCACGAGCTTCATGGCATCACTCGATGTTCTGCACCTGCTCGCGGATCTTCTCGAGCAGTGCCTTGATCTCCACGACGTTCCGCGCCTGCTCGATGTCGTTGCCCTTCGAGCCGATCGTGTTGGCCTCGCGGTTCATCTCCTGCAGCAGGAAGTCAAGCTTCCGGCCGATCGGGCCGCCGCCGGACAGCAGCGCCTCCATCTGGCTCAGGTGGCTGCGCAGACGCACCGTCTCCTCGTCGACCGCGACCTTGTCGGCAAAGATCGCCGCCTCGGTCAGGATGCGGCTCTCGTCAACGGTCGTTCCGGCGAGTACCTCGCGCATCTTCGCCTCGAGCCGCGCGCGGTATTCCTGCACGGTGATCGGGCTGCGCTGCTCGACGCGGCCGACGTATTCCAGAATCAGCGCCGCATTCGCGCGCAGATCGGCGGCGAGCGCTGCGCCCTCGGTGGCGCGCATGGCGTTATAAGCCTCAAGCGCCGCGCGCACGACGGTGAGGATATCCTGCGTGTTCTGCTCCTCGTCCTCGGCGGGCTTTTCCACCGTGAAAACGTCCGACATCCGTGCAAGCGAGGTCGCGGAGACGTCGTCGCGCACGCCGTAGTCCGCAGCGATCGTCCGCAGGGCATTCAGATAGCCCTCGAGCACGGGGCGGTTGAGGCGAATGTTGACCGCCTCGTCCTCGGCGGCGGCAACGGAGATATAGACATCCACCTTGCCGCGGCTGACGGACTGCTTGACCGTCTGCTTCACGGCGTCCTCGGCATAGGAGAACGAGCGCGGCAGCTTCACGCCGCAGTCAAGAAAGCGGTTGTTGACCGAGCGGAGCTCGGCCGTGATCTCGCGGCCGAGCAGGGTCTGAACGGCACGTCCGTAGCCGGTCATGCTGTGAACCATGAGGGATCCCTTCTTTCTATTAAATCAGCGGCAGCTGTTGCAGAGGCAATTCAGGCACAGCATCGAGCCGCAGAGATTGCAGAGTTCGTTATCGTCCGTACCGCCGTATTCCTGCTGACGGTAGGTATAGGCGCCGGTGCCGGTGCGGTTGAGGGCGGCGGCGTATTCCGGATTGCCCGGCTCCATCTGGACGGCAATGCGGAAATTCTGCGCTGCCTCATCCATCCAGCCGCGCCGCTGCGCGATCACGCCGCGCAGGTAGTACCACTGCGCCGTGCGGCCGCCGATGCCGTCGAGGATGCGCTCCGCGCCTTCAAGGTCGCCCGCCTGAATCCGGCGGCGCACCTCGACAAACTCGGCGCTGCCGCCCGACGGGCCGGAATAGCCGGCCGAGCCGTAGCTCCCGCCAGTGCTCGTCCCGCCCGCGCCGCCGTCCTTGGTCAGGACGGCATATGCCTCGTTGATCTCCTTCATTTTTTCCTCGGCAAGGTCCGCCAGAGGATTCCCGGCGTAGTGGTCGGGGTGGTATTTCCGGGCAAGCTCCCGGTAGGCTTTTTTGATCTCGTCCTGAGACGCGCCCTTGGGTACGCCAAGCACTTCATACGGGTCTTTCATGCAATCGGTTCCTTTTTTTCGTGCCTCCGGCGCTTGCGGAAGCGTTGTTCGGAAACGCCGCGAAGCACGGCGGGTAATCCATAATAAATAATGTTGCGCAGCAGCTCGTCTCCGGGCTGCGGTTCGAGCAGCTCCAGCGCAGAGGCCGCCATGCTGATCGACGCATCAACAGTCGAAAGCAGCTGCTTTTTGTCCTCCGGACGCAGCGCGGCGTTCTCCGGCTCAAAACGGCAGCACAGCGGATTATAGCTGCCGGAGCGGATGTCCTTGGGCAGATCCTCCAAAGCGTCCGTCAGGTAAAGATACCGTCCGACGTGGTAGAGCAGCTGCTCCAGAATCCGGCGGCGCTTGGGATCGGCGACCTCTCCTGCGCACGCCTTGAGCAGCACGGCGAAGGTGTCGGCCGGACGGTCGAGGCTGGCGCATTGCGCCTCCTCAAGCGCGGCAAGCGCGTCGAGCTGCTCGGCAAACAGGCGGTCGAGCGCGGGGTGCAGCGCAGAGGCGCGGCGAAACGCACGGCGATAAAGCAGCATCCCGCAGGATGCGGCCAGCCGCGTTGCCAAACGGCCGTCGCGCCGCGCGTCGCAGAGCTTCCGGTAGCTCAGCAGCACACTGAGGTCGGCGGCGTATTCCAGCTCGGCATCCGCCCGGACGCAACGTTTTTTGCAGAGCGGGCGCAAGGGACAGAAGCACCTCCCGCAGGCGCTCTCCTCCCGCCGCAGCAGGAGATAGAGAAAGGTCATGTCGTAATTGACCAGAAAGCGGGCGCGGAAGCCGTAGCGCCGCCGCAGGCAGTCGCACAGGCCGCAGTATACGGCGCGGTATTGCGCCTTGGCCTGCTCGGAGAGCCGGTCAGACAGGGGTAAAACATATCCAAACATAGCGATCTATCGATAAGAGACGATGCGGAAAACGGGCGGACGCCGCCGCAGACGCCGGTCGAGCCAAAACGCCGGGACAAGGCCGACCGCGAACGCCGCAGCGGACGGAAGCAGCGGTCTGCCGCCCAGCGCGGACGCGAGCAGATAGACGGTCAGGAACAGCACGAGCGGAAGCACATAGACCAGCGCGGCAGAAAGCAGCACGGGACGGCTCTCCGTCTCGACCCAGACCTCTGCGCCCGGCTCCGCGCCGATCAGGTTGCGCGCCGCGAAGCGGATCGTCTCCGTCGCAGCGCCGCAGCCGGAGCAGCGATGGCAATCGCCGCTGCACGCGCTCCTCCGCTCGACCGCCAGAAGCGCTCTGCCGTCCGGCAGGAGCGAGACGACGGTCGCAAGCTGGCGCATCTCAGCTCGTCCGCTCCACCATCTCGAGGTAATACGGTCCGGAGATCACACCGGCCTGTATCCCCTTGGGGAGCTTGATCGTCAGAAGCACCTTTTTCGCGCCGGAATCATAGTCCTTGCTCAGATCGGCCGAGACGGTGATGTCCTGCGCGCGCAGCTCGTTGAGATCGGAGGCCTTGCCGCGCACCGTGATCACGATGCTCTGCACGCCGGGACTGAGCGAATCGGATTCGTTGTGGAAGACGATATCCTCGCTGGAGATCGTGAATTTCCGCGTGGTAAGACCCTTGAACTTCAGAGTCAGCTTGACGCTCGGCTCAGTTGCGCGGATGGTCACGCCGTCGGGCATCTCGGGCTTGATGTCCCAGGTCTGATCCTCCGGCACGTCGGCAAGGTCGATGTCCTTGATATAAAGCTTATCGAGCTTGTCCAACACGTCCTTGCTGCCGGTCACGCCGATGGTATCCGGCTCGAGCTTGTATTCCACGTCGTCAACCGTTGCGCCGCCGCCGTCGATGATCCGAACGCCCAGCTCCACCTGCTTGAAGGCCAGAACCGGTACGGACAGGCGCACGGTCGGCGCGGAGACCGTCAGATAGCCGCTGGTATCGATGACGTTGTTATCCTGATCGACGAAGGTATAGGTGAAGTCGCCGGAGATCGTGTCCGTCCTGCCTTGCAGATCGACCGTCACGACCGCCGAGGCGATCTGGTTGACCTCCTCGGCCGGCCCGCTCACCGAGAGCGTGTCGGTGGTCAGAACGGCGTCGTTGCGGACGTAGCCGTCTGCAAGGTCGCCGACGTACTCGACCACGACCGGAACCTCCGGCCGTACCTTACGCTCGCTGACCTTGACGCTGATCTTATTGGCCGTGGAACTGACGAGCTTGATGTCGCCCGAGGCGATGTTCGACGGCGGATCGAGCGTCCAGCTCACATCAAAATCACCGGCAGAGGAGATGCTGCTGACGTCAGCAATCGCCTCGAGCGAGCTGCTGTTCAGCTCCTTGAGGTCGGAGCGGCTGCCGGAGATCTCCACATCGATATATTGCTCCTCGCCGCCCGTGACCATCAGGCCGTTGCTCTCGAGGTCGGCCGTGCCGACCAGACGGACGCGCACGCCGCGCACGGTCGTTTTATCGTTCGGATTGACGACCGTGACCGCATAGACCCACAGGCCGATGCTGACAAGCAGAGCGAGCAGGAACGAGAGAATTTTATGCTTCTGCATCCGAATCATCCTTTTCTTTTCGACGGTGCGTGCGACCGATGCGCTTGCGCAGACGCTTGACGGGATTATAGGTCTTTTCCTCGCGCTTCGGCGCAAGCTCCTTGAGCAGCAGCCGTTCAAGGGTCTGCGGTGCGAGGTGGCGCTTGAGCATCCCGTTGACGGCAACGGAGATCGTGCCCGTCTCCTCCGAGACGATCACGACCACCGCATCGGAGACTTCACTCATGCCGATACCGGCGCGATGCCGCGTGCCGAGGTCGCTGCTGATGTTGCGGCTCTGCGTCAGCGGAAGCACGCAGCCGGCAGCCGCGACCCGTTCGTTGCGGATGATGACCGCTCCGTCGTGCAGCGAGGCCTTGGTGAAAAACAGGTTGCGCAGCAGCTCGCTCGAGACGCGCGCATCGATCACCGTTCCGGTTTTTTGATAGTCGATCAGAGACGTCTCGCGTTCAAAAACGATCAGAACGCCCGTGCGCTCCCGCGACATGATCTCGCAGGCGTTGACGGTCTCGCCGATCACGCGGTCGATCTCGCGCTGCTCCTGCTTGGTCGAGAGCAGCTCGCGGAGACTCTTGCTGCCGATCTTCTCGAGCATACGGCGCAGCTCGGGCTGGAACATGATGACCAGCGCGATCAGACCGATCTCGAGCACCCGGTCGAGCAAAAAGCTCATCAGATACATATTCAGAAGCTTCGTCACGACCGCCAGCACCAGCAGGAGCACGATGCTCTTGGCGATGCGCGCCGCGCCGGTCGTCTGGATCATCATGATGAGCGTATAGAGGACAAAGGTCACCAACAGGATGTCGATGATGTCCATGAATTTAATTGTAGGCAACATCGCCAAGACGTCGCGGAAGAAATTGATTATCGAATCCATAAGACAAGCTCCGCTCGTATGGTATACTATATCTATTCAATTATAGCCGATTTCCCGCGCAATAGCAAGAGCTATCTGAAAAAACTAAAACAGTTTTTTCGTTACATTCAAAAAATGCCGGATTTCCTGCATTGTATTGAACGGCGAGAAGCTCAGCCGCAGCGTCCCGGTTTGCAGCGTTCCGGCCGCGCGGTGTGCCGTCGGAGCACAGTGCAGCCCCGCGCGCACGGCGATGCCCGCATCGGCCAGCCGCTGCGCCGCCTCCTCGCAGTCGACCGTTTTCGGCACGACCGACAGAACGCCGCTCTGCGGAGCGCCCCGGAACACGCGCGCGAGGCCCTGTGCCTCGATCCCCTGCACCGCCGCGCGCAGAAGCGCCTGCTCATGCGCCAGAAGACGCTCCGTGCCGCTCCGGCGCACATAGCGCACGCCCTCGAGCAGCCCCGCAAGACCGCAGACGTTATGCGTCCCGGCCTCGAGCCGGTCGGGCAGGAAGGGCGGCATCTCCTGCGATTCGGACAGGCTGCCCGTCCCGCCGAACAGGAGCGGACGCGCTGCGTGCGCACAAAACAGGATTCCCGTCCCCTGCGGCCCGAGCAGCCCCTTATGCCCCGGGCAGGCGACAAACGCCGCTCCCGTCTCCCGCAGGGAGAGCGGCAGCGTCCCGGCGGACTGCGAGGCATCGATGACGAGCGGAACGTCCGCCTCGCGGCAGAGCGCCGCGATTTGCCCGATCGGCAGGATATAGCCGAACACATTGGAGACATGTGTGCAGACGACAGCGTCCGGCTTGGTCTCGAGGCCGCGCCGAAACGCCTCGAGCGTCGCAGGATCGTCAAAAAGTGTGCCGAAGTGCCGGATTTCGGCATGGCGCGCATAGAGCGGGCGCGTCACGGCGTTGTGTTCAAAATGCGAGATCAGAACGCGGCCGCCCTTCGGAACGACGGACGCGATCGCGAGATTCAGGCCGTGCGTGGCATTCATCGTGAAGACGACCTGCTCCGGCTCGCAGTCGAACAGACCCGCCAGCTCCGTCCGGCAGGCATAGGTCACCTGCGCCGCGCGCTCCGCCGCCGCATGGCCGCCCCGGCCGACCGAGGCGCAGGCGCCGATCGACCACGCCACGGCACGCGCCACCGACGGCGGCTTTTGCAGGCTGGTCGCCGCCGCATCCAAATAGATCATGGCCGCACTTCCTGCCAAGGCTCGGCGCCGCGCCGCCGGTAGATTCTCTGAAACGGCAGGCGCTCCCGGCGCAGCAGCTCAAGCGCGCGAGCATAAAGCTCCTGCGTAACGCGCAGACTATAGCCGCAGCCCTGCTTGCGAAGCGGTCCCGGCGTGCGCACGACGCCCGAGCCGATCGACGCCTCGCTGAGGAGCTGCTGCGCGCGCATTGCCGACGTCACCGAGCGGAACGTAAAAAAGAATACTTCCATCGCTTCTCCCTCCCGTATCATCGTATGGTTTTCGGGCGGTTTTGACACTCCGGATGCGTCCCGATCGCAAAATAATTCGCAGCTTCATAGAAACTTAATTTCTTTTGTATTATTTTTTTAATAACTATCGGTTAGAATAAAACCCGTAAAGATGAATGATTCATATTTCATTTTTCTCCTCTTTTTCTTTTCATTTTCTTCCTCTTTTTCTTTTTCGGATGCCGCAGACAGGTTCGTCCCCTGTCTGCGGTCTTCTTTTCTGTACATATGCGAAAAACCGGCGAACCGCTCAAGGCAGTTCGCCGGTCAGTTTTATTTCAGCCGTAGGGCGCGGGCGTGCTTGCTGGCGCGCTGCTCATGCAGACCGTAACGCGCGCAGAGCGCGGCGGCAAGGGCGGCGGTTTCGTCCGGCGCACCGGATTTCAGCTCCAGCTCCACCTCTGCGAAGGACAGGCGCTCGGTTTTTCCGGTCAGGAAGCCGACGTCCCCGGCCAGCTCGGCCACGCTGCCGTCCGGAAGGTGCAGCAGCACGCAGCGCCGCCGGAATTCCGCGCCGCAGACCGCCTCGAGCGCCCCGTCTCCATAGAGCGCGAGAAGCTGCCCGGGCGCACCGGCTCGGAGCAGGCGCTCCACCGCGTCGGGATCGACCGCATTCGCCTCGACCTGCCATTCTCCGCGCGTATGCGCCTCGCCCGTCGGCGTTTTCAGGCAGACCACGCCCGTCCCGTTCTCCATGCGCTGGCGGAGCGTCCAGCGGCTGCGCGAAAAGGCACGCGCCGTGGTATCAAAATAGGTCGTTTTCATCGAGAAGGTCTGCCACGCGCCGTCGGACAGGCGCTGCACCTTCTCATCGTTCAAGACTGCCTCGAGCGTCCGCTCGTCCGGAACGGCCAGCTTGAATTCCAGCTCTTTTCCCATGTGAAATTTCCTCCTGCACAAATTTAAAGCTTTCGCCCGTTGTTGACGGCTTTTTTCGCCGCATTGTGATACACTGGCCGCAGAATTCGGCACTGGGGGTAAGAAAATGGATCGTTCCCGTTTGGTTTTGCAGAGGAAGCGGCTGCTCACGCGCCTCAGGCGCAAAAGCGGCGCGCCCGGATTTTTGCGCAGGGCCGTGCCGCCGATGGTCGGCGCGTTTCTGCTCACGGGAACGGGTCTTCTGCGGCAGCCGCTGCCGCTTTCCGCCGGGTTCGTCGCCGCCTTCCCGACGGGGTGCGGCTCGATTTTCGCCGCGCTTGGCGCGGTCGGCGGTTACATTCTGCGCTGCGAGAGCACACCGGCGGCGATGTTCACGGCGCTGACGGTGCTGCTGCTCGCGGCGGTCGGGATCTTTCGCGTGACGAATCTGCCGTCGACGCGGTGGTTTCTGCCGGTGATCGCCTCGTCGGTCTGCGCCGTGCTCGGCGGCGTGTGTCTGCTCGGCGGAAACGAGACCGAGCTGGCATTCTGGGCGGCGGACACGCTTCTGGCCGGTCTGAGCGCCGCAGGCTTCCGCAGCGCCGCAGAGGGCAACCGGACAGCCTCGGCCGTGCTGGCCGCATGCGTCGTCTCGGGGCTGGGAAGCGCGCCCTTCCCGGCGGAGCTTGCTCTGTTCGCCGCCGCACTGCTTGCCGCCGGCTGCGGCGAGCTGCTCCCGGCGGCCGTGATCGGGCTGACGCTGGAGCTGAGCGGGAACGGCACGGAATTTCTGACCGGCGCATTGCTGCTGCCGCAGCTGTTCGCCTCCTGCACGCACGACCGCAGGCTGCGCGCCGCCGGGACGGCGCTCCTGCCGCCCGTGCTGCTGCTCTGCTTCGGAACGCCGGATGCGCTGTCGCTCGCGGCGCTGGCCGGGGGCGGTCTGGCAGGGTGGCTGCTCAGCAGCCGGCGCGCGCTCTTCGCGCCGCTGACGGCCGACGAGGCAAGCGCCGTGACCGCCCGTCTGGAGCAGGGCGCTTCCCTGCTGGAGCTGGTGGAGGCGCAGTTCCCGGTCAACGCCGGGATGCCGATGCAGGAGGAGGCCGAGCGCGTCTACGACGGCGCGGCCGACCATATCTGCCGCTGCTGCGCGCGGTTTCACAAGTGCTGGCAGCAGAACGCAGAGGAGAGCTATCAGCTCTTGGCCGGGGCGGCGCGGCCGATCTTGGAACGCGGAAATGCCCGCAAGGAGGACTTTCCGCAGGAATTCCGGAGCAATTGCTGCCACATCGACGGCTTCGTGATGGCCGTGAATCAGGAGCTGGAGGGAATGCTCTACCGCAGGCGCTTCCGGATGCAGCTGCTCGAGAGCCGCCGCGTGATCGCGCAGGAATACGATTGCATCGCGCAGTATCTGCGCGCGCTCTCCGAGCCGCAGAGGCAGAAGCGCCCGTCGTTCGAGCCGGACGTCGGCATCGCGACGGTGGCCAAGCGGGGAAACCGCGTGATCGGCGACCGCTGCCGATGCTTTTCCGAGCGGAACGCGCGGTATTATGCCATGCTATGCGACGGAATGGGCAGTGGCGAGGAAGCTGCGCGGATCAGCACCGAGACGCTCGAGCTGCTGGAAAAGCTTCTGAGGGCGGGGCTGGGCGGCGAGGCCGCGCTGCGTCTGCTCAACGGGGCGGCGCTGCTGCGCGACGAGGGCGCATATGCCACGGTCGACCTGCTGGAGCTGGATCTCTCCGACGGGACGGGCGTGCTTTACAAATGGGGCTCGGCGCCGTCCTATCTCGGATGCGGCGCGAAGCGGCGCACGCTCGGGCGGCAGACGCCGCCGCCCGGCTTCTTCGGCGAGGCGCGGCCGGAGCGCTTTGAGCTGGCGCTGGGCGGCGGGCTGCTGCTGACGCTTGCAAGCGACGGCGCAGAGCAGGCGGCGGAGCTGATTCGCTCCTATCAGGGCAGCTCGCCGCGTGAGCTGGCCGCGCTTTTGACGGCGGATATGCCGTCCGAGGACGACAAGACCGCGCTGTGCCTCCGGCTCTATCCGAAGCCGTTTTGACCGAGGCTGCAAACGTAGGGAACCTCTGATTCAATCGCAAGAGCGGTCAGCGAGGGATTTTGTTCCAAATTGAGGTTTGGAAATCGC
>URCY01000035.1 GCA_900546415.1 uncultured Eubacteriales bacterium
TTATAGTGCATGGACTTGGAAAAGTCGATGCTGTTGAATACCTTGATTTTGTACCCCCGCTTTTGGAGAAAGCTGCCCACTTGGGACAGGACGCCGCCCTTCGGGTCTACCACCACGAAAGAGGAATGGGCCTGTAAAAGCTGTGGGGTAAGCCAAAAGCGGGTTTTACCCGAGCCGGACGATCCGATGACACAGGTATTAAGGTTTCGGGCATTGGCCGGGATCTTGGGCCGGGTGTTCATGGTGAGAAACTCCGTCCCGGTCAGAATGACATTGTTTTCAAACTTGGGGTCGACAAAGGGCTTGATGTCCTTTTCGTTGCCCCACCGGGCCGAGCCGTACTCCTCGTCCCGTCTGAACTTCTTAGCTTTTTTGCTTTTCATGTGGATGAACAAACGGAACGCCACGGCTCCCACGATACCCACCAGCCAGTCAACAGGGTTTAGTCCCGGCGCAAAATCGGCAAAGGCAGGGCCGATGGTCTGGCCGATCCCCAGCACTTTTGTTAGGAAATCCGCGCCAGCGGCCAGCCGATAGGCCGTACCCAATTTGAGGAACGCCCAGCCGATGAACACATACGGGATATTGGGAATGAGGTATTTTCGGAGCTTATCTGTTTTCATGCACCGCCTCCTTCACACGCTCCCGCTGTTTGGGCTTTTCACGGGCAAGGTGATCCCCGGCTCGCTTGATCTGATCCCGGATGGGGATGCGCCTGGACTTGGACGTGTTCAGCACCTTTTTGGAATACTCCGAGAAACAGGCGGTCATGGCATCAGCCTGTCCCGCCTTGAAAAACAACAGGTATTTGTCCGGGCCTGTCTTGTAAAAGGCATAGTCCACATTCCACTTCCGGGCCACCCGGTCAAAACTCTTGGTATCGCCGGACAGCTCCAGACTGTTGGTAGACACGCCATGCCGCATAAGCTGCTTGACGGTCTGTTTGCCATGAGGGGTCTGCCGGGCGCGGTGTTCTTTGGCAATTTTGCGCCCCACAGCGGTCACCACATAGGCAAGGCTCCGCGCCGTCAGCTTACTGGCCCGGACGGAAACTGCAACAGTACGCCGAGAAATATCTTCTTCTATCAGCTATGCCGCCTCCTTTCTCACCTTGGGACAAGTTGTCCCAAGGTGGGGTTATCGTTCCGTATGGCCCAGCGTGGGCCGTTTCCGTTCTCCCTCCAGCGAGGAACGGTCTATAATTTCCTTGAAAGCTGACATCTGCTCCCGGATGGACAACTTGGGCATGGAGAAAACGCGGTGCTCGTCGGGAATGTCATCCCGGCCCGTGTAATGCTCTATGAAGCTGCTGCGGTTGTCTGCCACATATCCACCGGGGGCATAGTGACCGCTTTCATTGATCCGCACATCCCGTCCGTATGCCTCATAGTCGATATAGTCAATGAGGTGTTCCGGCACTTCCACGCCGCCGGACTCCAGCACATACATACGGCCCAATTCCTCGTCACTACGGACACCGGAATAGAACTCAAAGCAATCCAGATTTTGCGTGAGGTTGATTAAGTCTTTCACGCTGCCCGTGTATTCGCCAGCGTCTATGACCGCCTCAAACTTTTCTATATCGCTCTGATCCATTTCCGACAGCAGCGCGGCCAGATAATTGAGCTCGTCAATGCTTTCATATTCGCCCAAGTGTTCATGCAGCCCCAGCACATCGCCGTCAAAGCTGGTAATGAAAATCTCCTCATACCGTATGCCGTCCACGCCGATGCGCTTTAAGAGGGACTGCACCTCCTCCGCCGTGGTGGGGAATTTCAGCGTTTCGCCCACAAGCTGCCCCTCGGCATATTTGCCGAGGTTGGTAATGTAGGCTTCCAGTAGGGCTGCCATATCAGCGGCGGCCCTGTCCCTTGACCGTCAAGATGCCCTCCAGCGTGGTTGCCGTGATACCCAGCCGCTGGGCAACGGCAATATCGTTCTTCATGGCTTCGGTGACGGTATGGCCGCATACTACCAGCACATGAGAGCGTTTGAGCAGATTACGGGCCATGTCGATCCCGCTTTTGTGCTCCTCGGGAATGGCATCATTGAGGAGCAGAGGGTAAAACAGCGTGGGGCAGATGGGCGAAAAGCCCGCCTCGTAAACAGAACGGCAATACTGCGCCGCCTGTTTTGCGTTTTCGACATCGCTGCCGCACCACGCAGCGGTGATATATGCGAGGGGTCGTTTCATTGTAAAAACCTCCATTCAATGAAAAAACCTCGGGACAAAATGTCTCGAGGTTACAGGCTCTTATCCGTTTTCTTTTCGGGCTTACCCATCTCGGGGGGCTCCTTGGCCTTCCAGTCATCCAGAAGGGCCATGATCTGATCCTTCATCTGACGGGGGGACTTGTCCTTGCCAAAATACTTTTCCAGTTCCGCGCTATTGATAATCACCTTATCAACCTCCTTCTTTTCTTCCATCAAAATGCCGTCGATCACATCGCCGTTCAGTTTGCCCTCTTGATCCATCTTGCGGAGCCGCTGGGCTTGGGACAGGGACGGCGAGAACTGCTGACCCTCAATGGAAACGGCGATATACTTCTGATGTTTGGGACGGATAAAGGAAATCTCCACGGCGGGGGTAAATGCCAGCTTTTTCTCGTCCAGCATTTTCTGCAAATCCGGCACAAGCTCGGTCAAGCGGATATACCGCTGTACCTGTTTGTAGTTCATGCCGTTGCGATCACCCACGATCTGTGTGGAGCGTTTACCCGCCTCCTGTGCGTCCTCACCGGGACGAGCGCCTTGGTGCTTGATGGCCTCCACCTGCATTTTCAAAGACTGTGCCTTTTCCGTAGGCAAAATCTTTTCGCGGTGGCGCAGGTTGTCATCCGTCATAGCGAGGATGGCCTCGTCATCGGTCATGTTACGGACGATACAAGGCATATTCACAAACCCGGCCAGCTCACTTGCCCTCTGGCGGCGGTGGCCCGCGATGATCTCATACCCGCCATCCTCAGTGGGGCGCACCAGCGCGGGCTGGTTTACGCCGCTTGCCCGGACAGACTCCACAAGGCCCTGCATCTCGGCATCGTCACGGACACCAAAGGGATGGTTTTTGAACGGGCGCAACTCGGACAGATTGAGGTAGACAATTTCCTCTTTTTCTGCGCGGGTAGCGTCACGGGGCGCGGCGGGCTGTTCCGGCGCAGCAGGGGCAGGAGCCTCCTGCGGATTGGGCGCAGCGTTTTCCGGGGCGGCCTTACTTTGGGACATTTTGTCTCGCGTGGGCAGCTTGGCCTTGTCGGGGGCCGCCTTGTCAGCCTTTGCCGGGCGGCCCTTGCTGGCCTTGGCCGTCCCCTTGTCCTTTCCCGCCGGGGCTTTCTGTTTGGCTGCCTTTTCCTTCGGGGCCTTGTCCTTTCCGGCCTCCTCACGGGCGGCGGCAAAATCCACCACCTTGCCAGTGGGGGCCAGGGCGGGATCGACCTTGTCCGGGGTGACCGTCTGCTTGGCCTCCTTGTCGGACTTGGGCGGCTCGGGAGCCGCAAGGCCGGGGGCCTCCGGGATGGTGGGCTCCGCCTTTTCCACGGGCGCGGGACCTGCCACAACAGGCTCGGCCTTGACGGGAGCAGGCTGCTCCGGCGCGGGGGCCGTTTCAGTCTTTTTTACCTCAGGGCCTATATTCTTTTTATCGTCTGCCAATGTCAAACCTCCTTTTCGTGAAATGAAAAAAGCCAGCCCGATGGCTGGCAGCAGATAAGGGACTCCTCCTTTCAGGTTGTGATATATGAAAACACCGCCTATTGTCTTGCTCGGTGGCATTTCTATCTTTCATTTTTGAGAAAAGCAATGTATAATGATGTCGAATCGAGGTGTTTACGAATGATGAATGAAAATGTAAAGCCCGGAATACATCCTAGTGCTCAAACAGTAATTGATACTTCTTTTTTGAAAAAAGAAAAAGAGATCGCACGGTATTGGGGAAACGAATGGTATATTACTAACGCTGGTTTCATTGAAATTGGTCAAAGCGCATATAGATATTTTCTTATAAAACCAACTGCAACATATGAAGAATCTCTCAGTCTGTCTCGAGAAGTAATTGTTATCTTAAGTCCTTATTCAGACTTTGAGCCTCGTACGTTGGAAGCTTATGAAGAAGTGTATAAGATTTTTCATGACCACCGTCTTGAACGGATTTGTTATGTATTAATAAGCGGTGACAATGATATCGAAACACACCTTGCTGGCTGTCTATCAAATCAGGAATCTCAATTAATTATTCCCTTTACATATGACAGCATCAGAGACAATCGCGGAAACCCCAATTTTATAAGGAACCAATTTAGAAAGTATTTTTATTCTCGTGATCTATTCGACTTCTCTGAACCATTAAAAAAGGATTTCTATTTTTTTGGGCGCAATGATTTAACGGTTTCCATAATTGAAAAACACCGAGCAAATCAAAACTTTGGCCTATTTGGCCTACGCAAAACCGGCAAAACATCTATTGTTTACGATGTTATCCGTAAATTGCCCCAAAAAGATAGTTTGGGAGTTTTAATTGATTGCCAAAATACAAGTTTTAACTTCCGTCGTTGGAACTATGCACTATATTATGTCTTACTAAGGTCTTTTGAAGAAGCTGACATCGAGTTTTCGCTCAATGAAGCACAATTTACCGAAGCAGACGCAGCATACCTTTTTGAGAAATCAATTAGTGAACTATCTAAGACGATATCAAAAAATATACTTCTGCTTTTCGATGAAATAGAAAATATTACTTTTGGAAAGTCTGGTGTTGAACACTGGTGTAATGGCCTTGATTTTGTTTATTTTTGGCAAAGTGTTCGTAGTGCTTTCCAACATACGACTAATATATTCTCTTTTTGTATATTAGGCACTAACTCCAAGTGTATTGAAGTCCCAATTATTTTGGAAAAGGACAACCCTATTTTTAACGCTTTTCAACCACAATATATACCTGGTTTTGACCAAGGACGTACTCGAGAGATGGTGCGTAAGCTTGGGCGCCTCATGGGAATTAGGTTTGATGAGGGAGTATATACTAGACTCACGGAAGATTATGGCGGGCATCCGTTCTTGATCCGCCAGGTATGTAGTGCAATCGCAAAGAAGTATCCTCAGAGACCTGTGCAAATTGATAGGCTAAAATATATTGCTGTTCGTGATGAATTCAATCGTGAAAACGACTACTTCAATATGTTATTAGAAGTCTTAAAGCAATTCTATGTGGACGAGTACGAAATGTTAAATCTACTAGCATCCGGCGATCTTGAAAATTTCAAATATTTTGCAGATCAAGATTATTCAATGGTAAAGCATTTAATTGGTTACGGTATTGTCCGAGCATCAGATGAAAGCTATGATTTTCAGATTGATGCATTAAAAGAATATCTTTTGCGCCAACAACGACGGAGTGCCTTTATTAAAACACCCAAAGAGAAATGGGCATATACCTGCACACAAAGAAGCGCTTTGGAAATCGAACTGCGAAAAATGGTGAAATTCATTTTGCGTATAGCTTATCAGTCGGAGTCTCTAGCGAAAGAAGCTGTTGTAAAGAAAATATATGGCAGTGATGCGAGAAAATACGCGACTTATTCATACTCGGACTTGTTTGATTCTCGAAAATCTAATATTTACTTCAAAAATCTTAAAGACCTCATAAACTCAAACTGGGATTACTTCAAGGATTTTTGGAACAAACAAGAAATGTTCATTTCTGCAATGGATATTTTGAACAATGAAGGTAGATTTGATGCTCATGCAACGATTCCCGAAGAGGACGAAATCGTGCTTATAAATGCTGCATTGAACACTGTAGAAAAAGGGTTAGAGAAATATAAACAGGCCTTTTCTTAATGTCACCTTGCTTTCGCAAAGCGCCGCCTAAGTAAAACTTAGGCGGCGTGTTTCTTGACTATTGTTTTTTAGAATAAAAGCACCTAGCTTGCCGCTTGCAAACCGTTGATTTTACTGTGTTTCGCCAGATCCTTTAATGACACTCCGACCAATTGAAAATCGTGGAAAGCCTTGAAAACACTACGTTTTCGGGGCTTTTCTTTTTTCTGTTTTCCGGTGGCTCGGGCTTGCGTTGGCGGGTAAAATAATGGTCGGTTACTCTCATACCGAAGTTTTATAAGACGTCGGTGATCCTGCGCAGGTCGGCGAGCCGGACGTCCTGATAATAGCGCAACATTTCCGGGCTGGCGTGCCCGATCAGCTCCTGTTTATCTTTATCTGCGCCGTTTACGCGCTTCATCATGAAAATTGCTCAAGCTGCTGAAAGGGCTTGCTGTCCGTGAATTGCAGGCGGCAGCCCGCGCTTTGCGATGCGCCGACCTATGCGGCCTTGGCCGTGGCCCTCATCAAGGCCGGGCGCGAGCAGCGCACCGCAGAAAAAACAGAAATCCTCCGTTGCGATTTCACGTTCTATGCGGTATAATAAAGCAAGGGAACCTCTGAATCAATCGGCTGCGGCGGCCAGCGGGCCTTTTGCCTTGAAATACACAAAATATTCCTGCAATTTTCAAACCTCAACTTGGAGCAAAATCGACCGCTCTTGCAATTGAATCAGAGCTTCCCAAGAAGGGCAAAAGCCCTCTGAAAAACCGAGAGGAGAATGAGACCATGTGGACGAGAGCGCGCTTGAAGGAAAGCGCAAAGGATGCGTTCTATCGCAACTATTGGAAAAGTGTTTTGGTCGGATTGCTGATGCTGCTGTTTGGAGGCGGTACCTATCTGAACGTCGGGCTCAGGATCGATTGGGACGAGATCAACCTGTTCGGCTATAACTTTGCCGCTGCAACGATCCTCTATATGCTGCTCCATGTGCTGCTGATCGGCAGTCTGATCTCGCTGGCTTATACCGCCTTTCTGCGCTACCCGCTGACGGTCGGCTTCAGCCGCTTTTTCTTCCGCAACTCCGAGCAGCCTGCCTCGTTCGGCGAGATCGGCTATTCCTTCGACGGCGGCCGCTATATGAAGACCGTGGGCGCGATGATGCTCCGGGCGTTGTTCGTCTGGCTGTTCTCGCTCCTGTTTGTGATCCCCGGCATCATTAAGATGTACGATTATTATTTAGTAGAGTACATTCTCGCCGACGACCCCACGATGAGCCCCATGGACGCCCTGCGCAAGAGCAAGGAGATGATGCGCGGCTACCGCTGGGACACCTTCGTGCTGAATCTGTCCTTCCTGCCGTGGTATCTGCTCGGCGGACTGACGTGCGGCGTTCTGAATGTCTTCTACATCACGCCCTATGTTGCGCAGACCAATGCGGAGCTTTACCGCGCGCTCAAGGGCAGACGCTATACCTGCGAAATGCTCTGATTTTAAACGAAAGCCCCTGCTTCCGTTCGGAAGCGGGGGCTTTTCGATGCGATCAGACGTCCCTGACAAAGCAGCCGTTCTGCTCGGTGAAGCCCATGGAGCGCAGGTAGCGCACATGTGCCTCACATTCGCTGTTTGTGGTCGCGACGAGATGGTGGAAGCCCATCTGCGCGAGCTTGGGGTAGAGGAAGCGGCCGAGGCGGCAGTCGCGGTATTCGGCGGTGGCGTAATCCAGATCGATGCGGAGCGTGCCGCCGCCCAGATCCTTGCCGAGGAGCAGCCCGGCGGCGGTCATGTTGCAGTAGGTCAGGATGGCCAGATCGGCGTCTTTATGATCCGCATTGTAGCCGCCGAAGCATTTTTGAATATCACGGCCGTTGAAGAGCAGAAAATCCTGCAAAAAATCGTTGCGGATGTCGATGGTGTGCGCGGTGAAGAGATCCTTCTGGCGCTTCATCCGCACGAGGTAGTAAATGTTGGCGCAGACGACGCCGAAATTCAGAACGCCCGTCGGGATCGAGCCGATCATGAAGCCGTAGAGCGAGAACAGCGCGGAGCCGACGGTACTCGTGATGCGCAGCTTCACGACCGAGGTCATGACGAAGGACAAAAAGACGATGACGGACGCGGCATAGCCGACGTAGTTCCAGATATCAATGCCGCCGAAACGCTCGGCGAGGATTGCAAGAGGCATGAAACGGTTCTCCTTTGTGTTCGGTTTTTACGGGATCAGTCCGTAAACACCACGGGCAGCTCGTTGCGGTGCAGCGGGTTGAGCTGCATCACGACGGGGTCGCCGGGCGCGCAGGGCAGGCCGGTCACGTCGGCCGCGCAGTGCAGCATTCCGATCGCGCCGACGATGGGGCAGGGGACGCCGTTGATCTCGACCGTGAGGCGGCGCGGACGCAGCATGTCCTTCAGACCGGAGAGGGCGGCGCGCAGGCCGTCGCAACGGCGGGAACGGTCTGGCTGACAGCTCACGTTGAAGCCATGAAACCAGCCGACGGGGAGGATGGCAAGCGTCGTCTGACGCTTGGCCGTCCAGAGAGCGCTGTAGCCGGTGGAATGTCCGGCCGGGACGGTGTGCAGCGCGTCGACGCGCGTCTGCACATAGCCGACCGGCTGAAGCTCCGTCGGGAAGGGCATCCGTCCGAGCAGCGCCGAGCCGAGGCGGACGCCGTCGAGCTTCATGCGGCCGAAGCGCAGGAAGGCGGCGGAGTTGCAGCAGTGCACCGTCCCGACGTCCTTCCCGGCTGCGCGCAGCCGCGCGACCGCCGCACAGAAGGCGTCGAATTCGCGGTTCGTGAGCGCTGCGTCGCCGAAGGCACAGTTAAAATGTGTATAAATTCCGCAAATATGAAGGGCATCGCGCGCAAACAGCGGCAGGATCGCCTCCGTCTCGTCCGGGAAGAAGCCATAGCGCCCCATGCCCGTGTCGATCTTGAGATGCACGCGCGCCGGATGACCGCACACCCGCGCGGCCGCCTCTGCGGCGTCTGCGGCGGCAGAACTGCCGACCGTCAGAAGCACATCGTGCTCGAGCAGCGCGCGCAGCTCGTCCGGATCGACCGTTTCGCGCAGCATCAGGATTTCGCGCGCCGCGCCCGGAAGCGCCGCGAGCTTTGCCGCGTCGGTCGGCTCGGTCACGCAGAAGCGCGTGATCCCCTCGGCCAGTAAAAACTCAGCCAGCGCCTGCGTCCCGAGACCGTAGCCGTTGCCCTTGACCACGGCCCAGATCGGCGTTCCGTCCGCGCGCTGCCGCAGGACCTGCAAATTGTGCCGCAGTCGGCTGCGGCTGACCATGTAGCCCGTCATGCCGCGCGCCTCACTTGCCGCGATTCTTCAGCATGTAGAGCTTCGCCGCGAGGGTCTTATAGGCCAGACTGCCCTTCTCGGCGATGAGATAGGCCAGCTTGCTCTGCACATAGTCGAACTCGCCGACGAACTCGGTGAACTCGCCGCCGAAGCCCTGCTTGAAGCGGAAGAGACCGTAGTGCGGGTTGTCCTCGGAGACGTCGCCGGAGACACCGCGGAAGTCGTAGACGCGGCTGTTCGTCTCAATCGCCCACTGGATCATGCGCCATTGCAGCAGATAGTTCGGCATCAGGTTGCGGTGCTCGTTGGAGCTTGCGCCGTAGAGATACCAGACCTTGTCGCCGTAATGCACGGCCAGCGTTCCGGCGATCGGCTTGCCCTCGTAAAAGGCCATATACAGCCGCGCGTGCTCGCCGAGGTTATCCAGCATGGCCGAGAAATATTCGGGCGGGCGCGTGGCAAAATTGTCGCGGACACCGGTCTCGACCATGATGCGCGCAAAATCGGGCACCATTTCCTTGCCGCAGATGCGCACCTCGACGCCCTTGCGCGTGGCAAGGCGGATGTTATAACGCCATTTCTGATGGAAGGATGCCAGCATGGCCTCCTCGTCGCGGCCGTTCAGATAGAGCCGGAAGACGTAGCGCGGCTGGATGGCCTCGAAATTCTTGCCGGTGTTGCGGCAGACAAAGCCCTCCTGCTCGAGCATCGAGACGAACTCCGTGTTGGAGGAGGGGACGTCCGGGTCGATCTTGATGACATAGGCGCGCTCTGCCTGCGCGATGCGCTTGGCGGCCTCCATCAGCTCGTGAAAGGTCTTGCGGTCGTCAAGGTCGCAGACCGGGCCGCGGCAGGCATAGAGCATGTTGCGCCGGACGATCGGCATCCTGCGGATCAAAAACGCGATGCTGCCGCAGATCGCGCCCTGCCCGTCGCGGCAGATCACGGCCTTCCAGCGCCACGCGGGCTTTTGCTTTGCCCAGAGGCTGCTCTGCGAGAAGTGCCCCTTCGGGTGGCTCTGCACAAAGGCCTCATAAGCCTCGAGATTGGTGTGGTTTACGAATTCTGTCATGTCGTTTCTTCTTCCTCATTGGATTCTTCAGAATTGGGCTGCCCGGCAGCGGGCTGCGGCTCGGCGGGCGCGCTCGTGTCCGGGAAGAGCAGCATCACGGCGTTCGTCAGCAGGATCAGCAGCAGGGAGACCGTGACAAGGGGCGTGGCCGCCTCGCCGCCGTTCAGTGCGTCGGCAAGGCTGAAGCCGTTGAACACAATGCCGCAGAGCGCCCAGAACAGCGTGATGCGGCGGCGTCCCTTGTCGAAGCAGAAGCCGCCGAACTGCAAAAATGTCAGCATCGTGCAGATCGCCGCCAGCAGCTGATAGCAATAATCGTGGATCGAGGGGTCGGTGTTCCAGGCCTGAAAGCAGGAGACCAGCCGCACGATGGGATAGAGACAGGCAAGCATATAGAGCGCCGGAGAGGGCTTTTTCTGCGAGAGGCAGAAGAACCCGGCCACGGCGAAGCAGACGCCGCTCAGAATGCCCAGCGGCGCGACGAGCGCCGAGAGCGTGTTTGCCAGCGCGGGCGACTGCGTGAAGGCCTCAACAGGCTCCGCGCGCTGCTGCAAAAGCATGACGTTCCCGACGGCCAGCAGCACCGCCGCAATCATCAGCGGGAGCTGAAGAGCCGGACTGCTGCGGAAAAAGCTGCGCCAGCAGCGGCGCTTTTCCAGCGGGAAGAGCAGCGCGGCGGCTGCTAAGGCAAAGACGGCCGCGACGATCGTCAGAACGACGTGCAGACGGCTGCCGGCTGCGAGACTGCCGTCGGCCAGAAGCTCCGTCGCGAGCTGCGCGCGGCGCACGAAAAATCCGCCGACTGCGGCGGCCAGAGACAGCGCCAGAAGCACGGCAGACGGGATCGAGGATTTTCTCATGTCGATCACTCCAAAAATACAGAATGAAATTAAGGGAAGCTCTGATTCAATCGCAAGAGTGGTCAGCGAGGGATTCTGTTCCAAATCGAGGTTTGGAAATCGCAGGAATCCTTTCCGTATTTCAAGATTTTCAAACCGATCAGTTGGGGCAGAAGACCCGCTGAGCGCCGCAGCCGATTGATTCAGAGATTCCTAAGGTGCAGCAGCCATTATATCATAGTATCCGGCAAAATAACAGAGGGGAGCGGCGGTTTTTTCAAAAAAATTGAAAAGATTTTTTTCGGAAATGCTGAAAACGGCGAGAAAAGCCGCAAAAAATGCTTGCATTTCCGGAATTTGAATGCTATAATATAGACAATCTGAAAGTAGTACTACTAAAGAGACGGGTTCCCCCGTCTCTTTCTTCTTGAACAAACGGCTTCGCCCGAGGCCGCAGAAGGAGGAAGCAATTTGAAGATCACGGAACAGGTTTGGCAGTTTGCCGAGCCGCTGGTGAAGGAGCAGGGCTGCGAGCTTTGGGACGTCGAATACGTCCGCGAGGGCGGCGAATGGTTCCTGTGCCTGTACATCGACAAGGACGGCGGCGTGGACATCGACGACTGCGAGGCGGTCTCGCGCGCGGTCGATCCGGTGCTTGACGAAAAGGACCCTATCCCGGAGAGCTACCGCTTTGAGGTCTGCTCGGCGGGACTGGAGCGCCCGCTCAAGCGGCCGTCCGATTTTGAGCGCTATATGGGCGCGGCGGTGCTGGTGAAGCTCTATAAGCCGCGCGACGGGCGCAAGGAATTCTCCGGCACGCTGACCGGCTATGCAGACGGCAATGTGACCGTCGCGGTCGACGGCAGAGAGCTGACATTTGAAAAATCCGAGGTCGCGCTCGTGCGGCTTCGCGTAGAGTTTTAGGAGGACAACATGAACACAGAGATTTTTGCGGCGCTGCGCCAGCTCGAAAAGGAGCGCGGCATTCCCGTGGATTATATGGTCGAGCGCATCACGCAGGCGCTCGTCGCCGCCTATAAAAAGGACAAGGACGGCTACACCGACAATGTTTTCGTCGAGCTGAACGAGGATCACCTGACCATGTTTGCGCAGAAGGAGGTCGTCGACGACGTCATCAGCCCCGCGACGGAGATCACGCTCGACGCCGCGCGCAGGATCGACAGCAAGGCGCAGCTCGGCGATCTGGTCAACGTTGAGATCCAGACCAAGGCCTTCGGCCGCATCGCGGCGCAGACGGCCAAGCAGGTCATCATTCAGGGTATCCGCGAGGCCGAGCGCGGCATGGTGTTCGACAGCTTCTCCTCCAAGGAGCACGAGATCCTCACCGGTACGGTGCTGCGCATCGACAATTCCGGCGACATGACCGTCCGCATCGGGCAGGGCAGCGACCGCACCGACGCGCTGCTGGCCGTCGGCGAGCAGGTTCGCACGGAGCACTTCACCGAGGGCGACCTGATCCGCGTCTATGTCGTGGAGGTGCGCCGCAGCAGCCGCGGCCCGCAGGTGCTCGTCTCGCGCACGCATCCGGCGCTGGTCAAGCGTCTGTTCGAGCGCGAGGTGCCCGAGATCGAATCCGGCGCGGTCGAGATCCGCTCCATTTCGCGTGAGCCCGGCTCACGCACGAAGCTGGCCGTCTGCGCCACCGAGCCGAACATCGACCCGGTCGGCGCGTGCGTCGGCCCGCGCGGCGCGCGTGTCAACGCCATCGTCGAGGAGCTGCAGGGCGAAAAGATCGACATCGTCGTCTGGTCGGACGACATCGCCCGGTTCGTCGCCTCCGCGCTGTCCCCGGCGGACGTGATCTCCGTCACGCCGCTGCCCGGCCAGAAGGCCTGCCGCGTGATCGTTCCGGACGATCAGCTCTCGCTTGCCATCGGCAAGGAAGGGCAGAACGCCCGCCTCGCGGCGCGTCTGACCGGCTGCAAGATCGACATCAAGCCTGCCTCTCAGGCCGAGAGCGCCGGGGAAGCGGAGCAGTCGGCCGAGGAGGAGCCCTGCTCCGAGACGGTCGAGGAAGCCCCGGAGGCTTGAACATAACAGCTTGAGCTCATCGCGCTCATAGGAAACGGAGGAATCGTCGTGACAAAAAAGATCCCTGTGCGCCAGTGTCTCGGCTGCCGGGAGCATAAGCCGAAAAAAGAGCTCCTGCGCGTTGTGCGCAGCCCGGAAGGAGCGGTCGCGCTCGATCTGCGCGGCAAGGCCAACGGCCGCGGCGCGTATATCTGCCGCAGCGCCGACTGCCTGAAGCGGGCGGTGAAATCCAACGCGCTTGCGCGCGCATTGGAGACCGAGATTCCGCCGGAGGTTCTGGAGAGCCTGCTGAAGGAAATGGAGGAAGCCGATGGAACGGAATAAGAGCCTTGGCCTGCTGGCCATTTCCCGCAAGGGGCGCAATCTGGTCTGCGGAGAGGAGCCGGTCGGCTCGGCCGCACGGGCGAACCGTGCGCGTCTGGTGCTGCTGGCCTCCGATGCCGGCGGGCACACCGTGCGGCGCGCGCAGAGCTTCGTCGCCGGGACGGCGCAGCCCATTCTGACCCTGCCCTACGGCAAGGACGAGCTGGGCGAGGCGCTGGGCGTCAGCTCCTGCGCGATCGCGGCCATCGTGGACGTCCGTCTGGCGCAGGCCTTCGTCAAAACGCTCGGTGAGCCGGAAAAATATGCGTCGCTTCTGCAGGAGCTGGACGTCCGCGTCCAACGCGTTGAAAAACGCCGTGCGGAGGAAAAGGCGCATCGCAATAACGTTCGACATGGCAGAAAGTAAGAGGAGGTGGCTTTATGAGTTTTGTGAAATATCGAGTGAAAGAGGTCGCCGCGGATTTCGGTATGGCGCCGAAGGACATCGCGGAGATCGTTGGAATTTATTTTGAAAAGCCGAAAAGCAATTCGCAGGTGCTGACCGACGAGCAGCTCAATGCGGTTTTTGACCACATTACGCAGCATCACCAGATCGGTTCGATCGCGGAGGTCTTTGCCGTCGCGCCCGCGCCCAAGAAGGCCGAGCCGAAGCCTGCGGAAAAGGCCGAGAAGGCGCCCGCCCCGGCGGCGGAAAAGCCTGCGAAGCCCGAGAAGCCGAAGGAGCCGGAGCGCAAGCGCGAGCGCCGCGTGGTCGACACGAAGGCCGTGACGGTCAACGCCGACCGCTTTGACGACCGTGTGGACAGCCTGGTCTCCGAGCGTGTGCAGAACTATTCCGGCGGCAAGCAGAAGATCGGCAGCAAGAACCGCAAGAAGGACAACAAGCGCGGTCAGACCGGCAACAAGCGCCGCAACGAGGAACAGGAGAAGATGCGCCGCCTCCAGCTTGAGATCATCAAGAAAACGCCGCTGACGGTCAAGATCCCGGATGAGATCACGGTCGGCGAGCTTGCCTCGCGCATGAAGAAGACCGCAACCGAGCTGATCAAGGTGCTCATCAAGAACGGCGTGATGGCCAGCATCAACCAGACCATCGACTTTGATACCGCCGAGTTCGTTGCCACCGAGCTGGGCTGCAAGGTCGAAAAGGAGGTCGTCGTGACGATCGAGGATCGTCTGATCGACGATCACGAGGACTCCGCCGACGAGCTTCAGCCGCGCAGCCCGGTCGTGGTCGTGATGGGTCACGTTGACCACGGCAAGACGAGCCTGCTCGACGCCGTCAGAAAGACGAACGTCGTCTCCGGCGAGGCAGGCGGCATCACGCAGCACATCGGCGCTTACACCGTTGAGATCAACGGAAATCCGATCACCTTCCTGGATACGCCGGGACACGCCGCGTTCACCTCGATGCGCGCGCGCGGCGCAATGTGCACGGATATTGCGATTCTGGTCGTCGCCGCCGACGACGGCATCATGCCGCAGACCGTCGAGGCGATCAACCACGCCAAGGCCGCGAACATTCCGATCATCGTCGCGGTCAATAAAATGGATAAGCCGGGCGCAAATCCCGACCGCGTCCTGACGCAGCTCACCGAGCATGACCTTGTCCCGGCCGAATGGGGCGGCGACACCGAGGTCGTGCGGATCTCCGCCAAGACCGGCGCGGGCATCGACGAGCTGCTCGAAACGGTCATCATGACGGCGGAGCTGGCCGAGCTGAAGGCCAATCCGAACCGCGCCGGCAAGGGCATTGTCATCGAGGCACGGCTGGACAAGAACCGCGGCCCGATCGCGACCCTGCTGGTTCAGAACGGCACGCTGCATAAGGGCGACCTCATCATCGCCGGTACGTCTGTCGGCCGCGTCCGCGTTATGACGGACGACAAGGGCCGTGCGATCACGAGTGCCGGCCCGTCCGTCCCGGTGGAGATCACGGGTCTTGCCGAGACGCCCGCCCCCGGCGACGAGTTCAACGCCGTCAGCGACGAGCGCATGGCGCGTCAGCTCGTCGAGCAGCGCAAGCAGGCCGAGAAGGACGCTGCCGCGAAGCTCACAAGCAAGGTCACGCTCGACAACCTCTTTGCCAAGATGCAGGAGGGCGAGATGAAGGAGCTGAACCTGATCGTCAAGGCCGACGTGCAGGGCTCTGCCGAGGCCGTCAAGGCCAGCCTGGAGAAGCTCTCGAACGACGAGGTGCGCGTCCGCGTGATCCACGCCGGTGTCGGCGCGATCAACGAATCCGACATTCTGCTTGCCTCCACGTCCAACGCGATTGTCGTCGGCTTCAACGTCCGTCCGGACGCCGCAGCCGCCGCCTCTGCGCAGCGCTCGAACGTTGATTTGCGGATGTACCGCGTGATCTATGACGCCATCGACGAGATCGAGGCGGCCATGAAGGGTATGCTTGCGCCGAAGTTCCGTGAGGTCGTGATCGGCCACGCCGAGGTGCGCCAGACCTATAAGGTCTCGGCGATCGGCACGATCGCCGGCTGCTATGTCAAGGACGGCAAGATCACCCGCGACGGTCAGGTGCGCGTCCTGCGCGACAACATCGTCATCTACGAGGGCAACATCGGCTCGCTGCAGCGCTTCAAGGACTCCGTCAAGGAGGTCGCACAGAATTACGAATGCGGCATGTCCATCGAGAAGTTCAACGACATCAAAGAGGGCGACATCTTTGAATGCTTCGTCATGGAGGAGATTCCCCGCTGATTTTCCGGCAGGACGCGGCAAATGTCGCGTCCTGCCTGATTTTATGACAGAAGGACGCCCGGCTGAGACCGGACGTCCGCCCACGGTTTATCGAAATAGGAGGAAACATTATGGCATCCAACCGAATCGGCCGGATCAACGAAGAGATCCAGCGCGAGCTTGCGGAGCTTCTGCGTGAGCTGAAGGATCCGCGCGTGCACAAGACGATGCTGTCGATCACGCATGTGGAGACGACCCCGGATCTGCGCTATGCAAAGGTCTATGTGTCGCTGCTCGACAAGGAATATACCAAGGAGACGCTGGCCGGGCTGAAGTCCTCGGCGGGCTATCTGCGCCGCGAGCTGGGGCGCACGCTTCAGCTGCGCTATACGCCGGAGCTGCAATGGCAGGCCGACGATTCCATCGTGCAGGGCGCGCACATTCTTGACATCCTGTCCAAGCTGGACATCCCGGAGGACGAGCATGAAGACGCTGAGCATTCCTGAGGTCGCGGCGTTTCTGCTGCAAGGGGATCGGTATGTGATCCTGACGCACCGCCGCCCCGACGGCGATACGATCGGCTGCGCGGCAGCGCTGTGCGGCGGTCTGCGCCAGCTCGGCAAGCAGGCGGCGATTCTGGAAAATCCGCAGTTTACCGACAAATTTCGTCCCTATCTGGACGGCCTGACCGTCGCGGAGCTGCCCGAGAACGCCTGCCTCATCGCGGTGGACATCGCCTCGAGCCAGCTCCTGCCGTATAACGCCGTGAATGACGCCGACCGCATCGAGATGCTGATCGACCACCACGGCCGCAACAACGGTTACGCCAAGCGCGGCTTTGTCGACCCCGAGACCGCCGCCTGCGGCGAGCTGATCCTCAAGCTCCTGCTGGAGCTGAAGGTCACGGTCACGCCGCGTATTGCCGAGGCGCTCTATGTCGCGATTTCGACGGACACCGGCTGCTTCCGCTACAGCAACACGACCGCCGACACCCTGCGCGCGGCGGCCTATTGCCGCGACTGCGGCGCGGATACCTTTGCGGTCAATCAGGTCATGTTCCTGACGCGGCGCATGGCGCGTCTGCGTCTGGACGCTTATCTGACCGAGACGACGCAGCTTTATGCCGGCGGCCTCGTCGCAATCAGCGCCATTCCGAATGACGTCCGGGAGCGCTTGCAGCTCACCGAGGACGATATCGACGATATTTCCGGCTTCGGCCGCGAGATCGAGGGCGTCGGCATTGCTGCGATGCTCAAGCAGGAGGGTGACATCGGTAAGATCTCCGTGCGCACCTCACCGGACTATGACGCCTCGGCGATCTGCGCCCTGCTCGGCGGCGGCGGCCACCGTGCGGCGGCCGGAGCGACCGTTCCGGGCGGCATTGAGGGCGCGCGCAGGGCGGTTATGGACGCCATTGCCCGGATCGGAGTTGCGCTCTGATGGCAAGCGGCATCCTGATCGTCGACAAGCCCGCGGGTTGGACGTCGCAGGACGTGGTCAGCAAGCTGCGCGGCGTGTTTCATGAGCGCCGCGTCGGCCACGGCGGCACGCTCGATCCGATGGCGACCGGCGTTCTGCCGGTATTCCTCGGCCGCGCGACCCGTGCGGTCGAATTTTTTGAGCACGCGGAAAAAACCTACCGCGCGACCCTGCGCCTCGGCATGACCACCGATACGCAGGACACGACCGGAACGGTGCTGCAAACCGCGCCCGTCACGGCCGGCCGCGCGGAGCTGGAGGCTGTTATTCAGCGCTTCACGGGAGAGCTTGAGCAGCTCCCGCCGATGTATTCGGCAATCAAGATCAACGGGAAAAAGCTCTACGAGATCGCCCGGAAGGGCGGAGAGGTGGAGCGAAAGCCACGAAAAATCACCGTTTTTGAGCTGAGCTTGGAACGATTCGACGGCGATACCGCCGAGCTGCTCGTCCATTGCTCCAAGGGCACCTATGTCCGCACGCTCTGCCACGATATCGGCGCGGCGCTCGGCTGCGGCGGCTGCATGGCCGCGCTGCGGCGCGTGCAGGCCGGAGCGTTCTCGCTGGAGCAGGCGGTCACGCTCGAGCAGATTCTCTCCGCGCCCGATCCGGCCGCGCTGCTGCTCCCGACGGACACGCTGTTTGCGGCGCTTCCGGAAAAAACGCTCAACGCCGCGCAGGCGCGCAAATGCCGCAACGGCGCGGATTTTCGGGCCGAATGGCCGGACGGGCGCTGCCGCCTGTACGGCGCAGACGGCGAATTTTTGGCGCTGGCGTCGTGCGAACGGGGCGTCGTGCGGACGGTCAAGAGCTTTTTCGTCGTATGACCGGCTTCAGGAAAGGAAGATCAAGATGAAACGCGTGATCGCGCTTGGCTTTTTTGACGGTGTCCACCTCGGCCACGGGGCGCTGCTGCGCCGTACACGCGAGCTGGCTGACCGCCTCGGCTGCCCGGCCGCTGCGCTGACGCTGGACACACACCCGGACAACCTGCTGCGCGGGACGCCGACGCGCCTGCTCAACACGCCCGTTGAGCGACGGGAGCTGATGCAGACGCTCTATGGCATCGATGAGGTGCTTGCACTGCACTTTGACGCGGCGACGATGCGCCAGCCGTGGCAGGAATTTGTTGAACGGACGCTGATCGGGGCATATTCCGCCGTCCATCTCGTCTGCGGGGCGGATTACCGCTGCGGAAGCGGCGGCGCGGGAACGGCGGAGCTGCTGCAAGCGTTTTGCGCCGCGCGCGGCGTCGGCTGCGACGTGATCCCACAGCTCTCTATGGACGGCGCGGCCGTCTCGTCTTCGCGCATTCGCGGCTTGATCGCCTCCGGGGAAATGGCCGAGGCAGTGCGTCTGCTGGGGCATCCGCATTTGCTCAGCGGTACCGTTGTCACCGGCCATCAGCTTGGCCGCACGATCGGCATTCCGACCGCAAACCTCGATGTTTCGCCGCAGATCCTGCTCCCGATGGACGGTGTTTATGCCGCTGAAACAGAGGTCGACGGCAGACGCTATCCGGCAGTCACGAACATCGGGATGCGTCCGACCGTCCACGGCGACTGCCGCACGGTCGAGCCGTGGCTGCTCGATTTCAGCGGCGACCTCTATGGGCGACGTCTGACCCTGCGTCTGCTGACCTTTTTGCGCGGAGAGCGGCGTTTTCCGTCACTCGAGGCGCTTCAGGCCGAGATCCGGCGCAACGCCGAACAGACCCGCGCGCTGCTGAGCGACGCAAAACGATAATAGCTGCGCAATGTCAATCGCTGCGGGAAAGCAAGGGAAGCTCTGATTCAATTGCAAGCACAGCGGCTCGTGCCGGAGGGGAGTGCCTCCGGCACGATTTTTATGCAGCACGAGCCATGAGCCGGTTTCATACTGATTCTTGATTCAATATTATAATTAAGAATCAGTATTAGACGATTGGCAGGGCCATCTTTACGGTTGCGTTTCCAGAAAGAATATGGTATACTCAAGGAGAGCGGTCAGAATTGATCGTCTCCGACTGAGCGGTGAAGTTCTTTTCTCGACCCAAGCGGGTTCAAAAGAGGGAATCTACCCGAAATTCTCCGCGCATGAAGGAAGGTATCTTATTGTTCCGTTCTCTCTTGCCGACGAAATCTGACCTTCTGTGGTTCAACAAATCGATGTGGAGGATCTCACAATGAAAAAAACAAAAAAGAGAGCGTTGCTCGTGATTGCGGTGGTTCTTGCGTTGGCGCTCCTGCTGACTCCGATCCCTCTTGGACTGAAAGACGGCGGGAGCGTTCGATACAAGGCCTTGGTTTATGAGGTCACAAAAATTCATCAGCTTCCCTCGGAGATCGATGCTGACTACGAGTATATTGAGGGCATTGAGGTCAAGATCCTCGGCGTAACCGTCTATAGAAAAACGAACCATTAAGCGCTTTTTGACAGGGAAGGAGAGCGTCCATTCTTTCAAAACGCGTGTTGTTTCTTGCGCCGACGTTTGCTGCCAAGGAGCCATTTGCGCGCCTCGATCCGAAATGCGAGGAAAGAGGTCCGTTTCCGTGCTGCCGATCATCGGTGTGTTCATCATACTGATCGCCTGCGGCGGTGGATATTTCATGATGCAGGCCCCAAAAAGGCCGCTGAACAACGACCAGATCCGGATGCGGATTACATGGATGATGTCGAGGAAGAGTACAAGGGAACCTCTGATTAAATTGCAAGAGTGGTCAGTGAGGAATTTTGTTCCAAATTGAGGTTTGAAAATCTTGAAATCCTTTACGTATTTCAAGATTTTCAAGCTGACAAGTTGTGGCAAAAGACCCGCTGAGCGCCGCAGCCGATTGATTCAGAGGTTTCCTACATTACAATGTCACCCCGCATCGTTTTTCGAACGTTTCGTCATCGTTTTTCAAACGTTTTGTTCCGAAAACCGTTTCGTTTCTCAACAAAACCTATCAGATTTGTCATTGCGAGGAGGGCGCGTGCGCCCGACGCGGCAATCTTTGACGGAACGA
>URCY01000036.1 GCA_900546415.1 uncultured Eubacteriales bacterium
CCGTGCTTCGCCACGGGATGCCATGCCTTTGGCTTAAAGATTGCCACGGCCGCGCGCGGCCTCGCAATGACACGAAAATTGGGACGGTTTTGGGGTAAAATAGCTTGCCTCGAAGGTTTTTTGACACACTGAAGCGCCCCCGGGACTCATCCGAGCCCCGGGGGCGTTTGCTGTAGCATTCAAAAAGCATCATATAAGGATCACACGCCAAGCGTCGATCAGGCGATCGAGCGACCATGCGGCGTTGGCCGGGCTGGTCGAGGGCAGCCGCTCGGCGCTTCTGCCCAGCGTCGGGCGGATATAGCGCTCAAAGCAGCGCTGCGAGGTCGCGCCGTTGCAGAAGATGCGCTCCACGGGCGCGTGGTCGAGGATCACATGCAGATCGTTCGGCACAACGTCGCGGATGCTGCTGTCGGACGAGCCCGTGACCGTGCAGCTTGCAACGGAATCCCAGAGTGCGAAGCCGTTTTCCAAGATCAGAGCGGTCTTGTCCTCCACAGTCTGCGGGACGGGACGGCCGGTCAGCGCCGCCATAACGCGCCAGAAGCGGTTCTGCGGATGGCCGTAAAAGAATTTTGCCTCGCGCGAGGCGATCGACGGGAACGACCCGAGGATCAGCACGCGCGACTCGGCGCAGAACAGCGGCGGGATCGGATGCACCTGCGGCGCGGGGTTCATTTCAGCGCCTGCCTTCCGTTCAAGGTCGCCTCGATCAGCTCGTCGCCGCGATAGCGCAGCTTGAGCGAAAAAAACGGCTCGTGCTGCTCCATCAGGCGCAGGAAGATCTCGTCACCCTCCCACTGCGGCAGGCTGTGAAAGCGCTCCTTCGGGATCCACTCGAGCACGCCCTCGTTGCAGTCGATCAGCTCGCCCTCGAAGCCGTCGGCATGGAACAGGTGCATGTATTCGCCCTCCCACCGGTCGGATACGAACGTCACGATGCCGCAATAGCGCCAGCTCGTCAGCGTCAGTCCCGTCTCCTCGCGCGTCTCGCGCAGGAGGCACTCCTCCGGGCTTTCCGTTTCCTCAAATTTTCCGCCGATCCCGACCCATTTGTTGTGGTTGAGGTCATTTTTCTTCTTCACGCGGTGCAGCAGCAGATAGCAGCCGTCGCGCTCAATATAGCAAAGCGTTGTGTTTTTCATGGCTTCAGCTCCGTAAAAATCAGCTCGTCATAGCCGGTCTGCGCGTCCTGCTCCACGTCAAAACGCATATGCTCCAGCACGCCGAGCACCAGCTCACAGGTCGTGTTAACGATACACCCGGGCATCATGTGCCCGCCTATGACAGACAGATCCTCGCGCGAGAGCGCGAGATGCAGATGGCAGCGCATCCGGCTCGCCGTGCCGTTCAGGCTGACGATCTCGCACGGCTCGTCGACGCTGCGCAGGTTCACGCCTCCTGCATCGCGCAGGACGGCACGGCTGACACAGCCGACCGCAGACAGCACGACCGCGGCGTCGATCTTTTCGCGCTCGCAGAGCGTGCGGATGCTCAGAAGCAGATCATCGCCGCGATGCAGGCGGCGGCAAACGGTTTTCATCTCATTTCCTCCAAAAAGCGGCTGACAGGTTGTCAGCCGCCTCAGCTTTATTTCGGCCGCACGATCACGCGGATGGCATCGTGCAGATTCTCCACCACGCAGTGCGCCTGTCCGGCGGCATATTCGCCGTCGAGCGTCCAATCCAGCTCGGACGGGCAGTCGATCTCGACGCGCCCGGTCGAGACCATTGTGAGCATCGGCGTGTGATATTCCTGCGTTGTGAGCGCGAGCACGCAGTCGCTCAGCTCGAGCAGACTGTGCGGCTTACGGATGAGCAGCAGCTCGAACAGGCCGTCGTTCAGGTCGACCAGATCCGGCGAGAGCGTCAGCAGCCCGGCCACGGAGGTGGAGTTACTGATCGCGCCGAAAATATAATCATCCTCGAACGACGTCCCGTCCGCCAGCACAAAGCGCATATGTGTGCTGCGGATGGAGGTCAGCTCTTTCGCGCCCGCCAGCAGATAGGCCACATGGCCGAGCGCGTTTTTCATCCCCTGCGGCGTGGCATAGGATGTGCGCGTGAAGGCGCCAAAGGAGGCGACATAGGAAAAGCAGCGGCCGTTAAAGCTGCCGATGTCGAGCTTGCGCGGCTCGCCGGTCGCGGCAAGGCGCGCCGCATCAAGCAGATCCTTCGGCAGACCCAGGCTGCTGGCAAAATCGTTCGTGCTTCCGGCCGGGATATAGCCGATGGGCGTCTGCTGCCCGACCTCATGCAGCCCGGCAATGACCTCGTTGAGCGTGCCGTCTCCGCCGATGCAGACGATGCGGTCAAAATCCGCCGCGCGCTCCGCCGCAGCACGGGTCGCGTCGCCGCGCGCTGCCGTCATGTAGGCCGTGACCTCGTAGTCCGCGCGGTTGAAAACGTCAATGATCTCCGCAAGCACCTTGTTTGCCCGCTTCTTTCCCGAGCAGGGGTTCATGACCAAAAACAGCTTTTTCATTTCACACCTCAAAAGACGCCGAGACGGCGCAGATGCGTCAGCAGCAGAACAGCCGCAACGAGCAGACCGACAGCCAGGATCAGCCAAAGCTCCCTGGAGCGCGGCTTTCTCATCTTGAACGGAGTAATATAGAGAATGCCCGTGAGCGCCATCAGGACACAGAGGAGCGCGCGAAAATTTCCCTGCATAAACAGGCGGCCGAAGCGCGTGATCTCCTCCGTGCAGAGGCAATAGACCGAGACGATCGAGTAAAACAGCGGAAAGATCAGCGCCGACGCCGTGATCGGCAGGCCGGTGTAGTTCTTGCGAACCTCCTCGGTCTCCTTCTGACGCTGCTCCTCCGTGACGTTGAAGTACGCCAGACGGATCAGCCCGGCCAGCACGAACAGCGAGCCGACCAGATAGGCATACCAGCGGTAGCCGCAGAGCGCGATGGCCAGCACGGCCGGCTGCACGCCGAAGGCAACGATGTCGCACAGGGAGTCGATCTGAATGCCGAAGGCCTTCTCCTCCTCTGTGCGGTTCTTTTTGGTGCGCGCGATTTTCCCGTCGAACATGTCGCAAAGGCCGCAGAACAGCAGGCAGAAGCTCGCGAGAATCGGGTGCGGCGTTCTGGCCACAGCCAGCGTGATGCCGCCGATCGCCGAAACGAGGCTCATATAGGTGAGCACCACCGTATAATCATAAATACCAATCATTTTGATCCATCCTTCGTGGAATTTTCCGTTTCGAGTGTTATTGTTTTATTATCCCGCATTTGTGTGCGTTCGTCAAGTGCCTGACGCGAAAAAGCGGGTTTTTTTGTGCGCCGGACGTCAGAATTCCCCAGCAGCGTACATCAGCGCCGACAGGGCGCACAGCGGAGCGGTCTCGCAGCGCAGGATGCGCCGTCCGAGCGTGCAGATCGCAAGCCCGGCCTGCGCGGCCTGTGCGACCTCCTCCGGCTCGAAGCCGCCCTCCGGCCCGGTCAGGAGCGCCGCCGTTTTCAGCGGGAGAGCCGCCTCGACCGCACTGCGGAAGGTCCTTCGCTCCTCGTTTTCATAGAAGCAGACCGCAAGCTCAGCCTGCGCGGCGCGCTCCAGCGCAGCGGCGTAGCTCGGCAGGGCAAGCACCTCCGGGATGCGGCCGCGCCGCGACTGCTCCGCCGCCGAGGCGGCAATCTTCTGCCAGCGCTCGAGCTTTTTCTTCAGCGATTTTTCGTCCGGCCGCGAGACGCAGCGCGCGCTCGGGAAGCAGACCAGCTCCGCCGCGCCCAGCTCCGTCGCCTTTTGAATCACATGCTCAAATTTATCGCTCTTGGCGAAGGCCATATAGACCGCGCAGCGCACGGCCGCCTCGCTCTCGGCGGGCACGGCCTCGCGCACGACCAACGAGATCTGCCCCGGCGCAACATCCGAGACCGTACAGCGATAATCCGTTCCGGCCGCGTCGCAGACGGTCAGCTCGTCGCCGTTTTTGAGCCGCAGCACCTTGGCATGTGCCGCATTTTCCCCGGTCAGGATCAGAAACCGGCTGTCCGGGTCAATCGAATTCAAAAAAAATCTGGGCATACGTCCGCCTCCGTCTCGCTTCTTCCCCTCTATTCTATCAGAAGCGCGGAAAAACCGCAAGTGTTAAAAACATATCTTGACAAACGCATGGCCCAACCATATAATAAATATGATGGATTTTTATAAATTCGGTCGGCCGATGCGTTTGAGGGGCGCTTTTCCGGCTCGATGTTTCCGCTCCATTCGGCCACTTCCCCGGAAGTGGTTTTTCCTTTGGGAGGTTCTATGTCTTTTCTGGAACTGCTGCTCACGGCCGTTGCGCTCTCGATGGACGCCTTCGCCGTCTCAGTCGGCAAGGGGCTTTCCTCGCCGAGCGCCTCTTGGCGTGAGGGGCTGATCTGCGGCGCATATTTCGGCGGCTTTCAGGCGTTGATGCCGCTGGCAGGCTACCTGCTGGTCAGCACCTTCTCGGGTTACATCCAGCGCTTTGACCACTGGATCGCGTTCATCCTGCTGGCGCTGATCGGCGCAAACATGATCCGAGAGGCCTTCTCGAAGGAGGAGGAAAGCATGAGCGGCTCCTTCTCGGTCAAGACCATGCTGCTGCTCGCCGTCGCGACCAGCATCGACGCGCTGGCGACCGGCGTGACCTTCCAGCTCACGGGGACGAACATCTGGATGGCGATCTCGCTCGTCGGCTGCACGACCTTCCTGTTCTCCTTCCTCGGCGTCAAGGTCGGCAGCACCTTCGGCGCAAAATATCAGTCCAAGGCCGAGCTGATCGGCGGCGTGATCCTCGTCCTGATGGGCGTGAAGGTCCTGCTCGAGCACCTGCTGGGGGGCTGATCGATGGAGCTGTGGGATCTCTACAACGTCCGGCGCGAGCCGCTCGGTCGGACGCACCGACGCGGCACGCCCATGCGGCGCGGCGAATATCATCTGGTGGTGTTTGTCTGGGTCTTCAACGGACGCGGCAAGCTGCTGCTGACCAAGCGCTCACCGGAAAAAATGGCCTATCCCGATCTCTGGGAGAACACGGGCGGCTCGGTGCTGGCCGGAGAGAGCAGTCTGCACGCCATTCGGCGCGAGCTGTTCGAGGAGACCGGCATCCGCGCGAGCGAGGACGAATTTCACTACATTGATTCGGCCAAGGGGCGAACATGGTTCTCCGACACCTATTATATCATCAAGGACGTTCCGCTGTGCGCGCTGCGGCTTCAACCCGGCGAGACCTGCGACGCCCGTTGGGTCGACCGGCGCGAGCTGGAGCGGATGATCGAGGACAAGCTGTTGGCTCGGCCGGACGTGCAGCGTCTGCGCCAGCGCGACGCACTGCTGACGCAGTTTTTGGGCGGACGGCCCGAAAAATAAAACCCACTGGCGGCCGCCGGTGGGTTTCTTTCTGCAAAAAAACGCCTGACCGGCTCGGTCAGGCGTTTCAAAGCTCAGATATCAGCCGTTCGGATTGTTGTCGGACGGCGGCGTCATGGGGTTCTGCGGGCCGCGGTTGGCATCGCAGTTCGGGCAGTTGCCATAGGGGTCGAGCGGCGCGCCGCAGCGGAAGCAGAAGCGTGCGCCCGCATTCGGGTTGGAGGTCTGCTGCTTTCTGAACTTCGCCTTGAAGCCGGAGAGATCCGGCGAAGCAAAGATGTCGGCCTCCTTGCCGTCCTCGTCGTTCTGGTTGCGGAGCTTGCGATTGATGGAGATCACGTTCTGCACGAGCAGCAGCGAGAGCATCAGCAGCTCATAGACCACACGGATAATGATCGGGCCGAGGAGCATCGCGAGCAGGCCGTAGCCGCCCATCCATCTGCCGAAGAAATCGGTCTGGAAGAGCATGAAGAAGCCGCCGATGATGACAAAGGCCGTGGAGAAGATGTAGAATGCCTGCAGCACCTTGGAAATGATGAGGTACTTGAAGTTCAGCGTATCATGGATGAACTTGCCGAAGCCGTTGAGCTTCGCGCGGCACTTCTCGGGAACCAGGAAGATGAACGCGAGAACCGTCGCCGCGATCGCCGCCAGCACGGCAAATACCATCAGACCGTCGGACAGACCAAAGTTGTAAGACATAATAATCCCCCTCTTTTTTGTAATCGGATAAATTTATCTTACCACAATTTCCCGAAAAGTCAATAGTATTTAATGACTTCTTACAGCTCTTTTTTAGCTTGCTCGGAGCAGTGTTGCAGGCACGCCGTGCGCATCCGGGCAGCGTAAAACGGCGCCCCCCTGTCCGGAGGTGCGCCGTTTGGCTTTTTCGTTATTGCTCCGGCTCAGGCAGCAGGTTGGTCATGCTGCGCAGGCTGATGCCGAGCGTCGACATATTATGCAGCAGCGCCGAGGTCGTCGGCTGAATGATGCCCGCAACGCCGCAGCCGATCAGCATACAGTTGAAGCTGACGATGAAGCGGTAGTTGCGGTGGATGCGGCGCATCAGCGCCTGACTGAGCCGCCGCAGCGTCACCAGCTCGTTGAGATCCTCCGACGCGATTGTTACATCCGCGATCTCCCGCGCGATAGCCGCGCCAGTGTTGATCGCGATGCCGACATCGGCCTCGGAGAGTGCGGGCGTGTCGTTCACGCCGTCGCCGATCATCATGACGCAATGCCCCGCCCTCCGCGCCTGACGGATATAGGCTGCCTTGTCCTCCGGGAGCACCTCGGCGTGATATTCATCGACGCCAACGGCGCGCGCGACGGACGCAGCGGTCTTTTCGTTGTCGCCGGTCATCATCACGACCTTGCGGATGCCGCAGGCATGGAGCGCGCGGATCGCGTCGGCCGCCTCAGCACGCAGCGGATCGGAGATGCAGATCACTGCCGCCAGAACGCCGGAAATCGCCAGATAGAGATGCGAGCATTCGCCGTCGAGCGACACAAACGCCGCCTCTTCCCCCTCAGGGATGCGGCAGCCCTCGTCCTCGAAGACGAAATGATAGCTGCCGATGACGACCTTATGTCCCTCGACCGCGCTGGAAATGCCGTGCGCCACGACGTATTCCACGCTGGAATGATATTCCTCGTGGTTCAGGCCGCGCCGCCTGGCCTCCTCGACCACGGCGTTGGCCAACGAATGCGGATAGTGCTCCTCGAGACACGCGGCCAGACGCAGCATGTCGTTCTCGGTTCTCCCGCCGAAGGTCACGATCTGCGCCACACTCGGCTGGGCATAGGTGAGCGTGCCGGTCTTGTCAAAGACGACGGTATCCGCCCCCGCGATCGCCTCAAGGAAGCGGCCGCCCTTGACCGACGCATGGTGCTGACTGCTCTCGCGCATGGCCGAAAGCACGGTGATCGGCATGGAGAGCTTGAGCGCGCAGGAGAAGTCCACCATCAGCACGGCGAGCATTTTCGTCACGTTACGAGTTAGTAGGTAGGTCAGGACCGTTCCGCTGAGCGTATAAGGCACAAGGCGGTCGGCCAGATGGGACGCCTTATCCTCCGTGGTGGATTTCAGGCGCTCGGACTCCTCGATCATCCGCACGACGCGGTCATAGCGGCCGCCGCCGGAGACCTTATCCACCGAGAGGACGCATTCGCCCTCCTCGACGACCGTTCCGGCGTAGACATAGCTGCCGGGCGCCTTGCGCACCGGGAGGCTCTCGCCGGTCATCGACGACTGATTGACCGAGGCCTCGCCCTCGACCACCGTGCCGTCGAGCGGGATCATATTCCCCATGCGGACGACGACGCGGTCGCCCTGCCGCACGTCCGTGACGGGCACGAGCAGCTCCTGCCCGTCCGTCCTGAGCCAGACACGGTCAACGTTCAGCGACATCGCCCCGGCCAGATCGGCCACGGACTTTTTGTGCGTCCAGTTCTCGAGCAGCTCGCCGAGCCGCAGCATGAACATGACCGAGCCTGCCGTGTCGAAGTCTCCGCGCACGAGCGAGACCGTCACGGCCGTCGCGTCGAGCACGGCCACCGTCAGCTTCCCGCTCAGCAGCGCCTTCAGACCGGCTCGGATATAATGCAGGGAGCGGAACACCGCCAGCGCGGCGCGCACCGGGAACGGCAGGAACAGCTTGACTGCCATGCGCCGCAGCACCGTGGAGATAAGCTTGTCCTCAAACTCCCGGTTGAGCGCGCGGGAGCTGTGCTCCGGCTTCAGCCCCTGCGCCTGCGCACGCTCAAAGGAGAACGCGGCAAGCGCACGGAGCACGGGCGCGGCGTCGCGCACATAAAAGACGACGACGTCCCCCGTCCGATCGAAGACCTGCACGGACGAGATTGTCTCCACCTGGCGCAGGCAACAATCCAGAAGATCGGCCTGCTCCAGCGTCAGCTTCGCCGTGCAAAGATGCACGCGAATTCTTCCGCGTGACTGATGCAAAATCTTACACTTCATAAAATCACCGAATCCACGCCGCGCCGGATGCGCGGCAGCGCCGTTTTATTCCGCCTCCTGCTCTCCGCAGGCGCAGTCCTCAACGACCTCCTCGGCAGCGGCGCGCTCCTCGTTGATCGTCTTCGCATCGGCCAGAATATCGCCCGCGTTCTCGCGGATCGTGGTGACGGTCGTCATAATGTCGTCCTTCGCGCGCAGCGCCGCAGCGGTCGTATGCGCATAGACCCTCTTCGCCTCACGGCTGCTCAGAATCCGGATACCGGCCGTGCCGAACAGCACGCCGCCTGCAAAAAGTCCCAGTTTTCCCCATTTCATGGTCGTTTACCTCCTGATATTTCTTTATTGGATCGGCGTCGGCTCGCGCCGACTTTTCAAAACCTATCGGTTCCTTCGGACGGCCACAGTATACACCGAATCGGGAAAAATGTCCAGTCTCTTTCTGCATTATTCGATGTTTTTTTACATGTTATTCAAGACTAACTTTTTGCGCGTTTCGACCTCGCACCTTACGCGGCGTTTGTCTGCTTTGGCTCGGCGATGTGCAGCCAGCGCAGAGCAAGGCCGATGAGCAGCCCCAGCGCCGCAGGCAGCAGCCAGCCGACACCAAGATCGTGCAGCGGCAGAATGCGGTTCACGGCGTCGAGCACGGGCTGCAAATGCAGCGCCGCGCGGACACCCTCCGGAAGCGCCTTGAGGAAGTCGAAGATCGCCGCCACGGCGGTGCAGGCAGTCACGGAGATATAAACGCGGCGGTCGTGGCCGAACAGGCCGCCAAACAGCCCGAGCAGGATCAGCGTGATGGCCAGCGGATACAGCAGCATCAGCACCGGCACGGAGTAGGCGACGATCGAATTCAGGCCGAGGTTTGCAATGAGGAAGGACGCCGCGCTGAAGATCACCGCCCAGACGCGGTACTTCGGGCCGCGCGGGAACATGGCGCAGAAGGTCTCTCCGCAGCTGACGACCAGGCCGACCGAGGTTTTCAGGCAGGCAAGCGTCACCGTCGCGGCCAGCAGCCACGCGCCAACCTTTCCGAAATAGTGCTTCGCGATGAGCGCAAGCACCTCGCCGCCGTTGGCGCATTGCCCGCCCAAGCCCGCGATCTGCGCGCCCGCAAGCGTGACGGCAACATAGATCGCGGCCATGATAAGGCAGCTGAATATGCCGGCCTTGGCCGTGCAGACCGCGACATGCTCGGGCTTCTCGACTCCGAGCGACCGGATGACGTTGACCACGACGATGCCGAAGGCCAGACAGGCCAGCGCGTCCATGGTGTTATAGCCGTCCAGAAAGCCCTGCACGAACTGCTTACTGCGATAGGCCTCCGTCGGCTCCATCTGCGAGAGGGAGGCCGCCGGGCGCACGAGCGCCGTCACGACCAGCACGGCGAGGAAGAGCAAAAAGGCCGGGGTCAGAATTTTGCCGACATAGGTCAGGATCTTGCCGGGCTTGATCGAAAACGCCAGAACCAGCGCGAAAAACACCGCCGAGAAGATCAGCAGCGCCAGCCGCTCGTTCACGCCGCTCATAAGACCGGAGACGGCCACGGTGAAGGGCGTCGCCGCGCAGCGCGGGATCGCAAAGCACGGGCCGATCGTCAGATAGAGCGCGCAGGTGAAAAACACGCTATAGGGGCGGCTCACCTTGCCGCTCAGCTCCACGAGGCCGTCACTGCGGCTGATGCCGATCGCCGCGACCCCCATCAGCGGCAGGCCGACGCCCGTGACGATGAATCCTAAGATAGCACCCCAGACGTTCCGTCCGGCCTGCCAGCCCATATAGACCGGGAAGATCAGATTCCCGGCGCCGAAGAACATGCCGAACAGCATGATCGCCACGGCGAGATATTCCCGCGCGTTCAGTTTTTTCCGCATTTGGTTCGCTCCCTTTTCTCTCGTTGAAATTTTATTCTGCAAGCATGAATATTTATGAGTATATCATAGGAGCCGCCCCCTGTCAATGTGTTTTTTGAGCAGTTTTTCGGCTTTTTGCATTTTCTCCCGTGCTCAAATTGTTTATATGCTACAGAATTTTCTTCTTCCGATCGGCGAAGCGTTTTTCATACTGCATAACCGGTCGTTTTTTTCATTCCCCCTTGCAAATTCTCGCGAAAAGGCGTATACTTTATAAAAGAATAAGGCGCGCCATTTCGGTGTCCCGGAATACAGGAGGAATTTCATCATGATCTCTGTCAATGCGCTCGGCGATGCCTGCCCGCTGCCCGTCGTGAAAACGATCGATGCGATCAAATCGCTCAACGGCGCGGCCGGTACGGTGGAGGTGCTCGTCGACAACGACACCGCCGTGCAGAATCTCAAGCGTCTGGCCGGCTCGAAGGGCTATGCGATCGCCGTGGAGCAGCAGGGCGAGAAGCGCTACCGCGCCGTGCTCACCGTGGGCGAGCAGGCTGAGCAGCCGGAGCTTCCGGCGGAATGCTGCCCCGTCCCGGCCGGAAAAAAAGCCGTCGTGGTGATCTCGTCCGACCGGATGGGCGACGGCGACGAGGTGCTCGGCAAGACCCTGCTCAAGGGCTTCCTGTTCGCCCTGCGGCAGCAGGACACTCTGCCGAAAACGATCCTCTTTTATAACCGCGGCGCGTTCGTCTCGACGGAAGGCTCGGCATCCGTCGAGGATCTGAAGGACATGGAGGCGCGCGGCGTCGAGATTTTGACCTGCGGCACCTGCCTGAATTATTACGGTTTGACCGAGAAGCTGACCGTCGGCGGCGTGACGAATATGTATTCCATCGTAGAGGCCATGACCGGCGCCGATCGGATCGTCAAGCCGTGAGACGGGCGCGCAGGCCCTCGCTGATTCTCTCCTTCTCCACCACCGCCTCGGCTCTGCAGGCCGAGCAGCACCTCACGGCGCAGGGCTGTCCGGGGCGGCTGATCCCGCTCCCGGCGGAGATCCGCGCGGGCTGCGGGCTGGCATGGCTGGCCGAGCCGCAGCAGCGCGAGGCGCTCTGCGCCGAGCTGGAGCGCGCCGGAATTGCATACGACGGCTGCACGATCCTTGAATTTTAATCCTTTCAGCAAGAACCGCACGGCGTGCCGGATCGGCGCGCCGTGCGGTTCTGCGTTTCCGCGCTGCCCGGTGGATAATTCTGTCGGGCAGCGCGGGATTTCTTTTATTTCACAACCTTTTCGATATAGCGCATAAGGATCGTCGCGACCTGCGCGCGCGTGGCGAAGCCCTGCGGGTCGAGGTAGTCGACGCCGCCCTCCTTCGTGCCGCCGATGATACCCATGGCGTTGCACCAGCTCAGGGCGTCGACCGCGTAGGAGCTGACCTGATTCCGGTCGGGGAAGGCCGCAAGGTTTCCGCGCGCGCTCGTGTCGATGCCGACGCCGTTGGCATAGCGATAGAGGATCGCCGCCATCTGCTCGCGCGTCACGTTTCCGTCCGGCTCGAACATCCCGTGGCCGACGCCGTTGACCACGCCGTATTTCGCCGCCCATGCGACGGCCTGCGTGTACCACTGGTTCGGCTTCACGTCGACGAAGGTGTTCGTCCCCTCCGCCGGGCTTCCGGCGTAGCGCCAGAGCACCGTGACGAGCATGGCGCGCGTCATGCTGCTCTCCGGCTCAAACATGCCGTTGCCGACGCCGTTCATCAGGCCGTGCGCAATGGCGTAGTCGACGCCCTCGTGGTACCAGCGCCCGGTGTCCACGTCGTGATAGGGCTTGCTCGGGCAGGCGTCTCCGCCGTCGCAGGTGCCCTCGACGTTCCCGCAGCGCGAGCAGACGCCGTTGACGTAGTTGTGGCCGAGCGCGGCGGTATAGCCGTCGCGGTAGCTCTCGCCGCAGGCGCAGAAGTGCTCGGTGTAGCCCGCTTTGATGCAGGTCGGATAGACGGTGTCGGTGCGGTAGGTATAGTCGTGGACGTGCCCGCTTCCGCCGTCGGTCTCATACCACTTCAGCTCGCATCGGCGGCAGTAATGGCGAATCATGCCGTAATACGCAGAATACTCGTATTCCTCCGTAGCGACGACCTCGTCGTGCCCGAGCGCGGGGGTCTGCGTCGGCTGGGTGAGGGTCAGACCGCAGAAGGCGCAGTGCGTGCCGCCGGTATAGCCCGGACGGGTGCAAGTGGCCTCGATCGTGTCGTTGGCGACGGGCTTATGCGCGACGGGTGCGGTATTCGCCGACGCGGTCACGGCGCCGCAGACGGCGCAGACCGTGCGCGTGAAGCCCCCGGTGCAGCAGGTCGGCGCGACCGTTTCCGTCACGAGCTGATGCGCGGTGCAGGGAGCTGTTTCAAAGGCAATCTCATTGTTCACGGCGTAGGTCTGCGCAGCCGTCCCCGCCGTGCCGCGGATGACGAAGCCGTCGATCGTCTTGCTTCCGCCGAGGAAATCGTCCGGGTCGACCGGACGCCAGCCGAGTGCCTGCGGACCGATGTAGATGACGCTCGCGGGGACGGTGACGCCCTTGCCCTCACCGTAGGAGAAGAACGCGCCCTCATCCAGCGCACGCAGACCCTCGTTCAGATGAATTGCCTTGAGATGCGCCGCAGAGAAGGCGTTGCTGCCGACAAAGCGCACGGAATCCGGCAGGACGATGCTCTCGCAGGCACTGTTGTTGAACGCCTCCCTGCCGATGTACTGCACGCCGCCGAGGTCGATGAACTTCATATTCTTCGCACCGGCGAAGGCGTAGTCATCCACATATTTGCAGCTCTGCGGGAGGATCAGCCCCGCGAGATTCGGCTGGTCGAAGGTGGGGTTCAGCTCTATCTGACCCGCGAGGAACTCATAGGTGACGGAAACCGTACCGTCCCTGAGGCTCAGGACGGTGCCCTCCGCCATCGAGCCCTTGTAGGCATAGGCGGCCTTGCCGAAATAAACCACGCCGTTCGGCTGATCGTGGAACCAGCCGCAGTTCTGGAAGGCCCAAGAACCGACGTGGGTCACGTTCTTTT
This sequence comes from uncultured Eubacteriales bacterium, assembly GCA_900546415.1. Classification (GTDB taxonomy): domain Bacteria; phylum Bacillota; class Clostridia; order Oscillospirales; family Oscillospiraceae; genus JAZOXB01. The sequence continues at coordinate 13,249 of URCY01000036.1, forward strand.
CCAGCTCGCCGAAATCCGTCAGCACGGCGCAGCCGGAGAAGCAGCCATCTCCGATCTGGCGGACATTCCTGCCGCCCTTGACGGAGCGCAGACGGGCGCAGCCGCTGAACACACCGTCGCCGAGCGCAATGAGCGAATCCGGCAGCGTCACGCTCTCGAGCGCAACGCAGTCGCTGAGCGCGCCGCCCGTCAGAATGCGGACGTTCTTCAGGTCGATCGACTTGAGGTTGGAGTTGCCGTCCTTGTTGTTGGAGCGATAGGGGTCGCCGTTGGAGATCATGCCGCGCACCTCGAGCACGTCGTCGGGCAGAACCACGTGCGCCGTCCTGCCGACGCTAAGGCCCTTCAGCGTCGTATTGCCCTTCGGGATGGTCAGATTCTTGATCTGGTAACAGCCGGAAAAGCAGCTCTCCTCCAGAACCGCCGTCGTCGGCAGCTTGAGGTCGGTCAGATGGGCAAATTTGCGGAGATTGATGTAATGGACGCTCTCCGGAACGGTAAGCTTGGCGATGCTGCCGCCGCCTGCCGTGATGCTGAGCGATTCCAGCCCGTCGGGCAGGATCAGCTCGTTCACGCCTTCCAGATCGTCGTAGTCACTGATCAGCACCGTCTTTGTGCCGGGACGGACGGTCAGCTTGGAGGGGTATTTTTTCCCCTTGCAGCCGAGGAACACGCTGCCGCAGTATAGCTCCGTGCCGTCGGCAAGCCTCTCATACCACTTCGAGGTATAGATGCTGGAGTCTTCCATATCGGTCAGCGACTTGGGGAAGGTGAAGCGCTCGATATTCTCGCAGTCGTAAAACGCCCGCTCCTCCAGCGTGGTCAGCCCCTCGGGCAGGACAAGGCTCGTCAGCCCCTCACAGTCGTTGAAGCCGCCCTCGCCGATGACCTTCAGCCCCTTGTTCAGCTTGACGGAGGTCATGCCGGTGCAGTCGCAGAAGGCGTTGTTGTCAATGCGCTCAACGCTGCCGGGGATGTCCACGGAGGTCAGGGAGGCGCACTCATAGAACGCCGACGCGCCGATCAGCTTGACGCTCGACGGGATGGTCACGCCGGTGATGTCCGACCGCCAGAACGCCGACGCGCCGATGACCTTCACGGTGTCAGGGATGACGGGCGTCTTGCTCGTGCCCCTGTAGTCCAAGAGCTGCCCCTTCCAGATGAAGAAGTCCGAGGCGCTGTCGTCATACAGCCACTGTTGGTGCAACTCTCTGAGCTTTCCGGCAAAGGGGCCGACGCTGTAGCCGCTCTTCTCGCCGAACGCGCCGCCATGCAGGAGGGTGTTCTCGCCGCGGATGGTGATGTCGGACAGATTCTGGCACTTTGCGAAGGCACCCGCGCCGATCTCCGTCACGCCGGCGGGAATGTCGATCTTTTGCAGGTAGTAATTGTTGTAAAACGCATTTTTGCCGATGGTTTTCAGGCTCTGCGGCAGGACGATCTCCTGCAGCTCAAAGTGGGTCTTCGCAGCCCAATCATCGCTGTCGTAGAATGCACCGTCTGCGATGTACGTCACCGTTTCGGGCAGGACAACCTTGCGGACAAAGATATTGGGGTTGCTGTAGCCCTCCTCGTTGTGGAAGCTTTGGATGCCCACGACGGTATAGCCGTCGATGGTCGAGGGGACGGTGACCTCCGCCTCGTAGCCGTAGTAGGCGGTGATCTCAATGGTCGTTGGTGAGACGAATGCGTAGGTAAAGCCGAAGCCCGCCTCGTCGGGCAGCTTTTCCTCACCCATAATTCCGGCGGCCGTCGCCGCAGGGAGCATTGCCGCCAGCAGAGCCAGCGCCAACAGCAGAGCAAGAATTCGTTTCTTCATCGTTCCATTTGCTCGGGCGTCGCCGCCCGATGCGCTCCTTTCCGTCAAATTTTGGTTTTTGTATCAATTTAATTCTATTATACCATATTCTCGTGGGATTGAAATAGAAAATTACGCGATCAGATGTAAAAAAAACTGTCGCACTTTTGTGAAAAACGTGCTATAATGACCATGAAATCAAGATTTGGAAAGGAGCCGTTTCATGGAGACCCGCGGAAGACGCGTTCATGCAATCGAAAAATCCATTCAGCTGCTCGACTGCTTCTGGCTGGCGCGGCGGCCGCTCTCGCTGAGCGAGCTGGAAAAGCGCACCGGCTGGGCCAAGAGCACGATCCACGGCCTGCTGGCCTCGATGCTCGACTCCGGCGTTGTCGAGCAGAATCCCGGGGACGGAAAATATCATCTGGGCTATCACCTTTTCGAGCTGGGCAGCGCCGTCAACCAGAGCTGGGACGTGCCGAATCTCTGCCGCCCGCATTTGCAGCATCTGGTCGATTGCTTCAACGAATCGGTCTATCTGGCGCGGCTCTCCGGCGACGACCTGCTGCTGGCGATCTGCGAGGAACCGCACACGAGCTTCCGCATCACCTCCGAGGTCGGCACGCGTCTGCCGCTGCATTGCAGCTCGCAGGGCAAGGCGATCCTTGCCAACCGCTCGCGCTACGAGGCCGACCGACTGCTGCGCCGTGCGCCGCTCGAGGTCATGACCCCGCACACCGTGACCGATCCCGATCGTCTGCTTGATTCCCTCGCGGCCATTCGCGCGCAGGGCTACGCCGAGGAGCACGAGGAATACAAGCTCGGCCTGCAATCCGTTGCCGCGCCGATCTTCAGCCGCGACGGCGCCTGCAGCTACGCCATCGGCGTGATCTGCATGACAACGGTTCCGCGCGAGGCCTTCGACGCCGTGCGCGTCGCGGTCGTGCAGACGGCCAACGCCATCTCCTCCGACCTGCGCTGAGGCCGCGCCTCCGATCTCTTCAAGAAGGGAGCAGCTTATGAAATATCTCATCATTCTGGGTGACGGCATGGCCGATTATCCCGTCGCCGCCCTGCAAAACCGCACGCCCCTCGAGGCCGCCGACAAGCCGCACATGGATGCGCTCGCCGCGCACGGCACGATGGGGCTGGTGCGCACCGTGCCGCAGGGGATGCCCCCCGGCTCGGACACCGCGAATATGTCCGTCATGGGCTTCCCCCCGCGCGTCTATTACAGCGGGCGCTCTCCGCTGGAGGCCGTCTCGCTGGGCATTGACGTTCACCCGGAGGATGTCACCTTCCGCACAAATCTTGTCTGCCTCTCCGAGGAGGCGGATTACACCGCCCGGACAATGGTCGATTTTTCCGGCGGCGAGATCTCCACGCCCGAGGCCGTCGAGCTGATCGAGGCTTTGCAGCCGCTGTTCTCCGACGCGGACTTGCAGCTCTACCCCGGCATCAGCTATCGACACTGCCTCGTGAAGCGCAACGGCAGCACCGGCACGGTTCTGACGCCGCCGCACGACATCACCGGCAAGCCGATCGCCGGACATCTGCCTGCCGGGCGCTACGGCGCGCGCCTGCTGGAGCTGATGAAGGCGTCCGCCGAGCTACTGGAAAACCACCCCGTCAATCTCGCGCGCAAAGCGCGCGGCGAGAATCCCGCAAACTCCGTCTGGTTCTGGGGCGAGGGCACAAAGCCGAAGCTCGACCCGCTTGAGCAGCTCTACGGCGTGCGCGGCGGCGTGGTCTGCGCCGTCGACCTCATCAAGGGCTTGGGGCTGTGCGCCGGGATGCGCACCGTCGACGTCCCCGGCGCGACCGGCGGCATGGTCACGAATTATCGCGGCAAGGCCGAGGCGGCGCTCAGGCTGCTGCACGACGGCTGCGATCTGGTCTACATCCACATCGAAGCGCCCGACGAATGCGGCCACCACGGCGACGCAGCCGCGAAGGTGCGCGCGATTGAGGAGATCGACCGTAACATTCTCGGTTGGCTCATGGAGCAGCTCGACCGCGAGGGCGAGGCCTATCGCATTCTGCTCACGCCCGACCATCCGACGCCGGTCAGTCTGATGACGCACACCGACGAGCCGGTTCCCTTCGTGCTCTATGACAGCACCGCGCCCACGCCGGACAGCGGCCGCCGCTACAGCGAGGCCGCCGCAAAGGCGGCAGGGCTGTTCCTGCCCGAGGGGCCGCTGCTGATGAAGCGTCTGCTCGGCCGCGAATAAAGCGACGGACATCCTTGCAGACCGATAGCGAAACATTACAAACAACGAAGAGCCGCCGCAGTCCTGCGGCGGCTCTCAAAATCAAAGCCGTCGGCCATGCCGTTGGCTTTCTTTCTCCGTTCAATCAACATGCAAACACGGAGCGATCGCGGTTATGCGATTGCTCCGTGTTTCCGATTTATGTACGGTCCGCGCAGGTCGAGGCCGTCTCCTGCAAGCCGCCCGCCGATTCCGCGACCAGGGCCTGTGCGGAACGGATCACCTGCCGCAGCTGTTCAAAATCCTTTGTGAAGGTCTCGAGCAGGGTCTGGAAATCCTGCGAGGTGTGCATCAGGCGCTCATCCGTCAGGGCGAGGATGCGCTTCATCTGCTCGTCGGAGGCAGCCGCGCGCTCCTTGGCCATACGCTCTGCAAGCTCGGCGCGCCGATAGGCCGCAAGCTCCAGCTCCTTGTAATTTTCCGGTTCTTCCGCCGCAGGCTTTTCCTCGGCCGCCGGCTCGGGCTGCTTTGCCGCCGCCTCCTCCAGCGCCTCGCAGCGCTTGGTCAGGCGCGCAATCTCCTCACGCGCGGCGGCGTTTTCCGCCTCCAGCTCGGCGCAGCGCTCGCTCGCCTGCGCCAGCTCCTCCTGCGTCGTTTCCGCCTCGGCCTCCTGCGCGCCGTGTGCCCGCTCGGCCTCGGTGCGGGCGTCGTTCAGCTCCCCTTGCAGACGGGCGATCTCCTCCTGCATCGTGCGAACGCGGCGCTCATGCTCCTGCGTCTGCTGCTGGATGAAGTTGATGACATCCTCCCGATGAAATCCCTTAAGCTGCGTGCGGAATCCTTCCATTTCATAGCCCTCTCAGTCTGATCTGCTCGAAATTTGTTTCTATTTATGTATTATATCATGCAGAAGGAGAATTGACAAGCGCAAGGTCGCAAATTGTCGAGGCATTTTTTGAGAAAATGACTTTACTTTTTTTGGCACGTCTGCTATAATAATGAGCACAGGCGCCAGTGGCTCAATGGATAGAGCATCAGATTCCGGTTCTGAGGGTTGGGGGTTCGAGTCCCTTCTGGCGTGCCAAAAGGAGCTGCCACGAACACCTTGCGTGCCGTTTTACGGCTTGCAGCGTGTTCGTGCTCTTTTTGTATGCACCGCAAAGCATGGCCGCAGACGTTTTTTCGTCTGCGGCCATGCTTTTTATGCGTTTGCCTCGCGGAAGATCTGATAGGAACAGATCAGCTTTCGCATCAGGCGATCGTTCTGTTCAACGTCGCAGTCCGAGGAAAGCGACGGGCACATATCAAACGCCGTGCACTGCGGCAGGAAGCGGCAGTCCACACATTTTTCGCGCACGCGCGTGTTGTTCATCCATTTGTCATGGAGCGCGGGCTTCGTGATCCCGTCGCGAACCGTGCCGACCGCCATATCCGCCTGACAGTTCTGACAGGCAAAGAGCGCGCCGTCATAGTTGATGATCGCGCTGTGCGGCGAGTTCGACATGCAATGGATCATCGGCATCTGCTTTTCGATCGGCTTGATCTTGAGGAAGCCAAGCTCCTCCATCCGCGTTCGCATCTTCAGCCATTCCTTGCGCAGCGCACGCCGCGACTCGCTCGGCGTGAGATCCTTCCACTTGAAAAATTCCTCAAACAGCAGCGCCGGATAGGCCGAGAAGCCCTTTCTTCCGCCGAAGCGCTCCGCGAGATAGTCGATCAGCGACCAGACGCTCTCAACATTGTGGCTGTCCACGTTCACACGAACGCTCACCGCGATTCCCCCGTCGAGCAGGCCTTGGATGTTCTCGATCGTGCGGGCGAAGGGATTTTCACAGGGGTCACGATAGCGTTTTCTCTTGTTATGCTCCTCATCCATGCCGTCGAGCGTGATCTGAACCTTTTTGAGCTTCCATTCGTCGCGCGCATGGCGGATCAGCTCCGGCGTGAAGAGATAGCCGTTGCTCACCATGGTGGATTTATAACTGACGCCAGCTTCATCCAGCATGGAGGTCAATTGATCGATCGCCGCTGCGTTGCAGAGCGGCTCGCCGCCAAACCAGTAGAGAACGATCTCGCCCTCGCGTTTGGTTTTCATGATATATGCAAAAACGTCCGCCACCGTTTCGGGCGTCATCGGCAGGGTCGAATGATCCGGCTCGAAACAGTAAAAGCAGCGCGCGTTACATTCCAAAGTTGTAAAAATTTTATAGAAAGACATTCCGGCCTTTCGCTTTTCCGTGAGCCTCAGCAGCTCGAAAAGCTCCATATAGGACTGCGTCTCATTCTCGCTTTCCGGAACAAAAAAATGCGCGTCAATCAGTTCCGCAAGCGGCTCCGCATTTTCTGCGGGCAGCTCGGCCGTCTCCTGCGACAGGAGCGCCCATTCCGTTTCGTTCAACTCGTAAAACGCGTGCGTCATGGTGTGAAACGCCAGATGCGCGCCGTCATGCTCCAGCAAATATGCAAAGCAGCTGCGGCGATAGGTTCCGGGGGTCACGGGCTTTTGCAGTACCGCTCTGACCATTTGCGTCGGGGCTTGTATACATTTCATTGCGTTACCTCTTTTTTAGGGAAATGCCCCATTGTTTCCAATGGGGCATTTCTTAAGTAGCTGATTAGTCGAGCGTGCCTTCGAACGGGCAATCGCCGTCACAGAAATCTCTTTCGCACTCCGAGGGCTCTGTCACGGCAGAGGAGGCGGTCAGGACATCTTCCAGTTCGAACTTCTTGACTTCCGCGATGGGGGTCTCAAACTTCATGAAATTGTTCTCCTTTCAATTAAAATTTATGCCAGAACCAAAGTTCTACATACAAAATAATGTGTGGCTCAGCCGATTTTCCAAGCGACCATGGAATCGCCGTACTTGATCATTTCCTGAACCAGCGTGC
>URCY01000037.1 GCA_900546415.1 uncultured Eubacteriales bacterium
CTGCGCCGACGATAGTTGCCGGGCGACTGGCTGTGAAAATAGGTAACGCCAACATTTATATTCCCCCTTAGCTCAGTCGGTAGAGCAACGGACTGTTAATCCGTGTGTCGTTGGTTCGAGTCCAACAGGGGGAGCCAGTGAAAACTCCTTTGTCCGTCGACAAAGGAGTTTTCTTTATACTCTTTTGCACAAGGAGTTTTCTTTATACTCTTTTGCACAATGTCAGGAGTAATGCCTAAAATCGATCGAAAAAGATTGCATTTGCGAGCGCTGTGTGGTAAAATTCTACAAGATACGTGGAAGGAATGCGGCATCGGGGGAACAGTTTGCCGCTGCGCGGAGCATGGACCGCTGAAAAACGGAACGAAAAGTGGGACGAGAGGAATACAGCAATGTTTTTAAATCTCATGTATATCACAAATGACCCGGCGGTGGCCGTCATTGCGGAGAAGAACGGCGTCGAGCGCGTCTGGGTCGACCTCGAAACGCGCGGCAAGGCCGAGCGTCAGTGCGGAAGAAACACGGTGCTCTCGCGGCACACGGTCTCGGACGTTGCGCGCCTGTCAAGGGTTCTGACCAAATCGGAGCTTCTGGTTCGGGTGAATCCGCTTGATTCCGACTCCGAGCGCGAGATCGAGCAGGTGCTCGAGGCGGGCGCGGATGTGATCATGCTGCCGATGTGGCGCACGCCGGACGAGGTTCGCACCTTCCTGCGGCTTGTGAACGGGCGGGCGAAGACCGTTTTACTGCTCGAGACAAGGCAGGCCGTGGAGTGTGTCGACGAGGTGCTTGCTGCGGGCGGCTTTGACGAGATCCATATCGGCCTGAACGACCTGCATTTGAGCTACCGGCTGACTTTTTTATTTGAGCTTCTGACCAACGGCGTTGTGGAGCGCCTCTGCGAAAAATTCCGCCGTGCGGGTATCCCTTATGGCTTCGGCGGCGTTGCCGCGATCGGCGAGGGGCTGCTGCCTGCCGAACGGATCGTGATGGAGCATTACCGCCTCGGCTCGACGCGCGTGATCCTCTCGAGAAGCTTTTGCAGCTGCGCACCGGAGCAGCCGATCGAGGAGTTTGACCGCCGCTTCACGGAGAACATCCGGCGGCTGCAAGCCTTTGAGGACAGCCTGCCGCTCCTTCCGCCGGAGCGCTTTGAGGAAAACCGGCGCGAGATCGGGCGGATCGTCGACGAGATCGTCAAAAATGCGCAGCGTTGCTGTTGATGCCGATTTTTCAACCTTATAAATTCAAAGTGCGAGCGCCTCGCACACCGCCCTGCTCGGGCGGCCGGAGCCAGCAGAGAAAAACAGGGGGAACATGCATATGAACCGATACGCGCGGGTTTGGAAACGGGCGCTTGATCTGGCGCTTTCGGCGGTGGCGCTCGTGGTGCTTTCGCCGGTCATGGCGCTTGCGGCGCTGGCCGTGAAGCTCGACAGCAGCGGCCCGGTCATTTTTAAGCAGACGCGCCTCGGCCGCGGCGGAGCGCCGTTTCAGATGTATAAATTCCGCTCCATGTGCGTCGGCGCGGAGAAAACGGGCACGGGTCAGTATTCCTTCAAAAACGACCCGCGCGTGACCAAGGTCGGGCGCTTCCTGCGCGCGACGAGCATCGACGAGCTGCCGCAGCTTGTGAACATTCTCAAGGGGGACATGTCGCTGATCGGCTTTCGCCCGCCGCTTACATACCATCCGTGGCCGATCGGGGAGTACACACCGGAGCAGCGGCGCATGTTCGAGCTGCGCCCCGGTATCACCGGCTGGGCTCAGGTGCACGGCCGCAAGGGTGTGGACTGGGACGAGCGCATCCGCATGAGCGTGTATTACGTCGACCATGTTTCTTTCCTGCTCGACGTGAAAATCTTTTTTATGACCATCTGGAAGGTCTTTTCCAATGCGGATAACGAAAATGTCGGAACGACGGTAAAGAGCGCTGCGGCGCAGGAGCAGCCGGTTGAGCCGGTGGGGAAGCGGTAGGATGGAGCGATTTCAGATTGAACCGCTGCGCAGCGGCCTGACGGAGCTGCTGGCGGCGCACGGCGTGCCGCAGAAACAGGCGCGCACGCTGCTCGACAGTATGCTTGCAGCCGATCTGCGCGGCGTGCACACGCACGGTCTGGCAGTGCTCCCTGCCTATCTTTCCAAAATTGACCGGGGAGGCTTTGCGCTCGGCGAAAAAACGGAGGTGCTCCGCCAGACGGCGGCCTTTGCCGTTGTTGACGCCAAGGGGCAGCTCGGCGCGGTCTCCGCAAGCGACTGCATGGCGCTTGCGCTTGAGGGAGCACGCAGGAGCGGCCTGTTCGCCGTCTTCTGCCGCAATGCAAACACCTTCGGCCCCGCCTTTTATTACGCAAAAATGGCGGCGGATCGCGGCCTGATCGGCGCCTGCTGCTGCAACAGTCCAACGGCTATGCCCGCATGGGGCGGCACAAAAAAGCTGCTGGGCACCAATCCCTTTTCCGTGGCCGTTCCGGCGCGCAGCTTCGCGCCGATCGTGGTCGACATGGCCACGAGCGTCGTGGCGAAATCCAAGATCAACGAGATCCGCAAGCAGGGCGGAACCATTCCGGAGGGCTGGGCGGTGGACGCGCGCGGCGTGCCGACGACCGATCCGGCTGCCGCCATAGAGGGAATGGTGCTGCCGATGGCTGCGCATAAGGGCTCGGCCATTGCCATGGCGATCGACCTGCTTGCGGGCGTGCTCTCCGGCGCGGGCTATCAGAACCGCGTGAATCGCTTTTATTCCGAAGAAAACCGCTGCATGAACGTGGGACAGTGCTTTGCCGCGCTCGACCCGACGCTGATCGCGGACGACTCGTTTTATGACACGGTGGACGACTATATTCTTGCGCTGCACGCATCCGGCGAGGCGGTGCTCTACCCGGGCGAACGCGAGCAGGCCGCCTATGAGGAGGCTATGCGCGGCGGCGTTGCGCTCTCGGAGGAGACTGCTGCTGCGCTGCGGGGCATCTGCGGCGCGGAGCACCGAATGGGGGTTTTGGTGAAGCATGGAGCATGAACGCTATCCCTGCATCAGCTTTTTGCAGGTGCTCGGGCCGATCCTTGTGATCCTCGGCCACTCCGCCAATGGGCTGACCGTTTCGGCCGGGTGGTATGCGTTCACCAAGGAATGGATCTATCTGTTCCATATGCCGCTGTTTTTTCTGATAAGCGGCTATCTCCTTGCGCACCGGGGCTACCTGCACGGGCGCAGCTACCGGACGTTCGTTCTGGAAAAAAGCAAGCGGCTGCTACTGCCGTATCTGTTTTGGAACCTGCTGTTCTGGGCGCCGAAGCTTCTGGCGAGCGCCTACATCGCCGACGCCGCACCCCTGAGCATTCCGGCGCTGCTGGAGGATTTTGCCTTTCCGCGTCGGAACATTTGGGGGCATACCTGGTTTTTGGTCGGACTGTTTGAGCTTTACCTGCTCTGCCCGGTGCTCGAGCGGATGTTCGCGAGCAGAAAACGGGTCACTGCCGCGCTTGCGCTTGCGCTCGGCGTGGCGCTGTATATGCTGCCGATCCGCAGCGAGCTGCTTGCCTTCAGCGACCTGCATAAGGAGCTTCTGTTCTTCCTGCTCGGCTGCCTGCTTGGACAGCTCGAGACGGAGCGCTTCCTTGCCCTGATGAAGAAGCTGCGCTGGCCGATGATCGCGCTGGCGGCCGTGAGCTCTGCGGCGGCGCTGGTGTTTTATGACCGGCTGTCTGCGCTGTTCTGGATCCCGTGCGGCAGCATTCTGCTTGCGCTGCTTTCGGTCGGCGCGGCGCTTCGCCGCGTTCCGCCGCGCATGGAGCGCCTGGCGGCAGACTCGTTCACCGTTTATATTCTGCATTGGCCGGTGATGCTCGGCGTCCGCATCGTTCTGAGGCAGCTGCTGGGGCTTTCCGTGCCTCTGACGGTTGCGGCCATGTGCGCTGCGGGCTGGCTCGTGCCGGTCGCGGCGGCGATGCTTCTGCGCAGACTGCCGCTGAAGCGGCTGCGCAGGCCGGTGAAATACCTGTTAGGAGGTTGAACATGCCGGATGTTGTGATGATCTCAAATTACTGGCATTTCCCGTGGGAAAAGTCAAGCAGCCGCTATCACACCGCGGCGGCGGAGCTGGCCGGGGCGGGGATGACGGTCGAGGTCGTGACCTCGTCGTTTTACCACACGCGCAAGCGGCAGCATGAGCCGGTGTCGGAACCGCTGCCCTACAGGGCGACGCTGCTGCACGAGCGCGGCTATGCAAAAAACGTCTCGCCGGCGCGCGTCTTTTCGCACCGCGCCTTTGCACGGCGCGTGGTCGACTATCTGAAAAAACGCGAGCGGCCGGACGCGATCTATCTGTTCGTGCCGCCGACGGGGCTTGCCAAGCGCGTGGTGCAATTTGCAAAGCGGAACGGCATCCCGGTGGTGATCGACGTGCTCGATCTCTGGCCGGAGGCCTTCGACATGGTGCTGCCGCACGCGGTGGCGCAGGTGGCGCTGCGGCCGATGAAGCGGGCGGTGGAATATGCCTACGCCAACGCCGACGCGATCGTCGCCGTCTCGCAGACCTATGTGCAGCGCGCGCTGCGCTGCAATGACAGATGCGCGGGCGGCCGCTGCGTCTTTATCGGCACGGAGCTGGCGGGCTTTGACCGCGCGGCTGCCGGTGCGCCGGAGCTGACGGGCAGGCTGCGCCCCGTTACCATGGCCTACATCGGGATGCTGGGGCACAGCTATGACCTCTGCGGCGTGATGGATGCCATGGCGCTGCTGCGCGAGCAGGGCTTCGACGAAACGGAGCTGCTCGTGATGGGCGACGGCCCCCTGCGCGAGAAATTTGAGCGCTGCGCCGCAGAAAAAGACCTGCCCGTGCGCTTCACCGGGCGCCTGCCCTATCCACAGATGGTGAAAAAGCTCGTGCGCTGCGACATCGGGCTGAATGTTTTGGTCGGGAACGCGGCGCAGAGCATCATCAACAAGCACGCGGACTATCTCGCCGCCGGACTGCCCGTCATCAACGTGCAGAAGCTGCCGGAATTCGGCGAGCTGCTGGAAGCCTATCATGCGGGCATGAGCTGCGCGCCTGGGGACACCGAGGCGCTGGCTGCGTGCATCCGCGCGCTTGCCTCGGACGCGGCGCAGCGCCGCGAGCTGGGCAAAAACAGCCGCCGACTGGCCGAGGAGCAATTCGACCGCGCCAAGACCTACGGCGCGCTTGTCGAGGCGGTGCGAGAGGTGGCCAAATGACGCTTGAGCTTTTGATCTCCACGATGCATCAGACGGATCATGCGCTGCTTGACCGGATGCAGGTGCAGAGCAACGCTGTGGTCGTCAACCAATGCGACCGCGAGGGCGAGACGATCCTCGAGCATCGGGGGCACCGCGTCGTTTGGATCGACACGCGCGAGCGCGGCCTGAGCCGGAGCCGCAACATGGCGCTGGCGCACGCGACGGCCGAGCTTTGTATGCTGGCCGACGACGATATGATCTACCGTCCCGGCTATGCCGAGACGGTTCAAGCCGCATTCGGACGGCTCGACGCCGAGCTGATCCGCTTCCGCGTGGAGGGGATCGAAAAGCCCTTTAAGACCTACCCCGAGACGGAGCGGAGACTGCGCTTTTTCGGCTCGATGCGGGCGGCCTCGGTCGAGCTGGCGTTCCGCCGGACGGCGCTGACCGCGCGCGGCCTGCGCTTCGACGAGCGGATCGGCGCGGGGACGGAGTTCCTGATGGGCGAGGAGAACGCGCTGCTGGCGCACTGCCTGCGCGCGGGGCTGCGCCTTTGCTTCGTGCCGGAGACGGTCGCCGACCTGCACATGGGCGACTCAACGTGGCTCAACGGGCACGACGCGCGGTTTTTCCGCGGCAAGGGCGCGGCCTTCGCCGCAATGGAAGCGCCGTTCACGGCGCTTCTGATCCTGCAATTTGCCCTGCGCAAGCGGGCGCTTTACCGGAACGAGCTTTCGACCGGCGAGGCGCTCCGGCAGATGCGCCGGGGCGCGCGGCTCTACCGGGAACGGAGGCGGGAGCATGATTCCTAAAACAATACACTACTGCTGGTTCGGCGGCAAGCCGCTGCCGGAGCTTGCGCTGCGCTGCATCGCGAGCTGGAAAAAATTCTGCCCGGACTGCGAGATCATCGAGTGGAACGAGTCGAATTTTGACGTCAACGCCTGCGCCTATACGCGCGAGGCTTATCAGGCGAAAAAATGGGCGTTCGTGAGCGATTACGCCCGGTTTCAGATCCTATATGAGCACGGCGGGCTTTATTTCGACACGGATGTCGAGCTGATCCGTCCGCTGGACGACCTGCTCGCGCGCGGCGCGTTTATGGGGCGCGAGTACGGGGAACGGCTGCTGGTCAACCCCGGCCTCGGCCTCGCCGCAGAGCCGGGGATGGCGTTTTACCGCGAGATGCTCGAGGGCTACCGCGCGCGGCATTATCTGCTGCCCGACGGCACGCCGGACGGCAAGACCGTCGTGGACTACACGACCGAGGCGCTCGAGCGGCACGGCCTGCAAAAGGACGGCGCGCTGCTGCGCGCGGCCGGGGTGACGGTCTATCCGGCGGCGTATTTCTGCCCCATGGACTACGACACCGGCGCGCTGCATATCACGGACGAGACGCGCTCGATCCACCACTATTGCGCAAGCTGGCATAACGAGGCGCAGCAATATGCGCTGGAGCTGAAGCGCAAAATGGCGCGCTTCCTGCCGAGAAGGCCGGCGGCCGTTCTCGCAACGGCCGTGGCAAAGACCAAATTCGAGGGCTTCGGCGCCTGTATGCGCTGGGTGTTCAAGCGGAGATAAAGAGGAGGGAACGGAATGCTGACGATCATGACGCCGACCTATAACCGCGCGTATATCCTGCCCGAGGCGTACCGTTCCCTGCGGGAGCAGAGCTGCTTTGATTTCGAGTGGATCGTCGTCGACGACGGCTCGCAGGATGAGACGGAGCAGCTCGTGCGCGGCTGGGCGGCGCAGTGCGCGGATTTCCCGATCCGCTATTGCAGACAGCCCAACGGCGGCAAGCACCGCGCGGTCAACCGCGGCGTGCAGCTGGCGCGCGGCGCATGGTTTTTGATCTTGGACAGCGACGATTCCCTTCTGCCCTGCGCCGTCGAGCGCATTGCTGCGTGGACGGCCGAGGTGGCCGGGCGCGACGATCTTGCCGGCGTGGCCGGGCTGAAGCAGACGCAGGGAAAGCCGGTCGGCGGCGCGCCGCGTGCGCCCTATGTGGAGGCGAGCAACGCCGAGCGCAGGCGCTTCGGCCTGCTGGGCGACAAGGCGGAGGCCTATCGCACGGAGCTGATGCGGCGCTACCCATTTCCGGAGTTTGAGGGCGAGAATTTCATCCGCGAGTCGGTCGTCTGGGATCGCATCGCCTGCGAGGGCTACCGCCTGCGCTGGTATAATGAAGCCATTTATCGCTGCAATTATATTGCCGACGGCCTGACCCAAAACACCAACGCGGAGACCTATCGCAAAAATTTCCGGGGCTATACCGCCTGCTGCCGGGTCTTCCTCGAGGCGTACAGCGGCATCTGGGCGCTGCACAAATGCGGCGAATTTCACGCAGTCGCGAAGCCCAAGGGGCTTCGCCGCAGAGACGAGGCCAAGCTGCTGGGCGTCTCCCGGCTCTATTATGCGGCCGGGATCGTCGTTTTTCAGGGAAAAACCGCGCTGAAAAGGGCGCTTAGGAGAGAAAAAAGTTGAATCGAATCCGTGAAAGAAACAGACAGCTCCTTGTGTTCATCTGGATCGTGCTGATCCTCCCGTTTTTGAGCGTCCAGGGCATCCGGAGCGCGATGGGCACATCGGTCTACCAGGGATGGCAGTTTTTTTCGATGCTCGTGACCGGCGCGCTGGTGGTCTATATGGCAGAGGAGATCCGGATCAACCTTTACAGCGTGCTGTTCACACTGTTTCAGGGACTTGTTTTCGTGAATACGGCGGTGCACAGCGGCATCAGCCTCGGCATCCTGGTCGTGATGCTGATGTCGGTCTTCCTCTTTCTGCTGCTGCAAACGGACTTTTATTCGCAGCTCCTGCAGGCGCTGGCCGTGCTGGTCATCGCGCTCGTGCTGATCAATCTGCCGGGGCTGTTTCTGCGCAGCGGGGACGAGAACGAGATGTTTTTTATCAGCGGCAAGAACGGACTCAGCATTTTCCTGATCCCCGGCGCGTTTTTCATCCTGTTTCAGGCGATCGAGCGATACGGAAAACTCCGCTGGACGAGCACCGTCGGGTTGGGGCTGTGCCTGCTCTCGGTGATCGTCGGCTCGAGCGGAACGGGCGTCGTGGTCACGGCGGTCGCGGCGATCCTGCTGCTGCTGGCCGTGAAATTCAAGCCGCCCAAGTGGGTCTATATTGCGGTGATCCTCGCGCTCTATGCCATTTTGATCCTGTTTTCGGAGACGCTGCTGGAATCGAAATTCTGGCTGAGCTTTACCGAGCTGCTTGGCAAGGACGGCACGCTGACCTCCCGCATGTCGATCTGGAAGACTGTCAAGCGCTACATCGGGCGCTATTGGCTGATCGGCGTCGGGCGCGGCGCGCGCATCCGCTATATCAACTCGCTTGGCATGTACCGTTTTAACTACGAGGCGCACAATTTCGTTCTGGAGATCCTGCTGGAGAGCGGCGTGATCGGGCTGCTGCTGTATGGCTCGCTGCTGTTTTACACCGTGAAGCATCTGAACATGAACGATCTCAAGCAGCGCATGGTCTTTGTTGCCCTGTGCGTGCTGCTGGTGAACGGGCTGACCGAATCGACGCTCAACAGCTGCTTCGTGACGCTCATGCTCGGGATCGCCTGCCGCTATGCCGCAGAGAATCGGAGGAATCTGAAACCGAATGAACACAAGGTATAGAAGCTTAAAATGGAACTCCATTCTGGCGCTGGTCTATCAGGTGATCCTGATCGTCACCGGCCTGATCCTGCCGCGCTGCTTTTTGTATTTTTACGGCTCGGAGGTCAACGGCCTCATCAGCTCGATCACGCAGTTTCTGTCCTTCATCAACATCTGCGATCTCGGCATCAGCGCGGTCGTCTCCTCGGCGTATTATAAGCCGCTGGCCGACCGCGACACGGCGCAGATCAGCAGGGTCTTTGCCTATTCCAAGCGCTTTTTCCGGGTGGTCGGCTGCATTCTGACGGGCTATATCGCGGTTTTGCTGGCGATCTATCCGACGCTCATCAATCACACGTTCGACTACTGGTTCACGGCGACGCTGATCGCGGCGATGGGAATTTCCCAGCTCGGGCAGTATTTCATCGGCATCACCTATCAGCTGCTGCTGAACTCCGATCAGAAATCCAGCGTACAGCTGCTCGTCAACGGCAGCACACTGCTCGTGAACACGGCGGTCAGCGTGGCGCTCATGGTCTGCGGCGCGCCCATCCAGCTCGTGAAGCTGGCGACCTCGCTGATCTATCTGCTGCGTCCGCTGCTCCTGTACCTTTACGTAAAAAAACACTATGAGCTTGATTTGACCGTGGCCGTCGACCGTTCGGTCGTGCCGCAGAAATCGAGCGGGATCATCCAGCACATCGCCTATATGATCTATGAAAACACCGACGTGATGGTTCTGACGGTGTTCTCCACGCTGAAAAACGTGTCGGTCTATTCGGTCTATACGCTCGTGACGAACTGCATCAAGCAGCTCATCACGGCGGCCACAACGGGCGTGCAGGCGCTGCTGGGCAACATGCTCGCGCGCGGCGAACAGCAGGAGCTGCGCCGGTTTTACACGCTGTATGACTGGTGCGTCCACACGGTGAGCACGCTGCTCTTCACGGTCACGGGGCTGCTGATCGTGCCCTTCGTCAAGGTCTACACCGCGCAGATCACCGACGCGGACTATGAGGCGCCGCTTTTTGCCGTGCTGATCTGTCTGGCGTATTTCCTCAGCAGCATCCGCAACTGCAACTATACGCTCATTCGCGCGGCCGGGCACTACCGGCAGACGCAGGCGGCGTCGCTGATCGAGGCGGTCACCAATCTGTCGCTCTCGATCGTCTGTGTGTTCCGCTTCGGCCTGATCGGCGTGGCCTTCGGAACGGTCGCGGCCACGGCGTTCTTCGTCGTCTATGAGATGATCTATTTCTCGCGCAACATCGTTTTTGTCAGGAAAACGCATTATCTGAAGCTGTTTGCGACCGATGCGCTCACGGCGGCAGTCGGCATCGGCGCGGCAATGCACATCCGGATCTTCACCGGGTCGCTGCTCTCTTGGCTGCTGCAGGCGGCGCTCGCGTTCGCCGTGTGCACGGCGGTGAGCCTGATCGTGCAGCTTCTGTTTTATCGGGAGAATCTTTTGGCCGTGAAAAAACGCATTCTTCGCGGCATTTTTGGGAGGAAATCTTGTTGAGCACCTATCAAAATCTCTTTACCGTGATCCGGGCGGCGCTGACCGGGTGCGCGGGGCAGCTGGAGCAGCCGGTCGATTACGGCGCGATGGAGCGGCTGGGCAGGAGACACCAGATCCTGCCGCTGCTCTATGTCGGGCTGAGCAAGTGCGGCGCAGATGCGCAGATGCTCCGGCCGATCGCCGACCGGGCGATGCAGGCGGTGTGCTTCGACCAGAATCAGCTCTACTGTCTGGAGCAGGTGCGGACGCTCCTGACCGAGCACGGGCTGGATTTTATGCTGCTCAAGGGCTCGTCCCTGAAGCGGCTTTATCCGTCGTCGGAGCTGCGGCTGATGAGCGACATCGACATTCTTGTGCGCGAGGAGCAGTATGAGCGCCTGCGGCCGCTGATGCGCGAGGCCGGGTTCGCCGAGGGAATGCAGACGGATCACGAGCTGATGTGGCGCGACCGGAACGGGATGCTCATCGAGTTCCACCGACGGCTCATTCCGTCTTATAACAGCGACTATTATGCCTATTTCCGCGACCCGTGGGAGAAGGCCGAGCGCCGCGCGGCGTGCGAATACGCCATGCGCCCCGAGGACGAGTATCTCTATGTGTTCACGCACCTGACGAAGCACTATCGCGACGGCGGCATCGGTCTGCGGCATATGCTCGACCTGTGGATGTTCCGCCGCGCCTATCCGGAGCTGGACCGCGCCTATCTGGAACGGGAGCTGCGCAGGCTGGAGCTGGAGGCCTTCCACCGGAACATTCTGGCGACTGTCGCGGTCTGGCTCGACGGTCGGCAGGAGACGGAGCTGACGCGGACGATCACGGAGTGTATCCTCGTGAGCGGGGCGTTCGGCATCCGCGAGGCCTTTGACGCGGCCAACGCGGCACGGCAGAGCGCCAAGACGGCCGACATCCATGCCGCCAAGCAGAGGTCACTGCGGCGGCTCGTGTTTTTGCCCTATTCGAGCATGAAAAAGCGCTATCCGATGCTCGAGCGCTTCCCGGTGCTGCTGCCGGTCATGTGGACGGCGCGGTGGTTTGACGCGGTGCTCCACCGGCGCGACCATATCGCGCGGCAGTATGAACGCCTTGAGCAGATCAATCCGACGGTCGTCGACGCCTATAACCGCGAGCTGGCGCAGGTCGGCCTGAAATTTGAGCGGACGGCGGACGGGCACTGACCCGTCCGACGCCCGGAACCGGAAGACTTGACAGCCGCCGGGCGGAATGATAAAATACAGGTTGCAGGATGATAACGGAGAGCGCAAAGCCGGAATCAGCCGAAAACGGAAGGCCGGAGCTTCTTTTCGGCTGCCTGTTTTGCTGCAACCTGAATATCTGCGGGCATGATGGAATTGGCAGACATGCGAGATTTAGGTTCTCGTGCAGCGATGCGTTGGGGTTCGAGTCCCCATGCCCGCACCACGAAAAAAGTCACTTTTGTCTACCAACAAAGGTGACTTTTTTCAATGATATCCGTTCCTTGTGGAACGGGTGATATATCTTCGATATGATATCGCACTGTCGTGCGATGATATATGCCTGGGGCATATGAGGAACGGATATTATATCATGCTTGCGAAGCGAGTATATCATACGGCTTGCCGTATATCATATCGCGTAAGCGATATATCATTGAAAGAATCTAACGAAACTAGCTATTGGCTGAAACTAATGTATGAAACCAAGAGAATTGATACAGCTACATATCAATATGCGGAGAAACTTTGCGGCAACATCCGCAGACTGTTGATCGCATCTTACAAAAGAGCAAAGGAGAATGCAAAATGAAAAGATATGCTTCCCGAGCAACAAAGTTGCTTGCAATAGCTACTTTGATTTGTGGCGCAGTAGTGCTGATTGGTATTATTATTGCTGTTGCAGGTGTTAAAAATATTGGGTTAACTATTGGCTTTATATTATCAGGTGGATTGTTGGGTGTCATATTTTTTGCTTGTTTTTTTGCCGAAAAAAGCAGAGCATTGATAATAAATACAGATAAGGTTATTTTCCCAAGAGGCGCAGAGAAAAACGGACAACAGTCTTTCAAAAAAACTGTTGTCAAAATAAGTGATATTAGTTCTGTTGAAAGTAAATTTCACAAAGGTGATAAGATCATTTCTGATGATTGTTTTTTCTATACATTCAAACTGAAAGACGGAACTAGTATCACCGTTACACTTTATGCGTATGGCAAAGAGGCGGAAAAAGAAATCTTGGAAACTATTAAAAGCAGTATTGAGTAATTTACGCACCTTTTTGCTCGTCTTTCACAAAAAACAGCAGCCGAAGGGAGACGCTCCGTAAGGAAGTTGTCTCCCTTTGGTTTTGTCGTCAGCCGGAATTTGGATTTATAGGAAAAACAATCATATTGAAGGATTACGGTAGGAGCAAAAAATAGTAAATAATGATTTTATTTTCTGTATAATAAGAAATATAATTTTACCAAGGGAACCTCTGAATAAATCGGCAGCGGCGCTCAGCGGGTCTTTTGCTCCAACTTATCGGTTTGAAAATCTTGAAATACACAAAGGATTCCTGCAATTTCCAAACCTCAATTTGGAACAAAATCCATCGCTGACCGCTCTTGCAATTTAATCAGAGCTTCCCTAAAATATGCGAAATCGATTTATAAGGGGCAAGAAAAGGGAGAAATGATTTATTATAATCTTTTCTCACAAAACTGCGTGCATGCCGCAATTGGAATATTGGCACAGAGTCCGGATGCCTTTACAGAATCACAATATGAATTAATTGCAGAGCTGCGGTTATACTCCTTTATTCCGAACAATAACATCAAGCTAATGGAAAAATTGGGGGCTTTCATGAAATGATACGGAAAAGAAATGTCCTGCTGCTTGCGGCGCTGCTGCTGTCGCTGCTTACGGCCTATTTTGGCGGCTACCGGTTTTCCGGGAAAACGGCTGCGCAGCTCCAACCGGTACATACGCCGGAGCTTGCTGTGGCCGAAATGCGGGGCAGGGACAGCCGCGCCCTTTCGGACGGCGTCGCTTCTCTTGATCTGTGTGGGCGGCTGACTTGGTCGGGCGCGTCGGGGAATGAGACGATCGCAAACGGTGCGGTTGCCGCCATCCCGGTTCGGAACGGCATTGCGTACCGCGATCGGTCGGATCAGCTGCTTTATGTGCATGACGGAACATGCGAAAAAATAGACGAGCACGTTACGCAGATCGGGCAATTTGCATCCGAGCTTGTGTATGTGACGGAGGATCACGCGGTTTGGCTCTGGAACGGAGCGGAGCGCGAGGCTTTGGCGCAGCTCGACGCGCAGGATCGCGTTTCGGCATTGTTCGGCAATTCGCAATACCTGATCCTTGCCGGCGATCCGCTCTATATTTATCAGAAGGAAAGCGGACTGAGCAAAACGGAGTGGCGCTGCACAGGCGCGAGCGCGGCATTCCTGTATGGTGACGATCTCGTGCTGATCGGCTTCAACAGTGCGGGCGGCGAGGTTTACCACATTCCGACGCAGACTGTGCAGCCGCTCCGTCTCGGGTTCCCGACCGGTGAAAAGGCGAACGAGAACACGATCTCCGTAGCGGCAGATGCGCATGCGGTCTATCTCTCCGTGCGTTCGGAGGAGTGCCGTGCGTGGCCGTTTTACGGGGAAAATACTTACACGGGGACATTCCGGCTCGACCCGGCCGACTGGAGCGTGGAGCGGCTGGACGAGGCCTACCGCAGCGGCTTGATCCTCGGGAAGGACGGACTGTATGCGTTCGATTCCCGCAAGCACCGCGGAACGCGCATTTGCGCGGCGAAAATTGCAGAAAAGATCATCGAATAAGAGAAATACCATATGAACAACATGATTATTTTGGACAATTCCTTATGGGAGCTATGGCAGCAAAAGGTAGACTTTACAATTACACAGACGATCTTTATCGGCCTGTTCTTCTTGATTTGCGGGCTTGTCCTCTGCGCTGCAAATTGGTACATACAGGTAGGCATTATCGCAGAATTTGGTTATCCGAAACGCTCAAAGCGTGAAAAAAGAAAGGGTACTCTGACATGGATCAAGCAGTTTCGGCCTGTATCACGCATCTTTCTGTGGCGTCCATGCAGGAGTGCACAACGAAAAGGCGTGATACTGTGGCTGGCATGGCTATGCAATTTGTTTAATGTGCTTTCCGGTATTCTGTGCTGCATCGGTTATCCTCTGGCGATTATTATGAGAGGGGTCGGTTGGCCGATGCTTCTTGTGATATTTCCGCCATTCGTAGTTTTTATGGGTGCAGTTTTCATAGAGTTTATCCCGACACTCATTTTTCTTCCCTCAGAACGGCGCAGATATGGAAAGTGAGAATCAAAACGAGCACGATCTACCAATAGATCAAACAATTAGGAGGGCAATATGATAAAATTCAAAGGAAACGCAATATGCCTGACCGTGTGCGGGTTTCTGCTTGCGGTGGTGCTCTTTTGCGGCTGCTCATTGCACGCTTCGGAAAACACCGAACAATCAGCGGATGCAGCGCAGGTGACGGCTGCGCAGACCGATGCGGAGCTTATAAAAACGGTCTCCGGCGAAAAGACGTTCTACAATCAAATTGCCCAAAATCATGACGACCTTCCGGTCGCAGAGCTGAGCGACGTCCTCTCGACGATCGGAGCAGATGATGAAGCTGCCGACGGATATTTCATGACGGATTTGTTGGGGCGGTTTTATTATTCCGTTGATTTATCCAAGCTCGAGCCGATTTGTTATACGCCGGAACAAGAGCTTGTTTGCAAGCTTCCTACCGAAGCGGAGACACCGATGCTGATCGTTTTGGACTCGGCGGATGCGCCCGCAAATGTTCGGTATTATCTTGCCGAGGGATGGACGATTCCGACGTCAAAGGTGACATTTCTGCTGGACGGGCAAGCCCCGCAGGGCGATGACGCAAATCTTTGTGCGCAGCTATTCCAAACGCACGCGACAGCCGGCGGCCATAAAAAAGTAATGATGCTCGATGGCAATCCCGCCATGCACACGGTTACGGTTCGCTTTGCACAATATTCCGGCTTGGAGTATCATTTTCAGTATTATCAATATCAAGACTACGACGGGTATGTTCTTTACAGCCTGTCGGACGGTTGTATGGAACAAGTTGTGCTTGAGTAAAGGCGATCGGAGCTGACGAACAGCTCTGGTTTGACCGCGCTTCGCGTTCCAGACCTAAGGCTATAATTGATATGGGATTGAAACTATTATGATAAATAAACGAGGACTGAAACGACATGAACAAGTTTACATAATTTTTGCGTTGTGTATGTTTGTTGTTCCGCGTATTATTGATTGCATTATCAATAAATTATTGAAAATGGGCGAATTTCACACGCTGCTTCCTGCGGGGATTGGAGTTGCCTATTCCTTGCTTACAGAAGGAAAAAACTGGTCGGGCTGGTGGGATGCTTTATTGATGCTGTTAGGTGGGGTATTTTATTTTGACATTATAAAAACACTGTTTAACCATCAGTCCACAAAGAAAAGCTGGAATGACAAGATGATGCTTTGTATTCTAAGCATAGATTTCGTCGCATCCCTTGTGGTGCTGTGCACATGCGGGACGAATATGAAGCTTTCGATGATTGGCTCATTAGCGATTGACGCGATTCTGATTGGCGCTTTCGTAATTTTCCTGCGAGCAGAGAGGCGTAAGACCAAAAATAATACCAATACTCCGTGAGCGGGAACGGAGCATTGCGGCGTGGTCGTATGATAGCCGAACGCATAATTCCGATGCGATAAAATGAGGAGGATCGAATATGAAACGAAGCTTTTGGATCTGTTTGCTGCTTTTGGGGGCGTTGATCCCGATCGGGCTGTTCTGCTTTTTTCCGGTTCCCTCGGGGTGGCGTGCTCCGATCGGGGAGGCGGGGATCGCGAATGCTTGGCAGACGGACGCCTCATTCCTCATGCAGAGCGAACGCGGACAGCTCTATTTTTACGAGCGAAGCACGCAGGATGACTTCCTCTATCGAAATTTTTACCAAAATCGCCTGTGCACGGTGCAATCGGACGGCGTGAAGCGCTTGGCGCATCGGAATCATGGGCTGGCGCTGTTGGACGGCAAGCTTTACTACGCGTCACAAAACACGCTGAGATGCTATGACGCCGAGCGTGGGACGGACGAGGCGGTCGGGACGCTTTCGCGCGATCTGCTTGCGACAGACCGCGCGATCGAGACCGACGCGGGTCTGCTGATCCGGAACGACACGCTTGACGAGACCTATCGGGTGGACGCGGACGGTCTGACGGCCGTTGACCTGCCGACGCAGAGCGTCGTATTTGACGCAAAGCAATATCGCTTAACGGAGCAGGGCGTGCTGATCCGCGAAGCGGACGGCACGGAGGCCGTGGTTGCGCAGGGCTTTTCCAACTGCCGCATTGCGGCCACGGACAGCGGCGTTTTGATCTATCATACCGACAACCGGGACAATCTGATCCTACAGATCATGCGCCCGGACGAGACGATTGAGACCCTGTTTTCCTGCGCGGGCGCTTTTCGGAAATGCGCGGTCAACCTTGGCGCGGATTATGCGTATCTTTCGGTCGATCGCTATGAGCGCTATGGGGTGCTCGAGACAAAGCGCTATGCCGATGATTCCGTGCGCGGGACGTGGCGCGTCCGCCTGTCCGACGGCGGGCAGGAAAAGCTGAGCGAGGAGGTCTATGACGGCCTTTACCGCTTCGACTCGGACGGCTTCTTTGCCTGCAACGCAAAAGGCCGCATTGTGTACATCGATTTGGATGGGCAATGCGTGCAAAAGCTGCTGAAGTGAGGTGACGACCATGGATCGAACCGTTACATGTCTGCTGAATGTTGGCCTGCTGACGGCGCTTTGCGCGGTCTATTGGTTTTGCGCCCCGGTATTCGCGGTCTGCATCCTGCCGCTTCTGCTGCTCCTCACGGTGTATGTGAGCCGGTTTCTGCGGGATCGATTTTCGTCCGTGTGCGCGAGAGCAATCGCGGGGGGAATGTGCCTCCTGTGCTTAACCGTTTCGGCGGCGCTTTTTGGCGTGCAATACCGGGTGTTCTGCCCGGATCGCGACGCTGCGGCCTCGCTCGGCCTTGCCATGCTCGACTTACAGGCCATCGCTTTGCTGCTGCCGCCCTGCTGCATTTTCACGACGGCGGCCTTTCCCAAGCTGCGAAGAACCGCTCGCGCTATGGTGTGCGTGGGATGGCTTGCGCTTCTCGTCGGCCTGCTGATCGTGCTCGAAAAATACGTCCTCCCGTTTGAGTAAGACGGAATGATTGATGCGTAAATTTGCGCGCATCATAACTTATGCGAGCCGGTTTCGAGATTTTTAAGCCTTACATACTTCTACGCGCTGAACCAGCAAGGCGACGTGGTTAAGATTTTCCGCCCCCTGCCGTCGAGGGGCTCCAACGGGAATCTCAATACTGAGGTGAGCGGTAACGTATGGCTTCTTATTGCAGCGGTTGCATATGCGACATCGGGGATAACGATGCCCTCTCCAACATACACATACGGCTCGTAACACTGGAGATGTTTTATGATTTTTTCACCCTATTCTTGCGTGCGGATCGTACTGGGCTTTTTGGCGTTATGGGGCTGTAAGCGGCTGATCAAAAGATCCAAGAGCACGCACAAACGATTTTGGGCAGTTTGTGCAGTGGTTGCAGCATCCGCTGTGGTCTTTGCTGCCGGATTCGCCCCGGTAGAGAATGCCTTTATGACGTTTTCGACACCGGAGGCGGTTTTGAAATATTGCAGCGGCGAGAAAATGAAAGCGATCATTCGTGGAGAACATTCTGCATTAACAATCAGCGAAGATGACGAGTACCGGATGCTGCCCAAATCGGAAAATGGTTGGAAAATCGGTGTTGGGCCTGAAATAAAGTATGCCTATTCCGAGACAAGCGGAGATCTGTCAATCAATGTGTTTGAACACAGAGGCTCGAACGATCAATATGTATGCGTGGCGAGCCTTGATGGAAAGAATCTAATCGTTCAGGATAATCGTGCTTCCAAATTTTATCGCTTTGCGAGTATACAAGCTGCAAACGGAGATACCTACTACGCGTATTGTGCGTATGTTGATGAGCTTGGGGCGGACTATACGATCACTGTTAATGGGACAGAAGTTCATATTGACAAATAAACAGAAGGCGGCTATATAAAGTGGAAGTGCAACAGTATTATTGATTTCTTCTTTAATCAGTTATCCGTGCGCCGGGTGTGGAGGTGAGGAAGTGCGGCGGATTGCGGCATTTCCGCCGCACCCCCTCCGCACCCGGGTTTCAAAAGAATCAAGAAAGCATAAGCGAGATCGCTCAAGGCAACGAATGGGAGGCGTAAAAATGACTCGAAAAAGGAAAATTATAATTCTGTTGTCGGTTGTTGGGGTATTGCTCGTGGCCTTTCTGCTGTATGGTTTTTTGCTGCCGGGGAGTGCGGATGACAAGAAGGAAACGATCGCGTTTTATGACGCACACCGCGTGGAGCTTCAAGCGGCACAACTCGCGCTGCAAGACGATATCGGGACGGGAAAAAATCCCGTTTGGATTGACACGGTAGAAGAGCTTGGATCGGATTACCAAAACGATGGTGTAACGGTGAGACGGTATCATGACCTCTATATCATTTCCAAAGAGGAATACCCGGAAACAACCTATCAAATGCTCTATGAAGTTGCTCAGCCGCTCTTTCATGAAGGGCTGAGCGGCATCAGTGTATCAAGTTATCAGATCCAGTTTTGTGTAAAATCATCTCCGAGCATGGGACGGGAGGCTTCTCTCGTTTGGAGCGATGGTACCCATGAGCCGAGCGGTTCTTATCCAACGGTTTTGGAGAAACAGCAGTTGGACACGCACTGGTTTGCGCTGGTCGTTTCGGATTAGGCTTTGATTGCCCGATACCCGTAGAACTGCACGCGTGCGGATGAGCATAAACGCAGATAAGCACGAAAAATTTTACAATCCCGCGCCGGGTGTGGAGGCGAGGCAGTGCGGCGGATCGCGGCATTTCCGCCGCACC
>URCY01000038.1 GCA_900546415.1 uncultured Eubacteriales bacterium
CGTGAGACAGTTCGGTCCCTATCTGTTGCGGGCGTAGGAGATTTGAAGGGAGCTGTCCTTAGTACGAGAGGACCGGGATGGACATACCTCTGGTGTACCAGTTGTTCTGCCAAGGGCACGGCTGGGTAGCTACGTATGGACGAGATAAACGCTGAAGGCATCTAAGCGTGAAACTCTCCCTGAGATGAGATCTC
This sequence comes from uncultured Eubacteriales bacterium, assembly GCA_900546415.1. Lineage (GTDB taxonomy): Bacteria > Bacillota > Clostridia > Oscillospirales > Oscillospiraceae > JAZOXB01. Next base: position 195 of record URCY01000038.1, read on the forward strand.
CTCCCCCTAGAGGGGTAAGGCTCGACGTAGACTATGTCGTTGATAGGTCAGGGGTGTAAGTGCAGTAATGCATGAAGCTGACTGATACTAATAAGCCGAAAGCTTGACCTACACAAGCGCTTGAGAAATCTCGATGAGGTTTCAACCACAGTAGATACAGGCTCAGTTGCCGATCATGATCCGTTCTTCCCTTGTTCAGTTTTCAGGGTGCGTCAAAAAAGAAAAGTGAATTATGGAGTCAGGGAAAGGCCAAACCTCCATGATTCTGACTTTTCATAACCGCCCTTAGCTCAGTTGGTAGAGCAACTGACTCTTAATCAGTGGGTCCCCGGTTCGAGTCCGTGAGGGCGGACCAAGCATTCACAGCCGAAAGGCTTTGAAGATAGATGACGCAGGACATGGCCCGTTGGTCAAGTGGTTAAGACAGTGGCCTCTCACGCCATTAACATCGGTTCGAATCCGGTACGGGTCACCAGCTCTTTTGAGAAGGGCAAAAAAAGCGCTTGACAAAGGTGAAAAGCGCGGTATAATAAAGAAGTTGACAGAGTCGAACGGCTCTGAAGACGATAAAAGTAAATAGTTGGTGTTGATTGCGATGAGGGTCCACCTGTTCCCATCCCGAACACAGAAGTTAAGCTCATCTGCGCCGACGATAGTTGCCGGGCGACTGGCTGTGAAAATAGGTAACGCCAACATAGAAGGCCTCTGTACAAGCTGTGCAGAGGCCTTTTTTCTGTGAGCTTTGGCCGCAAAGCGGCTTGCTGCCGATGCGCTCCTATCGCTTGAATTTCGGGAGGTACGAGCATGGAGGATGCTATGCGCGTGAATGAAAAGGAATATGGAATTCTGAAGCTGCTTGGACACGGGAAGGGCGGCTATTCCTATTTGGCCGAACGAGAGGGAATGCTTTGTGTGTTAAAGCAGATCCATCACGAGCCGTGTGCATATTACGCATTTGGCAACAAAATCGAGGCGGAGCAGAGGGATTATAACAGGCTCCTGCGAACCGGAATCAGAATTCCGAGGATGCTGGACATAGACCTTCCGAATGAACGACTCATTAAGGAATTCATAGACGGCCCGACCATATTTGAATTGGTAAAAAACGATGCAATGCTGGATCGGTATTTGGCACAAGTGCGCGAAATGGCAAAGGCCGCATATGAAGCAGGCCTGAATATCGATTATTTCCCGACGAATTTCGTTGTAAAGGATGACCGGATCTTTTATATCGACTATGAATGTAACGACTATATGGATGAATGGAATTTTGAAAACTGGGGAAGGAAGTATTGGTCCAAAACGCGAGAATTCCTCGATTATGCGGAACAGAATCGGGCTGCGGCTTCGTCCGGGGGCGGGTGCGGTACGGGCGATGCCTGACGAAATGCCCCGATTGCAATCAGGACTTTTGAAGCATGAAAGCACAGCTGCTTTGCACGGGAAGTCTTAACAGAAATTATGTGAACCTCGCAAATCGCAGAAGCAGACGCGGCGCAGATCACGATCCCTTTGCGTCTTGCAGAAAGGAAATCTCAAATGATAAAAATACTTTTTGTCTGTCTTGGCAACATCTGCCGCAGCCCGATGGCGGAGCTTTTGCTGCGCGATCTGGTCGAAAAGCGCGGCGTGCAGGACGAATTTTTCATCCGTTCGGCCGCGATCTCCGACGAGGAGGTCGGAAATCCGGTCTATCCGCCGGTGCGCAAGCGGCTCGAGGCGGAGGGGATCTCCTGTGCGGGAAAGCGCGCCGTGCAGCTCACGCGCGCGGATTATGCCGCATATGACCTGCTGATTGGCATGGAGCGTTCGCATTTGCGCGCGATGCAGCGCCTGTTCGGCGGCGACCCGGCGGGGAAGCTGCGCCTGCTGGCGGATTACACCGCCCGTCCGCATGACATCGCCGACCCGTGGTACACGCGCGACTTCGAAACGGCCGAGCGCGACATCCGCTCGGGCTGCGAGGGACTGCTCGAGCAGCTCGCCGACCGATTGAACAACCCATAAGGAATCGAAAACGCCGTCGACCTCCGAGCCTCGGAGATCGGCGGCGTTTTCTGCCTCTGGTTTCCCGCAAACCGTTTTTACAGCGCCTCAAAATGATAGCGCGGCTTGCCGCGGCTCTTCCGGCCGTACTCGATCGCCTCCGTGGGGCAGTAGCAGATGCAGGCCATGCAGTGCGTGCAGCTCCCGCACCAGACCGGCTTGCCGTCGTAGAGCAGGATGTTGTTGACGGGGCAGCGGCGGGCGCAGATGCCGCAGCCGGTGCAGGCCTCGCCGACGCGGAAGGCGCGATCCGAGACGAAGCAGGAATAAAAGGCCGGATTCACCGGCCCGCTCATCAGCCGGTCATAGAGGTTGTTCCGGGGTGGGTCAAAGGGGCGGCCGCTGCGGATCGCGTCGATGGCGCGGTCAAGCTCCGGCTCGGCCTTGGCGACGATCTGCCGCGCCTGCTCCGGCTGCGGGGCGTTGAACAGGGCAATGTAGTTCTCGGGCATGACGAGCTGCGCCGTGCCCATGGAGGTCAGCCCCTTTTCCCGGCAAAGCGCCCGGTTATACCGGTCGGCGCTGCCGATCTCGCTGCCGCAGGTCATGACGAACCACACCTGCTCCGCGCCGGGCAGCGCCGTTTTGCGCAGATGCTCGCGCACGACGCGCGGAATGCGCCACGCGTAGGTCGGCGTGACGACGACGAGGCGCGCGCCGACCTTGACCGGCGTCGTGTCGCCGGCCTTGATGCGCTCGTTCAGACTGAGCAGCGGCTCACCCAGCGCCTCGGCAATGCGCTGCGCCGCATATTTGCTGTTTCCCGTGCCGGAAAAATAAAAAACCATGTCGAACCCTCCGTTCCGGTCGATTCCCTGCCGGTCGAGCGCCGCCGCGCCGAAAAATCTGACCCGCGCGGCGCGAAAAGCTCCGGCCGGTTTCATTATATCAGCCGCGCGGAGTATGCGCAAGAAAAACCGGGGGCGATTTACCGAAACACGCTTGCAATTTTGCTAAAATTCCGTTAAAATACAGACAGCTCATCAAGTTATGTTGGGCGAAAATCAAACAGAAACGGAACGGCGCCTGAAAAATTCTGATCGGCGGTGATTTGCAATGCCTCTCCTGTTGGTTCGCAACGATCTTACAAAAATGCCCGTGGACGCGATCGTCAACGCGGCGAACGAGTCCCTGCTGGGGGGCGGCGGCGTGGACGGCTGCGTCCACCGTGCGGCCGGTCCGGAGCTGCTGGAGGCCTGCCGCGTGCTCGGCGGCTGCAAGACCGGCGAGGCCAAGCTCACGGCGGGCTTCCGGCTGCCCTGCCGCTATGTGATCCACACCGTCGGCCCGGTCTGGCGCGGCGGCACGCACGGCGAGCGCGAGCAGTTGGCCTCGTGCTACCGGTCGAGCCTCGCGCTTGCGCGGGCGCACGGCTGCGAGACGGTGGCCTTCCCGCTGATCTCCTCCGGCATTTTCGGCTATCCCAAGGATCAGGCGCTTCGCGTCGCGGTCGACACGATCGGCGCATTTTTGGCGGAAAACGACCTGACGGTCTATCTCGTCATTTTTGACCGCGCATCCTACGAGATCGGCGGCAAGCTGTTTGCGGACATCGCCGCCTACATCGACGAGCGCTATGTCGACGCGCACACCGACCTCCGCCGGGAGCGGCTGCGCCGGGTGGGCGTCGCTGAGAACCGGATGCCGAGCGCCTGCGAGGCCGCGCCCATGGCAGCCTCCGGGCTGGACGAGGCGCTTGCGCATCTGGACGCCGGATTTTCCGAGACGCTGCTGAAGCTCATCGACCGCAGCGGCAAAAAGGATTCCGAGATCTATAAAAAAGCCAACGTGGATCGCAAGCTGTTCTCGAAGATCCGCAGCAACCCGGCTTATCGCCCCTCCAAGCCGACGGCTGTCGCCTTTGCCGTCGCGCTGGAGCTGAGCCTGCCGGACACGCGCGACCTCATCGCCCGCGCGGGCTATGCGCTGAGCGCCAGCAGCAAGTTTGACGTCATCGTCGAATATTTCATCGCGCGGAAACATTACAACATCTTTGAGATCAACGAGGCGCTGTTCGCCTTTGACCAGAGCCTGCTGGGAACGGGGGGATAACGGTGTACTACTCGGAGCTTGTGAAAAGGGCGTGCGCGATTCTGTATGACGCCCATCGGGACGATGTCGACAAGGGCGGCTATCCCTATGTGTTCCATCCGTTCTATCTGGCCACCCAGATGGACGGCGAGGACGCCGTCTGCACGGCGCTGCTGCACGATGTGCTGGAGGATCACGGCGACCGGTATTCGCTCGACGCACTTGCGCGGGCGGGCTTCCCGGAGGCCGTTCTGCGGGCGCTCCGCCTGCTGACCCACGCCGAGGGCGTGCCGTATATGGACTATGTCCGCGCGCTGGCGCAGGACCCGATCGCCCGCAGGGTCAAGCTGGCGGATCTCCGGCACAACACCGACGTCCGACGCCTGAACGGCGCGCGCCCGAAGAAATACGACCTGTATCTGCAGGCAATTCGGTATTTACAGGCGCAGGATACCGATCCCAAAACCGAATAAATGTCGCCCGGCGGGCGACCGAATCCTCCTTCCGATGCGCTAAAATGATGGCGTAATCAAACGAAGGAGGATTTTTCTTATGACGGAGCTGGTTTTTATTTTGGATCGCAGCGGCTCGATGGCGCCTCTGGCGTCGGACACGATCGGCGGCTTCAACGCGATGATCGCGAAGCAGAAGCGGGAGACGGGCGCGGCGCTGGTCTCCACGGTGCTCTTTGACGATACATGCACGGTCATCCATGACCGTCTGCCGCTCGAGAAGATCCCGCCGCTGACGGAGCGGGAATACTACGCGCGCGGCTGCACGGCGCTGCTCGACGCGCTGGGCGGCGCGATCCACCACATCGGCAATGTGCACAAATATGCCCGCCGTGAGGACGTTCCGGAAAGGACGCTGTTCGTCATTACGACCGACGGCTATGAAAACGCCAGCCGCCGCTATGATTACGAGACGGTGCGGCGCATGATCGAGCGGCAGAAGGCGCGCTACGGCTGGGAATTTCTCTTCCTCGGCGCGAACATCGACGCGGCGAGGGAGGCGGCGCGCTTCGGCATCAACGCGGATCGTGCCGTGAGCTACAAATGCGACAGCGCAGGCACGGCGCTGAACTACGAGGTCATCGGCGAGGCCGTTTGCAGCGTTCGCGCCGACAGGCCGCTCTGCGCGGATTGGAAGCGCCGCATCGACGAGGACGTGCAGAAAAGGGGGAAGTGAGCATATGTACGGGGCAATTCTGGGCGACATCGTGGGCAGCCCCTATGAGTTCGACTGCAAGAACTACAAGGCGAAGGATTTTCCCCTGTTCAGCTGCCGCTCCGACTTCACCGACGACACGGTGATGACGCTGGCCGCCATCACCGGCAGCATCGCAGAGGCGTTCTACGGCGTGCCGGAGGAGCTGCGGCAGGAGTGCCGCAAGCGCCTGCCGACAGAGCTGACGGACATTTTGTGCGCGTGGGAAGCGAGGCGCTGCGGATAACGGGCGGCCTTTGCAGGGGGACTTGCGGCGAGAGCACGTCCGACCGCCGGTATGTGCAGGCCGAGCTTGCTCCGTAGGTTATCCACAGCCGGCCGAAGAAGCGAACGCGTTCTCCGGTTGCGGTCGGCCTACGCCTTTTCCTAGGGAACCTCTGAATCAATCGGCAGCGGCGCTCAGTGGGTCTTTTGCCCCAACTTTTCGGTTTGAAAATCTTGAAATACACAAAGTATTCCTGCAATTTTCAAACCTTAATTTGGAACAAAATCCCTCGCTGACCGCTCTTGCAATTTAATCAGAGGTTCCCTAGTATGACAGAGCCGGGGACAGACGCAGCAGCGTCTGTCCCCGGTATTTCTGCGAAGGTGCTGCCGACCGGCGGAGTGATCGCCGCGCGTTCGGCAAGGCGGGGCTTATTGCGGCCGTTTCGCGACGTTCTCGATGAAGCGCATCAGGATCGTCGCGACCTCGGCGCGGGTAGCGTTGCCCTGCGGATTCAGCCAGTCCTGACCGTTCTCGCGGCTGCCGCCGATCACGCCCTCGGCCACGATCCACTGCATGGGCGCGCGGGCGTAGGCGCTGACGCGGCTTGCGTCCGGGAACGCGGACAGCTCGGTGTGCTTCGAGGTGTCGATGCCCACCTTTTGCGCATAACGGTACAGGATCGTCGCCATCTGCTCGCGCGTGACGCTGCCGTCCGGCTCAAATTTGCCGTCGCCGACGCCGTTGACCACGCCGTTCTCGGCCGCCCACGCGACCGCGTCGGTGTACCACTTCCCGTTCGGAACGTCCGTGAACGGGTTCGCGCCGGGCTTCGGCGCATTGGCGTAGCGCCAGAGCACCGTCACGAGCATCGCGCGGGTCATCGTGCTCTCCGGCTCGAAGGTGTTCGTGCCCGTGCCGTTCATCAGGCCGTGCTCGGTCGCATACTGAACGGACTGCTCATACCAACTGCCGGGCTTGACGTCAAAATAGCCCGAGGGCTTCCAGACCGCAGTGGGATAGGCGTCCGCGCCCCAGGTCGGGGACGTCCAGCCGGACGCGCCCTCGAGGTAATAAAGCGTCAGGCCGGGGATGTTGAATTCGCTAAAAGTATCGGTTGCATAATCGTAATAGGCCATCTGAAACACTTTCTTCCCAACCGTTTCCGGAGCGTTTCCGAGGAAATAAACGGCCTTCAGGTTCTCGCAGTCGTTAAAAGCCATATTACCGATCTCTTTGACACCGGCCGGGATCACAATTTCATTCAGTCCGGTACAGCCGTAAAATGCAAGCGCATCAATGACTGCGACGCTGTCCGGAAGGGCGACCTCGGTCAATGCGCTCCCGTCAAAAGCTGACCATTCGATCCGGCTTGTGCCGTCGCGCACGGCATATTTGCCGGTGAGACCTCTCGGACATTCAAGCAGAGCCGAAAAATCCTTGGAATACAGGACGCCGACCGCGTCATTGGCGTAATGCTTATTTGCCACATCGACCCAGATGCCGCTCAGCTTTTCGCAGCCGGAACAGATCGGTGTTGCAATCTCTGTTACGCCGGCGGGGATCACCAGGCCGACGAGCACACTGCAATACTCGAAGGCGTTACGTTCGATGGTCGAAAGCCGATCCGGCAGGGTGATGCTGCTGAGCGCACTATAAGAGAATGCTTCCGACGCGATCGTCCTTGTACCGGCTGCGACCGTATAACTCCCGCTCCTTCCGCCCGGGAAGGCCACAAGCGTTGCCTTGTCTTTGGTATAGAGCGCGCCGTCGGCATCGCTGCAGTAGCTTCGGTTCGCCGGGTCAACGTCGATCTGCATCAGGCCGGTGCAGCAAGAGAAAGCAGAGGAATCGATCGCGCTGACCTTTGCCGGAATGGCAATGCGCTGCAGGCTGTCACAGTACTCGAAGGCCCAGACCCCGATCGTCTTTAAGGTGCTCGGCAGGGTGACACGCTCGAGGTTGAAACAGCCTGAGAATAAGCTGTATGGTATGTATGTAATCCCCTCCGGGATCGCGACCTCCTTGAGTTCATTGGCCCAAGTACTGAAATACACAAACTCGTCCCCGTCGGCATCGTTTTTATAAAACTCCCCCGTTCCCTCAAAGGTCATCACGCCGGTGTCGAGGTTTAGGACGGCTGTCAGGTTTTTGCCGCATTGCATATAGGCAAGCCCCTCGGCGAACACGCCGGGGGCGGCTTGCACGAAGACCGCGCAGACCATCACCGCGCAGAGCAGCAGAGCAAGCAATCGTTTTTTCATAGTATTCCTCCATTTTTTGAATTTTCGGGCGGGCGGAGCGGGCTTTCCGTTCCGCACCGCCCGTTGATTCTAGTTTACAGGATGAAATCCGGCTTGTAAAGGTATAGCAAAAAAAGTAGCAGGTTTTTTTCAATTTGCTGCTACACCTTTTGCCGCAATTCCCGCGCCGCGAACGGCCGCCGCGCAAAAAACAGACTTTTCAACACGCGGATTTTGTGCTATAATTTATGGGAATCAATCTATCTGCGGCACCGCCGCAGACGTAAAAGGCTGGAATTTCCATGACAGAGCTGAATCATATCCGGAATTTTTCCATCATCGCCCACATCGACCACGGAAAGTCGACCCTCGCCGACCGTCTGCTCGAGGAATGCAACACGGTCGAGCGCCGCGAGATGGAGGAGCAGATCCTCGACTCGATGGACCTTGAGCGCGAGCGCGGCATCACGATCAAGGCGCGCGCGGTCAAGCTGCGCTATCAGGCCGACGACGGCGAGACGTACACCCTCAACCTGATCGACACGCCGGGTCACGTCGACTTCAACTATGAGGTTTCGCGGTCGCTGGCGGCGTGCGAGGGCGCGCTGCTGGTCGTCGATGCGTCGCAGGGCATCGAGGCGCAGACGCTGGCCAACGCCTATCTCGCCGTGGACGCCGGGCTGGAGGTTTTGCCCGTTGTGAACAAGATCGACCTGCCTGCGGCGCGGCCGGAGGAGGTCAAGCACGAGATCGAGGACGTCATCGGGCTGCCCGCGCTCGACGCGCCGGAGATCTCCGCGAAAAACGGCATCAACATCCGCGCCGTGCTCGAGGACGTCGTGAAAAACGTCCCCGCGCCGCAGGGCGACCGCAGCGCGCCGCTGCAAGCGCTGATCTTTGACAGCCAATATGACTCCTATCGCGGCGTTATTGTTTATTTACGCGTCAAAAACGGCGTATTGCGCCCCGGAATGGACGTGCGCATGATGGCCACCGGCGCGGAATATAAGATCGTCGAGGTCGGCACGCTGCGCCCGACGGGCATGGATCCGGTCGACGCGCTCGGCGCGGGCGAGGTCGGCTATCTGACCGCGTCGATCAAAAACGTCGCCGACACGCGCGTGGGCGACACCGTCACGGGCGTCGAAAACCCGTGCGCCGAGGCGCTGCCCGGCTATAAGACCGTCCAGCCGATGGTCTATTCCGGCGTCTATCCCGCCGACGGCAGCAAATACGGCGACCTGCGCGACGCGCTCGAGAAGCTCAAGCTCAACGACGCGTCCATGAGCTACACGCAGGAAAATTCCATCGCGCTGGGCTTCGGCTTCCGCTGCGGCTTCCTTGGCCTGCTGCATATGGAGATCATCATGGAGCGGCTCGAGCGCGAGTATAATCTCGACCTCATCACGACCGCGCCGAACGTCGTCTACCGCATCACCAAGACCAACGGCGAGACGGTCGAGGTCTATACGCCGCTGAATTATCCCGACCCGGCCGACATCGCCGCGAGCTACGAGCCGTTCGTCCGCGCGAGCATCCTGACGCCGCCGGAATACGTCGGCAGCATCATGGATCTGTGCCAGCAGCGGCGCGGCGAATACCGCGACATGACCTACCTCGACGAGGGACGCGTGGAGCTGCGCTATTTCATGCCGCTGAATGAAATTATATATGACTTTTTTGACGTTCTGAAATCGCGCACGCGCGGCTACGGCTCGCTCGACTATGAGCTTGACGGCTACCGCGAGTCGAAGCTCGTCAAGCTCGACATCCTGCTCAACGGCGAGATCGTCGACGCGCTGTCGTTCATCCTGTTTGCCGACAACGCCTATGCGCGCGCCAGAAGGATCTGCGAGAAGCTCAAGGAGAACATCCCGCGTCAGATGTTCGAGATCCCCGTGCAGGCGGCCATCGGCGGCAAGATCATCGCCCGCGAGACGATCAAGGCGCTGCGCAAGGACGTTCTGGCCAAGTGCTACGGCGGCGACATCACGCGCAAAAAGAAGCTGCTGGAAAAACAGAAGGAGGGCAAGAAGCGTATGCGCACCTTCGGAACGGTCTCCGTGCCGTCCGAGGCGTTCATGGCGGTTCTGAAAATGGACGAATGAAAACCGTGACCGTTTATACCGACGGCGCCTGCTCCGGCAATCCCGGCCCGGGCGGCTGGGGCGCGATCCTCGAGTGGAACGGCGTGGAAAAGGAGCTTTCCGGCGGCGAGGCGCAGACCACGAACAACCGCATGGAGCTGACGGCCGTGATCGTCGCGCTCGAGACGCTCCGGGAGGCCTGCGCGGTCGAGCTTTACACCGATTCCAAATACGTCTTTGACGCCGTGGACAAGCGCTGGGTCTATGGCTGGCGCGCGCGCGGCTGGGTCAAGGCCGACAAGAAGCCTGCGCTCAACGTCGACCTCTGGCAGCGCCTGCTGCCCCAGCTCGAGCGGCACAATGTGCGCTGGCACTGGGTCAAGGGGCACGCCGAAAACGAAAAAAATAACCGCTGCGACCGTCTGGCCGTCGCGGAAAGTCAGAAATTCAAGAGGATTTGACTATGAAACGCAAAACGACATTTTACCTTGTGCTGGCGGCCTTCGCCGCGGCCATCGTCGCGCTCGACCAGTGGACGAAGTGGCTCGTGCGGCGCGATCTGCCGCTCTATGCGTCGAAGGACAGCATCCTCGGCATCTTCCACATCACCCATGTGGAAAACACCGGCGGCGCGTGGTCGATGTTCTCCGGTCAGCTCTGGCTGTTCATCGGCGTGATGGCGCTCTTTGTCGCGCTGATCGTCGTGCTGATCTGGAAGCAGTGGCTGAAAAAGCCGTTCGAGTGGTGGTGCCTCGCGGCGATCCTCGGCGGCGGCATCGGCAATCTGATCGACCGCCTCGCAAACAGCCGCGTGACGGACATGATCTGCCTGGATTTTGTCAATTTCCCGGTTTTCAACGTTGCGGACTGCTTCATCACGGTCGGCTGCTTTGCGCTGATCGTTTATGTGATCTTCCTTGACCGAACCGAGGATAAAAAGCGCGAAAACACACCCTCGGAGTCCTGACCGAGGACGCTGCCGTGCGGCGAATATGCCGCACATTGATATACAGCCGGTGGCTGTGTGGATATATGCTCGCGCGTGATATACGGCTTTGCGGCCGCATGATATAGCGCCGAGGGCGCTATGGCGGTATCGATTCGCGACGGATTTGAAACTTTTCGATCTGAATCCGCCCAAATTTCTCCAAAAAACCTACAAAATTTGTCATTGCGAGGAGGGCATTTTTAATGCCCGACGCGGCAATCTTAAAGTTGAAGGCGTGGCATCCCGGAACGAAGCACGGGGGGCAGGAAACGACCAAATCCAGAAATTTAATCTGTCCCGCAGGGCCACCACATCGGCGCTTCTTGAGAAGCGCCATTTCACACGGGCATTCGCCCGCATTTCACATGCGTCAGCATATTTCACTTGCTCGAAGAGCAAATTTCACTGCGCGGCTTTTCCCGATACCCTGAAATCAAGTGCTTCATGGAGCAATAGGAGGGCTTTTACATGGACAAAACGAATGCCATTCGGCAGCTCGAGCGCAAAAAGCAGCCGTATTCGACGCATAGCTACGACGGCGGCGCGCTCTCCGGCACGGAGGTCGCGGCCACGCTCGGGCTGGATGCGGCGCGCGTGTTCAAAACGCTCGTCACGACCGGAAAATCCGGCGCGCACTATGTTTTTCTCGTGCCGGTCGCCGAGGAGCTGGATCTGAAAAAGGCTGCGTCGGCGGTCGGGGAAAAATCGATCTCGATGCTGCCGCAGAAGGAGCTGCTGCCGCTGACGGGCTATGTCCACGGCGGATGCAGCCCGATCGGCATGAAAAAACAGCTTCCGACCGTCGTCGACGCGAGCGCCGAGGCGTTTGAGACGATCTGCTTCAGCGCCGGGCGCATCGGCCTGCAAATCGAGACCGCGCCCGCTTCCCTGCGCGCCGTCGCGCCCTACCAATCGGCGGACATCTGCGTGTAGGACTTTTGTGCATAAAACGATCCCCGCCTTCACAGAGGCGGGGATCGTTTTATGCCGTTTTACGTTCACGCTTTGTCAATCGTGCCGCCGCCGAGGACGGTGTCGCCGTCGTAGAACACGGCGGCCTGACCGGCGGTGATGGCGCGCTGCGGCGCGTCGAAGCAGACGCGGACGCGATCCTCGCCCGTGACGGTGATCGTCGCGGGCTGCTCGGTCTGACGGTAGCGCACCTTCACCTTGGCGCGGAGCCGCGCGGGCGGCCGGTCGAAGGCGATCCAGTTGAGCGCGCGCACGTCCAGCTCCCGGCGGAAGAGATCGGCGTTGTCGCCCAGCACGACGCGGTTCGTCTCGGGTTGAACGGCCGTGACATACAGCGGCCTCCCGGCGGCGATGCCCAGCCCGCGGCGCTGGCCGACGGTATAGCCGATGATGCCGTGGTGCGTGCCGAGGCGCTTGCCGTCGCGGTCGACGAAGTCGCCGCCGGCATAGGTCTTGCCGGTGAAGCGGCGGATGAAGGCGGCATAGTCGCCGTCCGGGACAAAGCAGATGTCCTGACTGTCCGGCTTTTCGGCGTTGAAAAAGCCCTGCTCCTGCGCGATGCGGCGCGTCTCGGTCTTGCTGAGGCCGCCCAGCGGAAGCTGCGTGTGCGCCAGCTCGTCCTGCGTCAGGGCGTAGAGCACATAGCTCTGATCCTTCGACGGGTCGAGCGCCTTTTGCAGCAGGAAGCGCCCGTTTTCGCGCCGGATGCGGGCGTAATGCCCGGTGACGACGCAGTCGCAGCCCAAAAGCCGCGCCCGGTGATAGAGCCGGTCGAACTTCAGATAGCGGTTGCAGTCGATGCAGGGGTTCGGCGTCGCACCGTTTTCATAGGCGCAGACGAAGCGCTGCATGACCTGCTCGCGGAAATCGGCCGTGAAATTGAAGACATAATACGGGATGCCGAGCCGATGCGCCACGCTGCGCGCGTCCTCGACGTCGTCGAGCGAGCAGCAGCTTTTCGCGCGGCTGACCCCGGCGTCCTCGTTGTGAAACAGCTTCATCGTCACGCCGATGCAGTCGTAACCGGCCTGCTTCATAAAATAAGCGGCGACGGAAGAATCCACGCCGCCGCTCATTGCGATCAGTGCCTTTTCAGACATGACAGTGCGGGCACGAGTCGCAGGAGGCGAACTGCGCCGCGTCATAGGCGATGCCGTTGCGGTCGTAATAGTCCTTGACGGCCGACTTGATGGCCTCCTCGGCCAGCACGGAGCAGTGCATCTTATACGCGGGCAGGCCATCGAGCGCCTCGGCGACGGCCTTGTTCGAGAGCTTCAGTGCCTCGGAGAGCGGCTTGCCCTTGATCATTTCGGTCGCCATCGAGCTGGAGGCGATCGCCGAGCCGCAGCCGAACGTTTCAAACTTGACGTCTGTAATGACGTCGTGATCGATCTTGAGGTAAATTTTCATAATATCGCCGCATTTGGCGTTGCCGACCTCGCCGACGCCGTCGGCGTTCTCAATCACGCCGACATTGCGCGGATGGGTGAAGTGATCCATGACCTTTTCGCTGTAGAGAGCCATAACGAAACCTCCTTAGAATACAAACGGCTTTTTGCCGGTGATCTTGTCGCGCCAGAGCGGGGACATGCTGCGCAGATACGCCACGACCGGCGGGATTTCCTGAAGCATATAGTCGATCTCGGCCTCGGTGTTCGTCTCGCAGAGCGACAGGCGCAGCGAGCCGTGCGCGACCTCATGCGTCCGGCCGATGGCCAGCAGCACATGACTCGGGTCGAGCGAGCCGGAGGTGCAGGCGCTGCCCGAGGAGGCGCAGATGCCCTTCGCGTCGAGCAGGAGCAGCAGGCTCTCGCCCTCGATGCCCTCGAAGCAGAAGCTCACGTTGCCGGGCAGACGGTGCACCGGGTCGCCGTTGAGCGCGCTGTGCGGAATTTTGGAAAGCCCGGCGATCAGCTTATCGCGCAGAGCCGAGACCTTTTCGGCGTTTTCCTGCATCCGGCTGCAGGCGTCCTTCAGCGCGGCGGCCATGCCCATGATGGCGGGCAGATTTTCCGTGCCGGCGCGCTTGCCGCGCTCCTGCGCGCCGCCCTCGATCACGTTGACCAGCGGCAGCCCCTGCCTGGCATAGAGCACGCCGATGCCCTTCGGGCCGTGGAACTTATGCGCCGAAAGCGACAGCAGGTCGATGCTCTGCGCCTGCACGTCGATGGGCAGATGCCCGGCGGCCTGCACGGCGTCGGTGTGGAAGGGCACGCCGTGCTCCCGGCAGACCGCGCCGATCTCCGCGATGGGCAGGATCGAGCCGATCTCGTTGTTGGCATACATGACCGTCACGAGGCAGGTGTCCGGACGGAGCGCGGCGGCGACCTGCGCGGCCGTGACCGTGCCGATCGGGCCGACCGGCAGCAGCTCGACCTCGAAGCCCTGCTTTTCGAGCTTTTTCAGCGTGTGCAGCACGGCATGGTGCTCGAAGGCGGTCGAAATAATGTGCTTTTTGCCCCTGCGCGCGCCCAGCGCGGCCATGGACAGCAGCGCCTGATTATCCGCCTCGCTGCCGCCGGAGGTGAAATAGATCTCCTTGGGCGAGGCGTTCAGGCAGGCGGCGATCGTCTCGCGGGCGTCGGTCAGCGCCTCTTTCGCGCGCTGGCCGATCGAGTGCAGGCTCGACGGATTGCCGAATACGGTTTCCATATAGGGAAGCATGGCGTCAATGGCGACGCGGCTCATTTTCGTGGTGGCGGCGTTGTCGGCATAAACTTGCATGTTGTTCATCCTTTCTCTTTTGAGATGCACCTATATCATAATTCCATAAACATACTTTGTCAATAGGTTTTAGAAAATATTCACAATTTGGTTGCATCCTCGCCCAGAAGGTCGGAGAGCCTGACGCTGTCGAGGTAGCCGTTGATGAGGCGGTCGAGCTTCTCCCACATCGGCAGCGTGCTGCACTGTCCGGCGCGCGGGCAGGCGTTCGTGTCGCCGTCGAGGCAGGAAACGGGCGCGAGCGAGCCTTCTGTCAGGCGCAGGATCTCGCCGACGGAGCATTCCGAGAGCGGCCGGGTCAGGCGATAGCCGCCGCCCTTGCCGCGCTGTCCCTCGACGAGCCTGGCCTTGGCCAGAACGGAGACGATGCTCTCGAGATATTTTTCCGAAATTTGTTGATTTTCCGCAATCACGGGCAGCGGGACGCAGCCCTCTCCCTCATGCCGCCCCAGCTCGAGCATAATGCGCAGGGCGTAGCGCCCCCGTGTCGAAACAAGCATACTGTTGGCCTCCGTGAACAATTTTTATAAACATATTATACCGCTGGGGATTAAAAATAGCAAGCGATTTTGAAAAAACACCCTATTTCCCGAGGGTTTTCGGGAAACAGGGCGTTCCACAGATTATTTCATCAGTTTTTCGTTGAAGAGCTTGCGCAGGCCGCATTTCCAGACCAGCAGCGTGCCGACGAGCGCGCCGACGGCGGCCTGAAGGATCTGATACGGCAGCTTGAGGAGCGCGGCCTCAGGCGTGGCGTAGATAAACGCGCGGCCGAGGGAATAGCCGACGACCATGATGACTGCGCCGACGAGCGCGCCGACGGCGGAGGCGACGGCCGGGTGCTTTTTGAACGTGCGGTGCGCGATCAGCGAGATCGCGACGGCCTGCAGGCCGTGGGTGACGAGCGAGACGAACATCGGCGTCGGATAGAAGAACAGGTCGCCCAGGAAGGCGCCGACGCCGCCGACGAGGAACGCGCCGACCGGGTCGAGCAGGAGCGCCGCGGCGCAGATGACGATGTCATTCAGATAAAGGTGGCCGCCGGGGACGGGCACGCCGAAGGAGCTGAGCGCAATATTTAGCGCCATGAGCATGGCCGTCGTGCAGAGCCAGACCGTGGTCTTGCGGGTTGTTGCTTGCATTGTGATTTTCTCCCTTGCATTTGTGATGCGCTTATTATACAATGAATTTGATAATATAAAATAGTCAGAACAGGAGAAAATAATCATACCAGATGAACTATATTTTGGATAAAACCAATCGGCCGGTCTATTTGCAGCTCTACCGGCAGCTCCGCGCGGACATTTTGGCCGGGGCGTTCGCTTATGGCAGCCGCCTGCCGTCGAAGCGGCTGCTGGCCGAGGAGACGGGCGTGAGCACGGTCACGGTCGAGCACGCCTATGACCTGCTCTGCGAGGAGGGCTATGCCGAGGCGCGCGAGCGCAGCGGCTATTTTGCAAGCTTCCGGGCGGACGACGGCTTCGCCGTGAGCGCCGCGCCGCAGCGCCCGATGCAGCCGACGCGCGCCGAGCCTGCGACCGGCGGCTTCCCGCTCACGCTGCTCAGCCGGACGATGCGCCGGGTTCTGAGCGATTACGGCGAGCGCATTCTCGAGCGCCCGCCGAACGCCGGGTGCATGGAGCTGCGCGAGGCGCTGCGGCAGTATCTGGCGCGCAACCGGGGCATTTCGGCCGAGCCGGATCAGATCTATATCGGCTCGGGCGCGGAGTATCTGTGCGGTCTGCTCGTCGATCTGCTCGGGCGGGACAAGACCTACGCGATCGAGTCGCCGTCGTATGAGAAGATCGAGCTGGTCTACCGCACGGCGGGCGTGGCCTTCGAGCGCCTGCCGCTCTCGGCCGACGGCATTGACAGCGCCGCTCTGGCCGCGACGCACGCCGATGTGCTGCATACGACGCCCTACCGCAGCTTTCCGACCGGCGTGACGGCCTCGGCCTCGAAGCGCTATGAATACATTCGCTGGTCGGACGGCGGCGGCCGCTTTTTGATCGAATCGGACTATGACTCGGAATTCTCCGTCTCGGCCAAGCCCGCCGAGACGCTGTTCGCGCTGGCCGACCGCGACAACGTGATCTATCTGAACACGTTTTCCAAAACGATCTCGCCGTCGCTGCGCGTGGGCTATCTGGTGCTGCCGCGGCGGCTGATCGACGTGTTCGCCGCGCGGCTGGGCGGCTATTCCTGCACCGTGCCGACCTTTGAGCAGTTCGTCCTGACAGAGCTGCTCAACAGCGGCGATTTCGAGCGCCACATCAACCGCGTCCGGCGGCAGAAGCGCCGCGAGCTGGCGCTCTGACCGCATCGAGCTGCCCGCTGTCGAAAAATGTCTACAAAAAATTCACATTTGCCTCTTGACTTTCGGAAAGAAATGGTTATTATATAAGTTGTTAGCACTCAGAGCGATTGAGTGCTAAGATAAAAATGGTAAACCACGATGGGAAACCATCTGACATGTTTTGGAGGTTCGAATCCCACTCGCTCCGCCATCAAGAGCCTGTAATCAAGCCGATTACAGGCTCTTTCCTTTTTCCGAAACGGGCAATTCCGTGCTCTTTCACTTTTTCGGAGAGAAAATCATCCGTTCTCCCCAACATCAATCGATCCCCACCGACTTCCGAAGTCGCCGCCCTCCGGTAGAGCAAGCCCTGTCTCCATCGCCTGTGCCGAGGTGATTTTAGACTTGTAATCCAAGTGGGCGTAGATGTTCGCCGTGGTGGTGAAGTCGCTATGGCCCAGCCACTCCTGAATGTGCTTGAGGGGAACGCCGTTGGCCAGCAGCAAGCTGGCGCAGCTGTGGCGCAGATCGTGAAAGCGCATCCGGCGCAGGCCGTGGTCCTCCAAAAATTTCGGAAATGCCGAGGTCAAATAATTGGCCCGCATCCGCTCGCCCAGCTCGTCCACAAACACAAAGCCATCATACTCGTGATTGTAACAGTTGCCGCAGATCTGCTTATTGAGTTCCTGCGCCTCTTTCACCTGCAAAAAGTATTCCCGAAAGCTGCCGATCAGCGGCAGGGTGCGCAGACTGGACTTGGTCTTGGCGGACTGCTGTTCAATTTCCGTCTGCTTGCCATCAACGGTAATCGTTGTAACGGTTCGTATGACCGAAATCGTTCCACGCTCAAAGTCGATGGCGTCCCACTTCAGTCCCAACACTTCGCCCCGACGGAATCCGTAAAAAGCGGCCACCAGCACCGGCAGCTCCAGCTTGGTGCCCCGGAGAGCTTCAAACATCTTCTGCATCTCCTCTGCCGAAAGGAAAACCGGCTGAAAGCTGTTTTTCTTTGGCCTATCCACCTTGTCCGCCACATTCTGCACCAGCATATCGGTCTTGACTGCATATTTCAGCGCCGAGTGGATAATCGCGTGATAGTGGATGACCGTGTTCGGCTTTACCTTTCTGAGCATTTCGGAATAAAACATCTGCAAGTGTCGGGCTTCCAGCTCCCGCAAGGTCAGATTCCTTTGGCGGAAGTACGGCCCGACTGGCCTCTTGATCATTGCGGCGTAAGAACTGTATGTTGCCACAGCCAGCCGCCCCTTGGCGATCTCCAGCCATTCCAGCAGATAATCGGCAAACAGCATATCGCTGCTCAGGACGCCTACCTCTTTGGGCGGCTCAAACTCTGCCCGAAGCCTCGCCAGCTCCGCTTCCGCCTTGCGCTTGTTGCCCTTTTCGGGAAGCCCCAGCGCGACCCATTTCGTTTTCCGCTGCCCTCCGGCGTTTCTATAATTCAGCACGGCGTAATACCTGCCGTTTTTCAATGTCAGATGTCCTGCTACCAATTTCATTTCCTCCTGTCCTTTGTATTTGCAGAACAGAACTCCAAACCGACAGTATCAGTATACCATCGGTTTGGGGTTCTCTCTATTCTGCGAATTGTTTGATCGTAGCCGTATCGGTACGAATCAGCGGGCATCCCGGTTCCGTTCTCTCTGCCGCTTCAGCAATTCCAGCCCCTTGATGATGTCC
>URCY01000039.1 GCA_900546415.1 uncultured Eubacteriales bacterium
ATAAGTTGGGACGAAAGACCCGCTGAGCGCCGCAGCCGATTTATTCAGAGGTTCCCACGGAATGCTCCCGTATTCAATCTATTTTACAACAAATTTTGCCCGGATGCAACGGGGAAATCAGATTCCCATATACACAAGGCTGAAAATCACGGTCAGACCGAAGACAACAAGCGCGACGATCGTCCAAGGCGAGGTGAAATAGGCGTTCTTCCAGATGCCGAGCGGCCGCTCCTGCCGCAGATAGGAGCCGATCGCGCGGCGCTTGACGATCAGCAGGACGATCAGCGCCAGCAGAGGCAGGTAGAACACCGCCAAAAGCGTGACGAGCTGATCGACCGGCATCATCGTTTGCAGCAGCGCATTCAGGCCGTAGGCCAACAGGGAGTTGTTGATCGTATGCAGCAGGATCGACCAGACGATCGAGTATTCCAGCGTGATATACGCCGCCAGCAGGCCGAAGCCGAAGGCAAAAACGCCCTGCGTCAGGTTGCCGTGCATCAGCGAGAAGAACATCGCGGAGGTGAAGATCGCAAGGCGGCGGCCGTAGGGCTGCGCCGTGCGCAGCAGCAGGCCGCGGAAGAGGATCTCCTCCCCGATCGGCGCAAGCACTGCGGTATAGACGATCATCTGCCAGCTGCCGTCCAGCTCCGTCAACGCAGAATTGCCGTCGCCGAACATCGTAAAGAGCGGGCTGAGCAGACGCTGGAGCAGATCGGCCGCGCCCTGAATTCCGAGCAGCAGCACCAGCCACAGCAGCACAAGGGCAAACGACGGGGTGCGCCGTCTGGCAAAGACATGCGTGCGGTAATAGCGCGGCTTTTTCCACAGCAGCACCAGCACGGGCGAGACGGCGCCGAAGAGCAGGTAGCCCGCGCCCTGAAAGGTCTCAAGCTTCCCCGCGACAGTTCCGAGCAGGGTCGCCCCGAACACGATCACATACATCAGCACATGCCAGAGCAGCATCATGCCGTTCGCATTGCCCAGACGTTTGCGCGCAAGCCTCTGCGCGCGAAGCTGCTCCTGCCCGGCTCTGCGCTGCTCGAGCACCCCGGCGTCAAACCGGGCGCGCTCCGGCCGGGGCGCCGGCCAAGCCCAGATCGGGACGTTGTTCCAATTGATCTCGCGCAGCGTCGGCTGGACCGGCGTCGGCTCGTTCCATTTTTCATTCATTTGGGATCCTCCTCCTTTTTGCCGCTGCGCATCACGGCCTCGGCGCAGAGCATTCCGTCGACGGCGGCGCTCATGATGCCGCCCGCGTAGCCCGCGCCCTCGCCGCAGGGATAAAGCCCGCGCAGGGACGCCTGCAGGGTCTTGTCGCGCGGGATGCGCACGGGCGAGGAGCTGCGCGTCTCCGGCGCGGTCAGAACCGCGTCCGGCGCGGCAAAGCCGGTCAGCCGCTCCTCCAGCGCAGGCAGCGCCTGCTCGAGCGTGTCCGTGATGCGCTTGGGCAGGACGTCGTGCAGATCGCAGAGCGTCACGCCCGGCCGATAGCTCGGGTGCACCGCGCCCAGCCGCTCCGACGGCCGCTTTTCGAGGAAATCCGCCACCGTCTGCGCCGGGGCGTGATAATTCGACCCGCCGACGGCAAAGGCACGCCGCTCAAGCTCCTCCTGCCACTGCATCCCGCCGAACGCGCCGGGATACGGAAAATCCTCCGGCGCAAGCGTGACCAGCAGCGCGGCGTTTGCATTCTCGTTCTCGCGCGCCGCATTGCTCATGCCGTTGGTCACGACGCCGCCGGTCTGCGAGGCCGCCGCGACCACATAGCCGCCGGGGCACATGCAGAAGGTATAGGCAGACGAGCCGTCCGGCAGATGGACATTCAGCTTATAATCCGCAGGCGGCACGGACGGCGCGCGCTCCGCGCCGTACTGCGCAAGGTCGATCCGCTCCTGCCGCTGCTCGATGCGCACGCCCATGGAAAAGGGCTTCGGCTCGAGCGCGACGCCCTCGGCGGACAGGGCGCGCAGGGTGTCGCGTGCGCTGTGGCCGACCGCGAGGATCACCGACGCGCATTCCAGCCGCCGCTCCTCGCCGCCTCTGACATAGCGCACGGCCGTCAGCGCGCCGTTTTCCTGCTCCAGCCCGATCAGCCTTGCGCCGAAGCGCACCTCGCCGCCGAGCCGTTCGACCGTCCCGCGCAGCCGCTGCACGACCGTGAAGAGCACGTCCGTGCCGATGTGTGGCTTGGCATCATAGAGGATCTCCTCCTGCGCGCCGTGCTTGACGAGCTGCTGCAAGACCCAGCGGGAGCGCTCGTTTTTCGTGCCGGTGTTGAGCTTTCCGTCGGAAAATGTGCCCGCGCCGCCCTCGCCGAACTGGACGTTCGACTCCGGATCAAGCGCGCCGCCGTTCCAGAAGGCCTCGACCTTGGCGCGGCGCTCCGGCGCGGCCTCGCCGCGTTCGAGCACGATCGGCCGCAGACCGGCCTTCGCCAGCACCAGCGCCGCGAACATGCCCGCAGGGCCGAAGCCGACCACGACCGGCCGCTGTGCGCTTGTGCATTTCGGAATTTGATAATAATACGGTGTCTCGCGCGTGATCCTGCGGTCGCGGCAGCGCCGCACCGCGGCGCTCTCCCCGGCGCGCAGGGTCACGTCGACCGTGTAGACCCAGTAAAGCTCCGGCTTTCTGCGCGCGTCGAGCGACCGCCGGAAAATTTGCAGCGACGCGATCTCGGACGAGCGGATATGCAGCGCCTGCGCCGCAAGATAGAGCAGCGACGTCTGCTCCTGCCCGACCGGAAGCGTCAGATCTCGAATCCGAATCATACGTTCTCCAATAATTTTCCCGCAAGGCGTCCGCTGGCCCACGCCCATTGCAGGTTATAGCCGCCGCAGTCGCCGTCGATGTCCAGCACCTCCCCGGCGGCGTAAAGGCCGGGGCAGAGACGGCTTTGCAGCGTCTGCGGGTCAAAATCCTCCGTGCGGATGCCGCCCGCAGTCACCTGCGCGCAGTCCATCCCCATCACGCCCTCGACCCGGAGGGCAAATTGCTTCACCGCGCGGCAGACGCGCGGCAGGTCGTCCACGCTCGCGCACGGCTGGTCAAAGCGATAGCCGCAGGCGCGCAGGACGCTGCGCCCGAGGCGGTTGTGCAGAATGCCGGTCAGCAGCTCCTCGGCCGGAAGCGCCGGAAGCGCCGCGCAGCGCCGCCGCAGGAGCGCGAGCAGCTCGTCCTCCGTGCAGCCGGGCAGCAGGTCGAGCGTCAGCTCGCCTCCGCCGCAGACGGAGATGCTCCGCGACAGCTCGAAGATCACCGGCCCGCTCACGCCGTATTCCGTGAATTGCAGCTCCCCGCGCCGCCTTTCGCGGCCGTAGGCCACCTCCGCCTCGCAGCGGACGCCCTTGAGCGAGCGGACGAAGCCCGTCTCCGTGCGCACCTGCACGAGCGCGGGATAGAGCCGCGTGCGCCTGTGCCCGACGCTTTGCAGGAGCTTATAGCCGAGGTCGACGCCGCCGAGCTTTGTCCCGGCAAGGCCGCCCGCACAGACGATCACACGCGCGGCCGAGAAGGTCTCCTCCGCCGTCCAGACGGCGAAGCCCGCTGCCTCGCGCCGCAGACCGATCACCTCGCTGGCGGTGCGCAGTGTGACGTTCGGGCGCTGCTGAAGCGTCAGCCGCAGCACGTCGGCCACGCTGTTGGCGCTGTCCGTTGCGGGATAGACCCGGCCGGACGCCTCCGTGACGGTCAGCAGCCCGAGTGAGCGGAAATAATCCGTCGCCGCCCCGGAATCGAAGGCCTCGAGCGCCGGCCGGGCAAATTCGGGCTGCTCGCCGTGGTAATGCGCAAGCGACAGCCGCCGGTTCGAGAGGTTGCAGCGGCCGTTTCCGGTCGCAAGCAGCTTTTTTCCGGTGCGCGCCTGCCGTTCCAGCAGCAGGACGGTGCGCTCCGGCCGCTCCGAGGCGGTCAGCGCGGCCATCAGACCCGAGGCGCCGCCGCCGATGATGATCGCAGATTCCATGGAATTCATAGTCGCTCCGTTCTTGACACATCGGCGCAAATACGCTATGATGGTGTCGGGAGATGATAAAAAATGACAATACAGGAACTGTCCATGCAGGAAGTGATCGCCCGCATCAACGAGCTTGCCAAAAAGGCCAAGACCGAGGGGCTGACCGAGGAGGAGACGCAGGAGCGCGCCGCTTTGCGCAGCCGTTACGTCGCCTCCGTGCGCGAAAACCTCTCCGCACAGCTCGACAACACCGTGATCGTCGAGCCGGACGGCACGCGTCACAAGCTCAGGAGCTGAAAAAGATCAGCCAGATCACAGCGCCCCACGCCGCGCTGAGCAGCGGCATGAACACGACGAAATACCAGTGCTTGGTCTTATGGCGGAACAGATACATGCCCAGCCAGGAGCCGAACGCGCCGCCAAGCGCGGCCGTGAGGAAGAGCGTGCGCTCGGCGATGCGCCATTTATGCCGCCGCGCCAGCGACTTGTCCGTCCCCATGAGGATCAGACCGAGCAGATTCATGCCGATCAGATAGCAGGCAAGGGCTTTGTTCATTCCGCTCCTCTTTTCCGCGCCCCGGACAGACCGGGTGCATTTATTATACTATTGTAGCATCATCCGCCGCGCCTGTCAAGAATCGCCCCGCTTTGTGCATCTGCGGCAAAATCTGACACGGCGTCCGGATGAAACCACAAAGGCGGTGCGCAATTCAATTTGAAAAAGAAACCGATATTTTTGCTGCTCGGCGCAGTCCTTGTGCTGCTGCTGGCGCTGGCCGTCTGGCTGTGCGTGCGCTTCGTCCGGCTCTATTCCGCGTCAGACGACCGCCCGACCACGGCCGCGCAGGATCAGGCGCAGAGCGCCGTGGAGGGCTATCTGCGCGAGAGCTGGCCGGAATACGGCTGCTCCTATGACGCGCAGAGCGCCACGCTGACCGTCACGCGCACGTCCGCGCTCAGCTATGACGCCGCCGTGCAGAGCGGCGCGAGCATCTACTGCGACGAGACCGCGCCGCAGACCTATCAGTCCGCCGCCGAGCTTCTGCGGCTGGACGTCATGGCGAATCTCGCCATGGACAGGCTGACCGTCGTGCTCTGCTACGAGAGCACGGACGGCAGGCCGATCTTCACCGTTTCCAGCTCCGGCGCAGTCTGGACGTGCTGGGAATAACCTTCGGAGGACACTATGTGGAACAAGATCAAAGGACTGTTTGACGCCAAAATGCTGCGCTTCCTGATCGTAGGCGTGGTGAACACTCTGTTCGGCACGACGCTGATGTTCGTGCTGTATAACTGCTGGCTCGATGCCTACGGCAGCACTGGCTACTGGATCTCCTCGGCCGCGAACTACTTTTTCGGCAGCATTCTGAGCTATTTTCTGAACAAATACTTCACCTTCCGCAACCATGAGCGCGGCTGGAGGCCGATCCTGCGCTTCACGCTGAACATCACCGTGTGCTATCTGCTTGCCTACGGCGGGGCGAAGCGGCTCGTGCTCTGGCTGCTGGCCGGAGCTGCGCCGAAGCTGCGCGACAACGTTGCGATGCTCGTCGGCATGGGGCTGTTCGTCGTGCTGAACTACCTCGGTCAGCGGCTGTTTGCCTTCCGCGAGAAGGACGAGCCTGCGGGCGGACATCCGGAGGAGCGCGCATGAGCAAGATCACCGCGATCCTCGCCGCCTTCTGTCTGCTGCTCTCGTCGAGCGGCCTGACCGCGCCGCGCGCCGATGCCGCGCCTGTGCGCGTGCTGCTCGGCTCGGATTTTCAAAACGCCTGCGGCGACGATCCTGCGCTCTATGACCAGACGCCGATCGACGAGCAGCCGCGTGCCGAGGCCGTGCGCGCGATTCTGCAGGCCGTGGCGACTTCCGGCGAACTGCCGGACGCCGTCTGCTTTGTCGGCGATTACAGCGACCACCCGGCCGACGCCCCCGTCGAGGAGGGCAGCACCCTCAACACCTCTGAGGAGGGCGCAGGCTACCTGACGCAGCAGCTCGACGCGTTCTTCGGCGTCGGCTATGCCGAGGCGCATCCGCCGCTCTTCACGCAGGGCAACCATGACCCCGCCGACACGCCGCAGCTCGCGGCCGACGGCCTTCAGCCCGTCTCGGACGACGCGGCCTACCTGGTCTACGTGGTCAACGAGGACAGCTTTCCGACCTATGAGGTCGACGAAACGTCGCTGCCGGTCGTGCAGGCCACGGCCGACCGCATCCGCGCCGATCTTCAGGCGCTCGCCGACCAAGGCGAGCAACGCCCGATTCTCTTCCTCAGTCATCTGCCGCTGCATTATTCCGCGCGCTATGACGGCCGGGACAACACCTACGCCAACCTGATCTTCCGCGCGATCAACGACACCTGCGAGAATCTGAACCTGTTTTACATCTACGGCCACGACCATACCGGCGCGGAGTTTGAGAGCGGCTGGGGCGGCGCGGTCAACTACGTCGCGCGCGGCCAGACGCTGGACATCAACTTTGACGGCCACGACGCCGTCTCGCGCAACGACCACGCGCTGAATTTCACCTATCTCAACGCCGGTTACATCGGCTATTCCGCCAGCACCGAAAACGCCACGCTGACCATGACCATGCTGACGATCGGCGGCACGGGCGTAACGATCAGCCGCTTCTGCGCCGACGGACTTTACACCCGGCCCGAATCTCTCGGGCAGACCGATCCGCGCGTGCCGGAGCAGGGCGCAGTGGAGAACTATCCGCTCTCCGTCCCGCTCGCGGGCGTCCGGCAGACGCAGAGCTTCGCCGTGCAGACGCAGGCCGGAGCAGGCGGCAGCGTTGCGTGCATGGGCAGCTTTTACGCCGTGCGCCCGCAGGAGGACTACAGCATGGACGGCTTTTCCGTCGAGCCGGCGGACGCCGCCGCAGTCTTCCGGCGCGGCGAGCTGCTTTATCTCAGCCGGCTGACCGCCGACTGCACGCTGTCCGTCACCTTCCGCGAGGACGTCTGCTACAGCAGCCGGCTCACCGACGTGGACAAGGCCGCGTGGTACCATGAGAGCGTGGATTACGTTCTGAAAAACCAGATCATGTCCGGCACCGACGAGCAAAGCTTCTCTCCGGATGAGACGATGTCCCGCGCAGCGTTCATCACGGCGCTCTGGCATGTGGCCGGTTCGCCGAGCGTGCTGGCCACGCAGATCTATGACGACGTCCCGACCGACAGCTGGTATGCCAAGGCCGTCACATGGGCCGAGCTATGGAACGTCACCCATGCCGCCGACACGGACTACCGCTTCTGCCCCGACGCACCGATCACCCGCGAGGAGATCGCGCTCTGCCTCGGCCGCTACGCGATGTACACCGGCCGCACCGTGCGCGACAGCGGCAATCTTGCGGAATTCTCCGACGGCGATTCCGTCAGTCCGGCCGCCCGGACGCCCTGCTCGTGGGCGGTGGAGAGCGGTCTGCTGGGCGCGGTCGACGACGGCCGCCTCGCGCCGCTGGAGACGGCGACCCGTGCGCAGGTCGCCGCGATCCTCACGCGCTTCTCCCAGCGCTTCATGAACTGATCGACCGTTTCAGACAGATGTTGACATTTGAAACGGTTCTATGCTATAATCACCTCGACATTTTTTGTTCGAGGTGATTTTTTATGCTCCGACGCAACTGGCGTCGCTTTATACCGATCTATGCGATCCTCCCGCTCGCCACGACCGGTCTGATGAACCTGTTTGCCTATCAGCTCCCCAAGCTGATCCAGCTTCTTCTGCATTCCGCCCGCTCCTATGACCTGACAAGCGCGCTCGACGTGCAGTTCCCGTTCCGCCCCGGCTGGATCTGGGTCTACATCGCGACCTTCCTCTTCTGGGTCTATCAATACACGACCGTCGCCCGCGAAAGCCCCGAGCGCGCCTGTCGCCTTGCCGCTGCGGATTTCGTCGCAAAGCTTGTCTGCTTCCTCTGCTTCGTCATCACGCCGACCTTCAACGTCCGGCCGGAGGTCACGACCGGCGGCGCGACCGGCTTTCTGATGCGGTTCATCTATTGGATCGACACGCCGACGAACCTTTTCCCCTCGATCCACTGCTTCGTCGCGTGGCTCGGCACGCGCTTCCTCTATGACACGAAAAATCTGCGCCGCCCGGTCTTCACGCGCATCGTCTGCACCGTCGGCTCAATCCTCGTCTTCCTCTCGACGCTCTATACAAGGCAGCACGTGCTCCTGGACGTGGCCGCCGGCATCGCCGTCGCGGAATACGGCTATCTGATCGCCAAATATACCCCGCTTACCGGAACGTTCCAGAAGCTCAACGCCCGGTTCATGAAAACCAAGCTCGTCGATATTCTCTGATAAGGAACGCTCCGGGACGACCGGAGCAGCACCCCGATCCCAAAGCCTGAAGCCGAAGGAATAAAATAATGGCAGGCACGAAAACGTGTCTGCCATTATTTTATTCCTTCATTCGGGGGCTTCAACAGGTCTGCCCGTTGAAATCTTCCGGAATCAGTACTGCACCCGGACGATGCAGGTATATTCTACGCCATTATAGGTAATCACTATTTCGGTAGTGCCCGGTGAAAGCGCAACGACCTCGTTGTTGTCGATCGAGCAGACGGACGGGTCAATCACCTGATAGGTTGCGCCCTCGACATGCTCGCCGAAGTCATTATAAAGGTAGAGCATAAAGCTCTCGCCCACGCTGACCGTCGCATCGGTGATCTCCAGATGCGCCGTGCCCTCCACGTCGCCGCTGAAATCGCAGGTGACGTTGATGCGCGCCGTCCTGCCGCCGACCTCGGCCACGATCGTTGCCGTGCCCTCGTCGACCGCCGTCAGCAGGCCGGTCTTATCGACGGTCACGACGTCCGGTTCATTCGTCGACCAGTTGACCGAGTAACCGTCCACCAGATTGATGACCTCGAGCTGCTTCTGCGCGCCCTCGCCGGTCAGGATGATATCCTTGGAATAATTCAGCTCGGGCTTGTAGTCGCTCGGCAGCGCTTCGGGCTGCTCCTCGGTGGTCGTCGGCATCTCGAAATCGCACATCACCGTGCAGTAGGCCTTCTTCTTGCCGCAGCTCACAACGATCGACGTCTCGCCGGGCGAGGCCGCGTTGATCGTGAACACGACGTATTTCATGTCGGCCTCCGTCGATGTCCGCGCCTCGACGCTTACCGTTGCGACGGATTCGTTCTCGCTGCTGCAATAGACCGTCTCGCCGCAGTCGCCGTTGATGGCGATTTTCAGCTCACGCGCCTGCCCCAGCTCGCTGAAATCGATGCGGTTCGGCGAAAGCTCCAGCTGCTCGCATCGCTCCGTGGCGTCCGTGTTCGGATAGACGATCTCATGCTTGAGCTTGTCCTCCAAGCCCGGCCAATAGCCCAGCAGATCGCCGATGAAATAGGTCATCACGCCCACGGTCATCAGCAAAAACAGCACCGTCGCGAGCAGGAAGCCCCTGCCGCTCTTTTCCGGCTGCTCCGGCTCGGTCTGCGGCTTCTTCTGTTTCTTTTTTTTCGGTTTTTTCTCCGCCTCCGGCGGCTGCTCATCCGGCGTACCGGGCGTCTGCTCGAGCTCCTCCGTTGGCTTCTCCTCGGCAGGCTGCTCCGTCAGACCCGTCAGCTCCGCCTTCTTTGCATCTTCAAGCGGCATACTGTGATCCCCGCCGCAAAGCGGGCAGCACGGCTCATCGGCAGAATAAACTGTGCCGCAATAGCGGCAAACGACTTTTAACTCCATATTCTCCGCGCAAGGCTGCGCCAAATGCTCCTTTCGCGCCCGCATCTCGGGGCGAGTTTTCCCTATCATATCATTTTCTTTAGAATATGGCAAGAATCTTATTGATTTTTTTCAAAAAATGTCATAGTATATAGTTGTGAGAAGTTGAGTTTTTTAAGGAGGCGTTTATAGAATGTCCGAATTCAGGATGGTATCTCCCCTTCTGGACCACATGACAGTTGTCAGAACCGAGACGGACTCCGCCGGTCATGAACATATCATTCTCAAACGCGAGAACACCGAGGATCGGTTTGTGCTGAAGCTGCTCTCCGTCCCCGAATCCCAGAGCAAGGCGCAGGCCTTGATCCTCTCCGGCGCTTATGCCGACGAGAAGGCCGTGCAGGACTATTACAGCCGCGTGGTCGACGAGATCCGCGCCGAGCTGGAGCAGGAAAAGAAGCTCGCCGAGGACGGTCATTTCGTCGCGCTCGAGGGCTATCAGGTCGAAAAAAAGCAGAACGGCGAGATCGGGTATGACATCTACATACTCTGTCCGCTGTGCGTTCCGCTGAGCAGCATTCTTGCGGATCGAACGATCACGAATCTGCGCGCGATCAACATGGGCATCGACCTGTGCGACGCACTGGCCGCCTGCCGCGAGGACGGCTATCTGTTCGGCAACCTGACGCCGGACACGATCTACCTGCTCCCGAGCGGTAAGTTCGTGCTGGGCGACCTCGGTCTGGTCGCGCTGGAGGATCTGAAGTTCTCCTGCATCCCCGAGGAATACGTCGGGTCTTACGCCGCGCCAGAGCTTTCCGACATCAGCGCGGGCGTCAATCAGACCGTCGACCTTTACGCGCTGGGCATGGTGCTCTACCGTGTGTACAACGCGAATCACGTGCCCTTCGAGGACGAGAGCACGCCAGAGGCCATGGCGGACAAGCTTCGCAAGACCGGCAAGCCCATGCCGACCCCGATCTACGCCGATTATGAGCTTGCGGGCATCATCCAGAAGGCCTGCTCCTTCAAGATCGACGACCGCTATCAGACGCCGGAGGAGCTGAAGCAGGCGCTCACGCTGTATATGCAGCGCAACGAGCTGGCCGATTCGCTTGTCATCCCCCCGATCGTCGCGTCGGACGAGCCGATCGTGCCGGCCGAAACGGCCGAGCCTGCCGAGGAGCCGGTGCGCATGACCGACGTCGAGCAGCTCGACGAGAATTTCCGCAAGAATTTCGCACCGGAGAACGCCCCGAGCGCCGAAGCGCCCGTCCCCGAGCAGCCCAAGTCGGCCGAGCAGTCCAAATCGGCCGAGCAGCCGGAAGAGGCCGAGCAGCCGGAGCAGCGCGAGACGGACGACATCGACGATCTGATCGCCTCGGTCAACGCCGTGGTCGGCCCTGCTCCCGCAGTCGAATCCGCGCCCGCTCCCGCAGACGACTCGCTGACGCTGAAAATGGAGCAGCCGTCGGACGATTACGTCGATGACGACGAGGAGGAAGAGGACGACGAGGAAGACGAGGACGACGAGCCGCCCAGAAAGCGCCGCAGAGTCGGCCTGATCTGCACGCTGGCCGCCCTGCTGCTGGCCATCGGCGGCGCCGTCTACTTCATTTTAACATGGTATCTGGTCAACATCACGCAGATCAACATCGTGCAGATGCGCCCGACCTCCCTGACGGTCCAGCTCTCGACGAACGATCCGCTCAACCGCTTCGTTCTGACCTGCACCGACCAATACGGCAGCACCTATGAGCCGACCCGCAGCGGCGAGCAGTTCACCTTCAGCGGCCTGACCGCCGACACGGAATACACGATCTCCGTCTCCGGCGCAGCCTACCACAAGCTGCTCAACGCCGGAGCCTACACCATCAAGGCCTCGACCGGCGAGGCCACGAGGATCACCGAGCTGACCGCGCGCCGCGGCGACGCCGAGGGCGAGGTGCTCGTGAAGGTCGCCTACGAGGGTCCGGCGCCCGCCGACTGGTACCTCACCTATGTCAACGACGCCGAGGGCGCAACGCCCTCTCAGCCGTTTGAATTCCAAGGCGACTCCTATCTCGTCACGGGGCTGGAGATGAACCACTCCTACACCTTCACGCTCTCAGCCAGTGAAGAGGCCTACCTCGACGGCGAGACGAGCGTGACCTATGAGCTTGTCCCGGTCGTTGAGGTCACGGATCTCAAAATCGACAGCGTCGTCGACGACGGCGTGAACCTGAGCTGGACGGTCGGTGAGAACGTCCCGGCCGAATGGAATGTCGTCTGCACGGCCAACGGCGAGGAGATCCTCAACGCCATCGCCACGACGAACTCCTGCAAGCTCCCGATTCAGGATTTCACGGTTGAAAACACCGTCTCCATCCTTGCCAAGGGCATGGACGATCCCGCGACGATCGTCATCCCGGCCAACCCGATCCTCGTTAAGAATCTCAAGGCCGAGATGAACCGCGACGGCAATTTGGAGATCACATGGGATGCCCCCATCGGCACGCCCGAGGGCGGCTGGCGCATCTACTACAACACCGTCGGCAGCGTTCACGATCCGTATCTGCCGCAGTCCGACGGCGAGCCGATCATGGGCACGAGTCAGGTGCTCAGCGGCCTGCTCCCGAACACCGAATATGAGATCAGCCTCGTCGCCCTGCCAGAGGACGGCGCAACGCAGATCTTCGGCGATTCCAAGATCACGGTCAAGACCGACGAGGCCGCCGCATTCTCGGATTACAACGTCGACGGCGACGACGCCACGCTCACGCTCTATGCCGAGCCGGACGGCTTTGCCGACAACGCCGACAATGCCAACATCGACAAGCTGACGGATGACTACCTCCGCGAGGACAACGTGTTCTCCAAGAGTGACAACATCGTCCTGCTGCTCGAGCTGGCGCGTCTGAATGACTCGGACGACGAGGTTCAGATCACCTATGCCCTGCGCGACAAGAAGAGCGGCTACATCGTCAACGACACGCCGCTGAGCAACGTCGTCTGGGACGACCTCTGGTCGTGGGGCAGAAACGTCAGCATCGTCCCGCTCCCGCGCGCCAACAGCTCGAAAATCAGCGCCGTCGGCAGCTACACGCTCGAGGTCTATATCAACGGCAAGCCGCTCGCCTCCGTTGATTTCACGATCAAGTGAGCTTTCTTCCCTTCGGCCACTGGGCGATCCGCTTTGATCGCCTTTGGTAACATATTTTCAGTATTTTTCAAAGGAGGAATACAATGCAAGACTGGTTTGTCGTTGTCATGGGACTCTGCACCGTCTTCGTCGTCCTGACGCTCATCATCCTGCTTTGCTACCTGCTCGGCGCACTGTGCCGCGGCATGGGCAAGAAGGAAGAGAAGGCCGCGCAGGCGCCCGAGGTCGTTTCCGCTGCGGTCGATGACGAAATCCCCAACCGTGCCGAGTTTGTCGCGGCAGTATCGGCGGCGATCGCCGAGGCCAGCGGCACCGACGCTTCCGCAATCCGCATTCTGTCCATTAAGAAAGCCTAACAAGTAGAGAGGAAAGGTCAAAACTATGAAAAAGTATCGCGTTAACGTAAACGGTTCTCTGTACGAGATCGAGATCGAAGAGATGGATGCCTCCGCCGCCAAGCGCGCGCCGGCTGCCGCTCCCGCCCCTGCCGCGAAGCCCGCTGCCGCGCCCGTCGGCGCCGGAACGAAGGTCAATGCGCCGATGCCCGGCACGATCCTTGACGTCAAGGTTCAGGCCGGCCAGAGCGTCAAGCGCGGTCAGGTTCTCGTCATCCTCGAGGCCATGAAGATGGAAAACGAAATTCAGGCTCCCTGTGACGGCAAGATCACGGGCGTCAACGTCCGCAAGGGCGATTCCGTCGAGACCGCCGCTCTGCTTTGCACCATCGCGTAACTCCGTTTATTGTCGAAATAAAGGAGAATTACTATGTTCAAAAACAACAAGAAGCTGCACCGCCTGACGATCGGCATGATGGTGCTGGCGCTTCTGGTCTGCCTGTGCTTCACGTTTGCATCGGCCGCCGAGAAGGCGCACGCTCCTGCCCGTGAGACGGCCGTCGCCGCGACCGAGGCCGCTGAGGCCACCGAAGCGACCCAGAAGGGTGCGCAGAGCAACGGCGAGGCGCTCGAGAATTTTGCCGACCAGACCGGTATCATGATGCTCATCAAGCAAGCCGACTGGAAATCCATCATCATGATCCTCATTTCCTTCGTGCTGATGTACCTCGCCATCGGCCGCGGCTTTGAGCCGCTGCTGCTGCTGCCCATCGCCTTCGGCATGCTGCTGACGAACCTGCCGGGCGCGGGGATGTATCACTCTGAAATCTTTGCTGGAGGCCATGTCAACTGGGCTGCCTTCTCCGACTCGAAGAATTTCGGCCTGATCGACGTGCTCTATCTCGGCGTCAAGCTGGGCGTCTATCCCTGCCTGATCTTCATCGGCGTCGGCGCGTCCACCGACTTTGGTCCGCTGATCGCCAACCCGAAGACCCTGCTGCTTGGCGCTGCCGCCCAGCTCGGTATCTTCCTTGCCTTCCTCGGCGCAAAGCTGCTCGGCTTCACGCCGTATGAGGCCGGCTCCATCGGCATCATTGGCGGCGCGGACGGCCCGACCGCGATTTACACGACCTCCCTTCTGGCTCCGAATCTCCTCGGTGCGATTGCAATTGCAGCCTATTCCTACATGGCGCTTGTTCCGGTCATTCAGCCGCCCATTATGAAGGCGCTGACCACCAAAAAGGAACGCCTCATCCGCATGGACAACCTGCGCAAGGTTTCCAAGACTGAAAAGATTCTCTTCCCGATTGTCGTCACCGCCTTTGTCGCCCTGCTCGTCCCGAGCGCCGCTCCGCTGATCGGCAGCCTGATGCTCGGCAACCTCTTCCGTGAGTGCGGCGTGACCGAGCGTCTTTCCAAGACCGCGCAGAACGAGCTGATGAACATCGTCGTCATCTTCCTCGGCGTTTCCGTTGGCGCGACGGCCAAGGCAGAGACCTTCCTTGAGATGAAGACCCTTGGTATTCTGCTCATGGGCGTCCTCGCATTCATGTTCGGCACGGCCGGCGGCGTCCTGCTTGCCAAGTTCATGAACCTCTTCCTGCCGGAGGGCAAGAAGATCAACCCGCTCATCGGCTCGGCCGGTGTCTCCGCCGTCCCGATGGCTGCGCGTGTGTCGCAGAAGGAGGGCCAGAAGGAAGACCCGAGCAACTTCCTGCTCATGCACGCCATGGGTCCGAACGTTGCCGGTGTCATCGGCTCCGCCGTCGCCGCAGGCGTTCTGATTGCCCTGTTCGCATAAGGAGGATTTTAGAATATGGAAAAGAAACCCCTGTATATTACGGAAACCATTCTCCGCGACGCGCACCAGTCTCAGGCAAAGACCCGTATGCGCATCGAGGATATGCTCCCCGCGTGCGAGATCTTGGATAACATGGGCTATTGGTCGATCGAGTGCTGGGGCGGCGCCACCTTTGACGCCTGCATCCGCTTCCTCGACGAAGACCCGTGGGAGCGTCTGCGCACCCTGAAGAAGCACATGCCCAAGACCAAGCTGCAAATGCTGTTCCGCGGCCAGAACATTCTGGGCTACAAGCACTATGCCGACGACGTGGTCGAGGAATTCTGCCAGAAGTCCATTGAAAACGGCATTGACGTCGTCCGCGTTTTTGACGCCCTGAACGACATCCGCAACCTGCGCAAGGCCGTCGAGTCCGTCAAAAAATACGGCGGCTGGGCAGAGGTCGCCCTGTCCTACACCGTCAGCCCGGTGCACAACGACGATTATTTCGTCAATGTCGCCAAGGAGCTGGAAAAGATGGGTGCAGACTCCGTCTGCATCAAGGATATGGCAAACCTTCTGCTTCCCTACCACGCCTATGACCTCGTCCGCAAGCTGAAGGATAACGTCTCCGTCCCGATCCACCTGCACACCCACAACACCGCAGGCACCGGCGACATGGTCAACCTGATGGCCGCGCAGGCCGGCGTCGACATCGTTGACTGCGCCCTGTCCGCCATGGCCAACGGCACGTCCCAGCCCTCCACCGAGGCGCTCGTCGCCACCCTCGAGGGCACGGAGCGCGACACCGGCCTGAGCCTCGATAAGCTCAACGAGGCCTCCGTGCATTTCCGCGGCGTCGCCGATCGCATGATGAAGGAGGGCATCCTCGACCCGAAGGTTCTGCGCGCAGACGCCAAGGCGCTGATTTATCAGGTTCCGGGCGGTATGCTCTCGAACATGATGGGTCAGCTCAAGGACGCCCACAAGGAAGACAAGCTCTACGAGGTGCTGGCCGAGGTGCCGCGCGTCCGCAAGGACTTCGGCTATCCCCCGCTGGTCACGCCGACGAGCCAGATCGTCGGCACGCAGGCCGTCATGAACGTCATCATGGGCGAGCGCTACAAGATCGTCCCGAACGAGTCGAAGGGTATGCTCCGCGGCGAATACGGCAAGCTCCCCGGCAAGGTCAACGAGGAGGTTCGCAAGAAGTGCATCGGCGATGACAAGGTCATCACCTGCCGTCCTGCCGACCTGCTCAAGCCCGAGCTGGAGCAGTACCGCAAGGAGGCCGCCGGCATGGCAAAGTGTGAGGAGGATGTCCTGACCTACTGCCTGTTCCCGAAGGTCGCCCCGAAATTCTTTGAAAAGCGCGATCATCCGCAGCCCAAGGAAGACCCCAACGCCGTCAGAGAGCTGTACGTCGAGGACACCGGCTGCTGACGCCAAGCAGAAAACGATAAAGCTCCCGCCCGATGCCAACCGGCATCGGGCGGGAGTTGCTTATACATGCTCTCGGTATCTCCGGCGCGATTCCTCGATCAGCTCCAGCGCCTCAGCCTTAGAGTGATAGTCGCGGACGATCACGTCGATCCTTTGCAGGTGCTTGTAATTCTCAAAGAAATTCTTGATCTCGTCGAGGATGAACGGCGAAACGTCGCTCAGCTCCTGAATGTTGTCATTGCGCGGGTCGCAGTCGACCACGGCCAGCAGCTTATAATCCTCTTTTCCGTCGTCGATCATCGTCAGATAGCCGATCACGCGCGACGGCACAACGCAGCCCGGATAGGTCGGCTCCGTGCCGATCACCAGGATGTCCAGCGGGTCGTCGTCGGGCGCAAGCGTTTGCTCCAGATAGCCATATTCCGCCGGATAGCCCATTGCGGAATAGAGCACGCGGTCGAGCCGCACGCGCCCGGTATCCTTGTCGACCTCATATTTGTTGCGCGAGCGGTATGGGATCTCAATGATCGCGTCCACAACGTCGTTTTTCATCGCCGTATGCCTCCTTTTTTGCATTCATAGGATTCCGTAGCGCCGCAGCAGCTTCTTGCGCTCCCGCGCCAATCTCATGCTCTCGGCGGCGGAATCGTCCTCCGTTTCCTTCGTCTCCCTGCGGTAAGCCGCCAGCCGTTTGCACCAGTAATACGGCAGCAGCGCGGGATGCGCCCTCAGCGCCGGATAGGTGCGCTGCAAATCGGCCGCGCGCGGAAAAACGGAGCGCCAGAGGCCGCCGCGTCCACCGGTGCGCTGTGCCCCCACGGCGCGCAGCGTCAGAGAGGCCGAATGCTGCCGGCTTCGATCCGCCGAGCCGTAGACCCCGGCGCGCAGCACGTCGTCCAGCATCGGCTCATAGTCGATGTCCTTTTCCCATCGTCCGGGGATCGGGATCCCCAGCTCATTCTCCGCAATGGCAAGGACGGCCGCCGCAAATTTCGCGGCATACACGCGCTCGAGCTGCTCGCGCAGCCGGACAAAATCGATGCGCGCGGCGTAGTTTCGCGCCCAAAGCCCCACGTCGCAGATCTGGCGGATGCCGAACCCGCTGTAGATGAAGTGCTTGTAGGCGTGCAGCAGCAGATAGAGCAGATGCTCCTGCGGCGGCAGGGAGCGGAGCGCCATGCCGTCCGCCTCGTATGGCTCAGCACGCTCCAAGGCGCCGTCAAACAGCGACGGGAACGCCCCGAGCGCGTCCGATCCCGGCTCAAACAGGCTCCGGTGCAGCTCGATGTAGAGCGGGCTGCCTGCCTTGCGCCAGCCGATCTCAAAATCCGTCTCCTCCTGCGCGTCCTGCGGGCAGACCATGCCGAATTCCCGCAGCGCCGCGCAGCAGCGCGCGAAGTCCTCCGGTCGGATATAGAGATCCTCATCGGCGCTCTGCCGCAGCGCCCCGTTTGGGTACTGTGCGCGGCACAGCGCGCCCTTCACGACGAGCGGCCGCAGCCCCTCCCGCTCCAAAAAGCCCCAAAGCTCGCGGAATTCGGCGGTGCGCAGCGTCTGACCCGCGACCTGCATCCGGCTCAGCCTCTTGACCTGTGCAAAGCCGTCCCACTGCGCAGCCGCCGGGCACGCATACGCCGCCTGAACCGCCAGAGGCAGCACCTTGTGCGCAGTCGCCAGCTCCAGCAGTGCGCTCCAGTCCACGTCCGAGACCGTCTGCCAGTCGACCTGCGCCCCCCGCACCGCCGCCCGCAGCGCCTCGAGCAGCAGCCGTTCCGCATTTGTTCGCATCGTTCAAATTCCTTACATTGCAGAGCATTTCGCTCCTGTTTTCCAAAAATTCCGTCTTTTTTCGTCCGTTTCGCCCAGTTTGCAAGGGAAGCTCTGATTCAATCGCAAGAACAGTCAGCGAGGGATTTTGTTCCAGATTGAGATTTGGAAATCGCAGGAATCCTTTACGTATTTCAAGGGAAGCTCTGATTCAATCGCAAGAGTGGTCAGCGAGGGATTTTGTTCCAGATTGA
>URCY01000040.1 GCA_900546415.1 uncultured Eubacteriales bacterium
AACCCATGTTACCGCCGTGAAAGGGCGGTGTCTTAACCACTTGACCAACGGGCCTGGTAGCGGCAATCTGACTCGAACAGATGACAACACGGGTATGAACCGGGTGCTCTACCAACTGAGCTATGCCGCCATGTGGTTTTGCTGTGAAACAGCATAAATGATTATAGTGAAGAAAAACAGTTTTGTCAAGCGTTTTTTCGGCAATTCTCCAAATTATTTTTCGTTCTGCGCCTCATCCTTGAGATAGAGCAGATCGTGGCTGATCGGCTTGCAGAACAGGCGGCGGATCTGCGCCGGGTCCTTGGTCTCGCCGAGGATCCACATCAGCTTCGCCAGCGCGGCCTCGGTGGTCATGTCATAAGCCTCAAGCAGGAGCAGATCGTGCTTCAGATGGAAGCCGACGTCATAGACGGCGAGATTGCTGCCCTCGTTCTGCACCTGCGTGGTCATGACGACGGTCTTGCCGCCCTCGATCGCGCGGCGGATCCCGTCGAAAAAGCCGCTGCCCTGATAGGACGGCAGGCCGCCGACGCCGTAGCTCTCGATGATCACGGCGTCGTTATGCGCCAGCAGATAATCCAGCAGACCGCAGTCCGTGCCGGGAATGATCTTGAGCAGACCGACGCGCGGGTCGAGCCTGCGGAAAAAGCGAGGTGCGGGCAGGCACTCCGGCCGGATATATTCCATCAAAAAGCCGTTTTGCAGCACGGCCAGCAGCGGATAGTTGATGCTCGAGAAGGCCTGAAAGCTGGTCGTGCGGGTCTTGCGGGCGCGCGTGCCGAGAATGACGCGGCCGTTGAAGACGATCATCACGCCGCAGAGGTCGGACACGGCGCAGCGGAAGGCGTCGGCCAGATTCGTCTTGGAATCGGTGTTTTCAAACAGAATAGGCTTCTGCGCGCCGGTCAGGACGATCGGCTTGGGCGAGCTCTGCACGAGGTAGGACAGCGCGGCGGCGGTATAGGCCATGGTGTCCGTGCCGTGAGCGATGACGAAGCCGTCATAGCGGTCGAAATTGCGCTCGAGTGCGTCCTCAAGCAGCAGCCAGTGGTCGGGCGTGATGTTGGTCGAGTCGATGGAGAACAGCTGCTCGCAGGTGACGTCGCAGAGCGCGGCGATCTCCGGCACCTGCGCAACGAGCTGCTCGCTCGTGAGCGCCGGTGCAAGGCCGCTGCCCGTCATCTCCGAGGCGATCGTGCCGCCCGTCCCCAGCATCAAAACACGCTTCATTTCGTTCCCTCCGCTCCGGTTTCTACCCGATATTATAACACATTTTCGCCGCCGGGCACAAGGGCGATTGACAAAATTTCATTTTCCGGTTAAAATAGAATGACGTGAGGTGATTCGATGTTATCCGTAGTGATCCCTGCATATTATGAGGAAGAGACCGTCCCGGCCGCCGCGCAGAAGATCGGCGCAGTGCTGACGCAGGCGCAGATCCCGCACGAGCTGATCTTCGTCGACGACGGCTCGAAGGACGCCACATGGGCGTGCATTCAGGCTGCTGCGGCAGCCGACGCAAGCGTGCGCGGCGTGCGTTTTTCGCGGAATTTCGGCAAGGAGGCGGCGATCTTCGCGGGTCTGCAGCACGCGAAGGGCGAATGCGTCGCCGTGATCGACTGCGACCTGCAGCATCCGCCGGAAAAGCTCGTCGAGATGTATCGTCTGTGGGAGCAGGGCTACGAGATCGTGGAGGGCGTGAAGGCCGACCGCGGTCAGGAGAGCGCCGTGCACCGTCTCTGCGCCAAGGTGTTTTATTCGCTCATCAGCCGCGCCACAAAAATCGACATGTCCCGCGCGTCGGATTTCAAGCTGCTCGACCGCAAGGCGGTCAACGTGATTCTGACCATGCGCGAGAAGCGGGCATTCTTCCGGGCGCTGTCGTCGTGGGTCGGCTTCCGCACCTGCGAGGTGAGCTACGAGGTGCGTGAACGCGCCGCAGGCAGCTCCAAATGGTCGACATGGTCGCTCGTGAAATACGCCGTGTCGAACATCACGGCCTTCACGTCCGTGCCGCTGCATCTGGTCACGGTGATGGGCGTGCTCGCGCTGATCGTCTCGGTCGTGATGGGTGTGATCGCCATTGTCCAGAAGATCATGGGCGTCGCCCTCGGCGGCTTCACGACCGTCATCATTCTGCTGCTTTTCCTCGGCAGCCTGATTATGATCAGTCTCGGCATCATCGGCTACTACGTCGGCAATATTTATGAGGAGATCAAGGACCGTCCGCGCTATATCGTCGCGCAGACCTGCGGCGACGAAACACCCTGAAAGGAAGGTAGCAATGCCCTCATTCACGAAAAAAGCGATCAAGGAATCCTTCCTGAAGCTCCTCAACGAGCGCCCGATCAGCCAGATCACGGTGCGCGACGTGGTGGAGGACTGCGGCATCAACCGCAACTCGTTTTATTACCACTATCAGGATCTTCAGGCGCTGGTCGTGGAGATCCTTCAGGAAAACACCGACCGCATTTTGGCCGAGGGGCTGCGCGAGCAGTCCGTGGAGGCCTGTCTGGACGCGGCGGTGGATTTCGCCGTGAAAAACCGGCGCGCCGTGCTGCACATCTGCAATTCCGGCAGCCGCGAGACCTATGAGCGCGAGCTTTCGCGCATCTGCGACTATGCCAGTCTGAGCTACATGGAGCAGCGCTTCCGCGGCGCCCCGATCGACCCCGAGGATCAGCAGGCGCTCGTGTTCCTGCTCAAGTGCGTGCTCTATGGCCTCATCATGGACTGGCTGAACGACTCCATGCGCTACGATATCCGCGCGCGCTACCATCGCATCTGCACCATGCTCAAGGAGATCCCGGTCGGCCGTCTGCCGCAGCAGCTTGCCAAGGCTGCGCAGGAAACGGGCTGAGCCGCCGCCTCCGCAGGAGCCTTTAGACAAAAACGCCTCCGTGCCTATTTTTTCGGCGCGGAGGCGTTTTTGTCCGTTTTCAAAGCCGTCTCTCGGTATTACAATACACAGCGTGAGGTGAGTAATATGCGTTCTACCGTACCGATGCGCACCGCGAAGATCGGGTGCTATATTGTCTCTGCATTGCAGCTTGCGCTCGGCGTGATCCTGATCGCCGCGCCGGAGCTGAGCGCCAATGTGCTGTGCTATCTGCTCGGCGCGTGCCTGCTTGTGACCGGCATCACGCGGATCATCGGTTATCTTTCCCGCGACCTTTATCGGCTGGCCTTCCAGTTCGACTTGGCCTTCGGCATTCTGACGGCAGCGATTGGGCTGCTCCTGCTGCTGCGTCCGAAGGCGGTCATCAATCTGGTGCTGCTGGTCTGCGGGATCCTGATCCTGACCGACGGCCTGTTCAAAATTCAGATCGCGCTCGACGCGCGCGGCTTCGGCATCCGCCGCTGGTGGCTGATCCTGATCGCCGCCGTCGCTGCGGGGGGCTTCGGCCTGCTGCTGATTCTGAAGCCCGACGCCGGGATGGCCACCGCGATGGTGCTGCTGGGCGTCGCGCTCGTGCTCGACGCGCTGCTGACCTTTGCCGCCATGCTGCTGCTGGTGAAAATCATCCGGCATCAGCGTCCCGATATTATTGATGTAGAAGGAGAGGAAGTTGAATGAAATTCGGAAAAGCCGTAGTCAAGGCGCGTGTGCCGATCGTCATCGTCTCGCTGCTGCTGGCGGCGCTGTCGGTGCTCGGAATGCTGGGCACGCGCATCAACTACGACATGCTGACCTATCTGCCCAAGGACATGGAAACGTCCGTCGGCCAACAGGTTCTGCTCGACGACTTCGGAAAGGGCGCGTTTTCCTTCGTGCTCGTCGAGGATATGCCGGACAAGGACGTCTCGGCCCTGAAGGAGAAGCTCGCGCAGGTCGACCATGTTGAGAGCGTGATCTGGTATGACTCGTTCGCGGATATTTCCGTTCCGAAGGAGCTGCTGCCCGACAAGCTTTATAACGCCTTCAACAGCGGCGACACAACGATGCTTGCGGTGTTCTTTGACACCTCGACCTCGGCCGACGAGACGATGAAGGCCATTTCGGACATCCGCTCGATCGCCGGCAAGCAATGCTTCATCTCCGGCATGTCGGCGCTGGTCACCGACCTGAAGGAGCTTTGCGAGAAGGAGGAGCCGATCTATGTGGCGATCGCCGTCGTGCTGGCGTGCGCGGCCATGATGCTGCTGCTCGACGGCTGGCTCGTGCCGTTCGTGTTCCTCGCCTGCATCGGCATCTCGATCCTCATAAACCTCGGCACGAACTACTTCATGGGCGAGATCTCCTACATCACCAAGGCGCTCTCGGCCGTGCTGCAATTGGCCGTCACGATGGATTATTCCATCTTCCTCTGGCACAGCTACAACGAGCAGCGCGAGACACATGACGATCCCAAGGAGGCCATGGCCGTCGCCATTCACGAGACGCTGACCAGCGTGGTCGGCAGCTCCGTGACGACCGTCGCGGGCTTCATCGCCCTGTGCTTCATGAGCTTCACGCTCGGCAGTGACCTCGGCATCGTGATGGCCAAGGGCGTTGTGTTCGGCGTCATCGGCTGCGTCACGACGCTCCCGGCGCTGATCCTGCTGCTCAACAAGCCGCTGCAGCGCACGCGCCACAAGTCCCTGATCCCGCGCATGGATCGCCTTTCCGGCTTCATCTGCAAGCGCTTCTGGGTCTTCCTCATCCTCTTCGCGCTTCTGGTCACGCCGGCCTATTACGGCTACAGCAAGACCAACGACGAGGTCTATTACGACATGGGGCAGTGCCTGCCGGAGGATCTCCCCTTCGTCAAGGCGAACGAAAAGCTGAGTGAGGACTTCAACGTCTCCTCCACGCTGATGCTGCTGGTCGATGCCGACACACCGGCCAAGCAGGTCAAGGAAATGGCCGGCGAAATGGAAAAGGTCGACGGCGTGGCCTATGTGCTCGGGCTGGATTCCCTGCTCGGCGACCGCGTCCCGGAGGAAATGATCCCCGATTCCGTGAAAAACACGCTGCAAAGCGACAACTGGAAGCTGCTGCTGGTCAACTCGGAATATCACGCCGCCTCCGACGCCGTGAACCGCCAGATCGACACGCTCAACGGCATCCTCAAACGCTATGATCCCGACGGTATGCTCATCGGCGAGGCGCCGTGCATGAAGGATATGATCGAAACGACCGACCACGACTTCGACGTCGTCAACGCGGTCTCCATTGTCGCGATCTTCCTTATCATTCTGCTGGTCGAGAAGAGCCTGACTCTGCCGTTCATCCTGATTGCGGTCATTGAGCTGGCCATCTTCATCAACCTCGGCCTGCCGCATTACCTCGGGCAGTCGCTTCCGTTCATCGCCCCGATCTGCATCAGCACGATCCAGCTCGGCGCAACGGTCGACTACGCGATTCTGATGACCACGCGCTATAAATCCGAGCGCAAAAAGGGCGCGGACAAACGCACGGCCGTCAACACCGCGCTGACCGCCTCGATCCCCTCGATCCTCGTCAGCGGCCTCGGCCTGTTCGCTGCGACCTTCGGCGTCGCGGTCTATTCCGACATTGACATCATCAGCTCCATGTGTATGCTCATGGCGCGCGGCGCGATTGTCTCGATGCTCTGCGTCATCTTCTTCCTGTCGGCGCTCCTGCTGCTGTGCGACAGGATCGTCTGCGCCACCACGCTTGACCTGCGTAAAATTCGTAAATAGGAGGTAGCTTTTCCATGAAAAAGAACATGAACCGTCCCGTTCTGCGCCTTGCCGCCTGCATTCTGGCCGTCGCCGTCCTGACGACGGCGGTCGGGGCGTTCGGCGCGGTGCGCGATACGTCGAAAAACGCCGACGGCTCGGCCGCCGCGTCGAAGAAGGACGAGATCGTCTATGTCTTCACCGACGCCGAGGGCAACACCAAAAACGTCCTCGTCAGCGACTGGCTGACCAACCCGCAGAAGGAGGCCACGCTGGCCGACTGCTCCAGCCTTGAGAACCTTGAGAACGTCAAGGGAAACGAGGGCTACACCGCCGGTGAAAACGGAGCCGTGATCTGGCAGGCCGACGGCGAGGACATCTACTATCAGGGCACGAGCGAGCAGACGCCCGCTGTCTCGATGAAGATCGAGTACCTGCTCGACGGTCAGAAGATCTCCGCAAGCGAGCTGGCCGGTAAGAGCGGCGTCGTGACCATCCGCTATGCATACACGAACAACGAGACCCAGACCGTCGAAATCGACGGCAAGCAGCAGACCGTCTGCGTCCCCTTTGCCGCGCTGACCGGCATGATGCTCGACAATGCGCACTTCCGCAACGTCACCGTGAGCAACGGCAAGCTGGTCAACGACGGCCAGCGCACCGTCGTAGTCGGCTTCGCTCTGCCGGGCATGAACGCCGCGCTCGACACTGAGCTGCTGCCCGAGACCGTGGAGATCACGGCCGACGTGACCGATTTCAGCCTCAGCACGACCATGACGCTCGTGACCAACGAGCTGTTCAGCGAGCTTGACCTTGGCAAGGCCGAGGATCTGAAAACCGAGCTGACCGACGCGCTCGATCAGCTGACCGATGCGCTCGATCAGCTCATGGACGGCTCGTCCCAGCTCTATGACGGCCTGACCCAGCTGCTTGAAAAGTCCGACGCGCTGGTCAGCGGCGTGAGTGAGCTGAAGGACGGCTCTCAGGCGCTGGTCGACGGCACGAGCGCCCTGCAAACCGGCATGACGCAGCTTCAGGACGGCGCAAATCAGCTCACCGACGGCCTGAATTACCTTGACACCCAGAGCAAGGCGCTCGTGGACGGCTCCACGCAGCTGTTCGACGCCGTGCTCGCCACCGCAAGCTCTCAGCTGGCCGCAGCGGGTGTGGAAGCCCCGGCACTGACGCGCGATAATTACCGCGGCGTGCTGAACGGCGTCTCGGCTCAACTCGACGAGGCGGCCGTCCGCAAAATGGCGACCGAGCAGGCGCGCGCGCAGGTCGAGGCGGCTGTCCGCG
Source organism: uncultured Eubacteriales bacterium (assembly GCA_900546415.1). GTDB lineage: Bacteria > Bacillota > Clostridia > Oscillospirales > Oscillospiraceae > JAZOXB01. The sequence goes on from URCY01000040.1 coordinate 6,925, forward strand.
CCAATTCCGCGACCATCCGCGCCTCCGTCACCGCTCAGGTGCAGGCGCAGGTCACGGCGAGCGTGATGCAGCAGATGGGGCTGGACGCCTCTACCATCACGCCGGAGCAGCAGGCGGCCGTTGACGCGGCTGTCGCGCAGATCATGGCCTCCGCCGAGACGCAGGCGCAGATCGACGCGGCCGTGGAATCCGCCATTCAGAGCATGATTGAAACCCAGATGCAGAGCGAATCCGTGCAGGCCGGCATTGAGGAGGCCGTTCAGAAGGCGGCCGCAGGCAGCGGCATGATCGCCAACCTGCTTGCGCAGCTCGATCAGGTCGCGGCCTTCTGCGACGGCGTGAGCCAATACACCGGCGGCGTCGCCACGGCGAAGGCCGGCGCGAACACCCTGCTCAAGGGCACCGACACCCTTTCGGCCGGCATCGACCAGCTGGCAGGCGGCACGGGTCGTCTGAACCTCGGCCTTGCGCAGCTCCAGAGCGGCGTGAATCAGCTCGTCGCGGGCGTCAGCAAGCTCAAGGACGGTCAGATGGAGCTGTCCGACGGTCTGAAGCAGTTCAAGGAGGAGGGCATTGACAAGCTGTCCGAGTCCGTGAACGGTAACCTGAGCATGCTCTACAGCCGCGCGAAGGCCATGTGCGAGCTGTCCAAGGCGTATCAGTCCTTCAGCGGCCTCGCCGACGGCATGAGCGGCACGGTTCGCTTCCTCTATCGCACGGACGCGATCGGCGACGCCGAATAAGCTTGTTTGAACCGGCGAAACGCCGTTCAAAAACCCATAACCCCCTCCTCCGCCGCCGCAGACACTGCATCTGCGGCGGCACTTTTTGCGCGAAAAAGGTTGACAGATATTCATTTCTGTGGGAAAATAGAAAAAATGGAAGCGCCGTTTCCGAGAGGGCGGGAGCTTCCGAGCTTCAGGAGGTATGACCATGTCCGAAATGCGAAAAATCACCTGTCCGCAGTGCAAAAAAGAGCTGGAGATCCCGGTTGAGCTGGAGGAGTTCTCCTGCCTTTACTGCGGAGCGCGCTCCAAGGTTGCCGATCTGCTGCCGCGCGCGGTGAATTCGGCCGATTATGAGCAGGAAATGGACTATCTTCTGCGGGAGCTGCCCAAGACCGTCGTGCGCTATCCGCAGCACTATATGAAGATCACGAAGAAGGAATATCCTGGCACCTACGACGCCTATGAGGCCGAGAATGCTGAGATCGTCGCGCACCTCGACGCCTGCTGCGCCGCCGCACCGGAGGGCGCAGACGCCTGCATCCACACGCTCTGCGTCGCGTATCTCGACGCGCTCGACCGCCATATGGCCGCCGACAAGCGCTGGAAGCGCGGCCGTTCGGGCGTGCTGTTCCAATATAAGCTCGTGCTGGCGCTCTTCCTCTGCCCGATGGTCAAGCGTCTGGATCTGCAAACGGCCGAGCCGTTCCGCAGCGAGCTGCAAGCGGAGTGGCTGCGCCGCTATCCGAAGGAAAAGTGGCTGCCCGGTGACTACGACGTCCTGATGGAGGGCTTCCGCAAACGCAAATGGTGCTTCATCACGACGGCCGCCTGCCGCTATGAGCATCAGAGCGACGACTGCGCCGAGCTGACGCGTCTGCGCGGCTTCCGCGACGGCTGGCTCTCCGGGAGCGAGGGCGGCCGCGTGCTGATCGACGAATATTACGAGATCGCGCCAACGCTCGTCGCCTGCATCGACTATTGCGACGCGCCGGAGCTGCAATACCCGCGCTTGCAGCAGAAATGGCTGCTGCCCTGCTGCAAGGCCATCGACGAGGGACGCTACGACGACTGCCGCGCGCTGTACGTTGACATGGTGCAGACGCTGAAGAAGCAGTATTTGCAGAGCTGAACGAACCTTGCAAGGGTGAAGTGCAGGAAGTGACGTGCGGGCATGACCCGCGTGAAACGGCGCTTCCGGAGAAGCGCCGTGGCGATGTCGCTCCGCGACGATTCAAATTTGGAAATTCTGTCGTTTTCCGCTCCCGTTCCTCGCTGCGGGATACCATACCTTCGGCTTAAAGATTGCCACGGCCGCTCTGCGGCCTCGCAATGACACAGATTTGGAACGTTTTTATTTGGGAAACGCACGTTTTTGCTTTATGCAGGCAGTTTTGCACGGTGTCATTCTGCGACAGATTTCAATTTTTTGATCGCAAAAGTGGTAGGTTTTCACGAAAAACCTACCACTTTTTGTGTCATTGCGAGGAGGGCGCTTGCTCGGCCTTATGACCGTGCAGTGAAATTCGGCCATCAGCCGAGTGAAATATGCTTTGCATGTGAAATGCAGGCTAACGCCCGCGTGAAATGGCGCTTTAGAGAAAGCACCGATGTTGTGTCGCTCCGCGACGAATTTGAAACCTCTCGTTATAAAATCCGTTTTGTTATACAGCAAACCTATCAGTTTTGTCATTGCGAGGAGCGAAGCGACGTGGCAATCTTAAACGAGGCGATTCGTCATCCCGGAACGAAAAGTGGTTGACACGGAATGAAACAGAGTCCCCAAATAGGGCGAGCGGATGCGAAATGGGTCAGCATCGCTCGCTCAATATTTCGCGTTATATGTAGTACTTCTCGCCTCGCGCTCCCGTGCTTCGCTGCGGGATGCCATACCTTAACCTTTAAGATTGCCGCGTCGCTTCGCTCCTCGCAATGACATAAAAATGGTAGGTTTTTCATGAAAACCTACCATTTTTTAACGGAAGTATTTGAGTTTTTCGCGAACGGCACCGGCATAGCGCCCCGACCGGGGCGCGGCTGCATAATCGCACGGTCAGCTTATGCGTTCGTAGTCATAGCTTCCCTTGATGTTCTGATTGAAATACCGCCCGAGAGAATCCGCCTCGAAAAACTCCTCGGCGACCTCCGGCGAGAGGTCATAATAATAGTAGATCGAGCCGTTCCGACGGAATTCGACCGCAAGCGTCCGAAAAATCGGCGAATACGCGACCGCGCTGAAGCAGCTCGAGCGCTCCGTGTCCTCCCATTGCAGGAAGTCCTCGACCGCGCAGTTCTCCCGGCAGTATTCCAACAGCTCCGGATGCGCAAGGATCGTCTCCTCGTCATAGTCATGGATGCTGAAATCTGGATCGTCAAACAGCTGCGCGGTCAGCTCGCGGTCGGCAAGCACGTCGTCCAGCGTCATCTCGCGCACCGGCGGCAGCGTCTCCGGCTCGGTCTCGTGCGTCGCAGAGGCCGTCGCGGCCGTTGGCCGCTCCGTTGTCGGCTCCGGCTGCGCCGTTCCGGCGCACGCCGTCAGCACCGCCAGCAGGCTCAAAATGAGCGCAAGCAAAACCGGTCGTCTCATCTTTCTGCCCCTTTCTGCTCTATTGAATCAGAGCTTCCCTATTTCTCCAGATTCTGAATGAAGCGCATCAGGATCGCTGCGACCTGCGCGCGTGTCGCGTCACCCAGCGGCTTGAGCCAGTCGGCGCCGTCGGCCTCGCGGCTGCCGCCGATGATGCCCTCGCCGACTGCCCACTGCATGGCGTCGGAGGCATAGCGATCCACGGCGCCCGCGTCCGGGAAGGCGCTCAGATCCGCGCGGCTCTCGGTGTTGACGCCGGTCTTCTTGGCATAGCGGAACAGGATCGTCGCCATCTGCTCCCGGCTCACGCTGCCGTTCGGGTCAAACCTTCTGTTGCCTACGCCGTTCACCACGCCGTCAGCCGCTGCCCACGCAACGGCCTGCGTATACCACTCGCCGGACGGAACGTCGCTGAAGCGATTCGAGCCTCTGCGCGGCTCACCGGCATATCGCCAGAGCACCGTCACGAGCATCGCGCGGGTCATGCTGCTCTCCGGCTCAAAGCTGTGCGTGCCGGTTCCGTTCATAAGATTATGGTCGGTCGCATAGCGAACGGCCGACTCGTACCAGCTGCCCGGTTTTGCATCCGAATAGGGCGCAGTCGTCCAAACGGCGGTCGGATATTGCTCCTGTGCGTCCCAGCCTGCTTTTCCCTCGATATAATAGAGGGTCATGCCGGGGATCGCCCATGATGTCCCGTCACCATGGGGCACATAGTTGACAAAGGCCGCGCCCATTTCAGGCGCATCACCCATAAAATACACGGATTTGAGCGAATTGCAGAAGGAGAACGCGCAGAGCGAGATCATAGAAACCTTCTCCGGGATCACAAGCTCCTGCAGCGCGGAGCAGCCCATAAATGCCTCGAAGCCAATGGTTTCAAGATTGTTGGAAAAACGGACTTTGGTAAGGCTCGTGCAGCCATCAAAGGCACCGTCTATAAGCGTCACGCTGTCCGGCATCCAGACCTCGGTCAGCCCCGTGTGCTGAGAAAACGCTCCCGTGTAGATCGAGCTCGTTCCTTCTCTCACAATGTACTTGCCGCGGAAGCCGCTCGGGCATTCTTTAAAGCTCGTGCCGTAATAAAGCCCGCCATAGGAATCGGCGGAAAAATCCGTATTCTCCGGATCGACCACAAATCTGCGAAGATTCTCGCTGCCGTAGGCGATCGGGCCTGCACAGGAGAATACGTTTTTGGGGATCGTCAGCTCCGTCAGATTGGGACAGTCCGCAAACGCCTGGTATTCGATGATGCGAAGCTTTTCCGGGAGGTTCACATTCGACAGCCGGCATCCGGCAAATGCTCCCGCTTCAAGCTCCTCCGTGCGCTCATAAACGGTATATGTCCCGGTTTTTCCGCCGGGGCACTGCACAAGCTTCTTCATCTGGGCGTTATACAGCACGCCCTCCGCGTCGGCTTCAAAATATTCGTTTTCCGGATCGACAACAAATCGCGTGAGGCTCGAGCAACGGGTAAACGCATAGGGCTCGAGCCTCCTCAGCCCGGCAGGAATGAAAACCTCCTTCAGACTCGTGCAGCCCTCAAATGCGCTATAGTCAATGGAAGAAATACTCGCCGGCAGCTCGATTCGCTCAAGACTCGTGCAGCCTTTGAACGCGTTCTCCCCAATGTAAGAAATATTCACCGACAGCTCGATTCGCTCAAGCCGCGTGCAGCCCGCAAACGAATCATGCTTGATTGACCGGAGCTGCAGCGGAAAAATGACCTGCTTGATGTAGTCGCTGAAGGGGGAAAAGGTGGTCTCCCCCATGGCGTCGACTGAAAGGTTGATTTCCCCGGTGACCTCAAAGGTCATAACGCCGGTAGTTTTGTTGATCACGGCCTCGAGCACCTCCGAGCATTTCACGCGGATCTCCTCGTCCGTTTCCACGATCTCCGTCGTCTCGGCGGCGGAGACCATCTGCGTCAGCAGCGCGCACAGCAGCGCTGCGCACAGCAGCAGTGCGATCATTCTCTTTTTCATGTTGTTTCCTCCCATAGTTTCTCTGGCGGCATGTCCGTCGGTAAGCCGCCGTCCTTTGAAGAACCGTGCCGGATCGGCGCAGAACGCCGCCCCTTTGTATGCCCCCGTGCGGGGAGCACCTGCCTCAGCACCTCTATCCCCGCTTTTTTTGACCCCCTGTTCGGCGCGTAATAGGCGAAAGGGGTTTCTTACCGGAATCCGCAAAAAGGAAAGGTTTGTCAGACGCCATTTTGTCCATTCCCGCAGTGAATATGTCCTGCTAAGCAGCTCCTCCGGCGGTTTGGCAGCCCCGGCATTCTATCAAAAAGTCGGGCGGGGAAGCTGCCGGAAATGCCGCGATCCGACACACCTTCCGCCCGGCCGGGGTCGTCCCTCCGCTGCTCCCCCGTCGCCGCCGCAGAATTCAAGCATCGTTGCAGATGCTTTCCAATTCTGTGCAGCAAGGCGCTTGCGCCCGTAAATACATTGCAGCTTTTTGTGAGCTTCCCCTAATAATAGAATATACAATAAATCAGATTTTGTCAACTAAAATCTTTCGGGGCAACCGGAAAGCCCGGCTGAAGCCCCGGCCTTCTTCCGGTATGCTTCCAAAGGCCAACGAAAGAATTAATACTGATTCTTGATTAAGGGACGCCGAAAGCCCTTGAAAACAAAGGCTTTCGGCGTTGTTTGTGGCGCGCCAGAAGGAACTCGAATCCCCGACCTTCCGCTTAGGAGGCGGACGCTCTATCCAACTGAGCTACTGGCGCATATCGGTTTTCGGCCGACGCTGACGCGCGCCGCCGGGCTGCACTGCAAGGGTACAGCAGCGTTATTTTAGCGCAAACGGCGGCGGGTGTCAACGGTTTGCGGCACACAGTTGCACACCCGTGCAGATTATGGTATCATAGTCGAGCTGTGCGCAAAGGAGGCTGCCGTATGCGGCTCATTCGAGAGGAAAAAGACTTCATCCGGGACGCGATTTTGCTCATGCTCCCGATGATCCTGCAAAACTTCGTGACGTTTTCCATGTCCATGGCCGACACGTTCATGGTCGGCGTGCTCGGCGAGACGGCGCTCGCCGCCGTGACGATGGCAAACAGTCCGTTTTACGTCATGCAGCTGATGATCTTCGGCGTGCAAAGCGGCATGAGCGTACTCGTGGCGCAATACCACGGCCGCGGCGATCAGGAGGCCATCAACCGCGTCATGGGCATCGCGCTCTTTGTTTCCACGACGATCTCGGGCCTGCTCGCCGTGACGGCGTTTTGCATCCCGGAGCAGATCATGCGCGTGCTGACGAACAACGCCGACCTCATCGCGCCCGGCGCCGCATATACGCGCTACGTCGGCTTTTCGTACTTCTTCGCCGCCATCAGCGGCGTGTACATCGCCGCGCAGCGCAGCACGGAAAATCCCCGCCTCGGCGCGGTGCTGCTCACCGTATCCGGCGCGCTGAACATTTTTCTCAACTGGGTGCTTATCTACGGCAAGCTCGGCGCGCCCATGCTCGGCTGCGCGGGCGCAGCCATTGCCACGCTCATCAGCCGCGCGTTCGAGGTCGCGGTGCTGTGCGTGTATGCCCGGTTCAGCCGCCGGCTGCCGCTCATGCCGCGCGCGCTGCTGCACCCCGGCCGCGTGATCGCAAAGGACTTTGCCAAGTACGCGCTGCCTGTCGTGTGCAACGAGTGCCTGTGGTCGCTCGCGTTTTCGCTCTACACGGTCATCATGGGGCACATGGCCGACAACGCCCCCATTCTCTCGGCCTACACGATCGCCGGCAACCTGCAGCGCATGCTCACCCCGGCGTCGTTCGCCGCGGGCGGCGCGGCAGCGGTGCTCATCGGGCGGGAGATCGGCCGCGGCAATCGCGATCAGGTGCAGCGCAAGGCCTGGGTGCTCGACGCTCTGGCGCTCGTCGTCGGCCTCGTGTGCATGGGCATCATCGCGCTCGTGCGCAACGTGCTGCTGCGGCCGTACATCCTGCCGCTGATGCACATGGAGGGCGCGGCGTGCGACATTGCCATGTACATGATGGGCGTGCTCATGCTCGTGCAGCCGGTGTCGAGCGTGAGCCTGACGAACATCGTCGGCGTGCTGCGCGGCGGCGGCGACGTGCGCTATGCGATGCTGTGCGACGTCGGGCCGCTGTACGCGGTGTGCCTGCCGCTGGCGGCGCTCACGGCGCTCGTGTGGAAGCTCGACATCCGCTATGTGTACCCGCTCATGTCCATTGACGTGATCGTGCAGCTGTTTCTGGTCATCCCGCGCCTGCGCTCCGGCAAGTGGATCCACGACGTGACGCGCACCGCCGGTGAGCTGGAGGCGTGAGCACGCGCAGCGAGCCGAAAACCGTCCCGATTTTTTACCGGATGCAGATCTCCCGGAGCCAGAGGCTCCGGGAGATCTGTTTGCCAAGACCTTATCGCCTTTCGCCGATGGCGCGGCGAACGAAAATCCAATCATTTTTTCCGGCGACATGTGCGTCGGAAAAAATACTTCTCAGGCTGCAAGTGTGGAATTTGTGCGCCGCCGGTGCACAAATTATGCGCGCAGCAGACTGCAAACTCTTTGTCAAAAAAGCATCGCTTTTTTGACAATCTTAGCTCCGGGAGCTTGCTTTCTTTATGCCTGCTGCGCCAGCCGCGGGATATCGCCCACACCGTCGAGCACCATGCTCGGCCGGTAGGCAAACCCGTCGAGCGTCGCGCGCGTAGACACGCCGCTGAGCACGAGCACGGTAGACATGCCGCTCTCCATGCCGGAGATGACGTCGGTGTCCATGCGGTCGCCGATCATGACGGCCTCGCCGGAATGGCAGCCGAGGATGCGCAGGCCGGTGCGCATCATGAGCGGGTTCGGCTTGCCGCAGAAATATGCCTGCTTGCCGGTGGCGATCTCCACGGGCGCTGTGAGCGCGCGGCATGCGGGGGCGATGCCCTCGTCCGTCGGACCGCAGGTGTCGGAATTCGCGCCGATGAGCTTTGCGCCCGCGAGCACGAGATTCGTCGCCTTCGTGAGCGTATCGAGCGAATACGCCCGCGCCTCGCCGATGACGACATAATCGGGATTGACGTCGTTCATGGTGATGCCGCGGTCATAGAGCGCGTTGAGCAGACCCGCCTCGCCAAGGGCGTACACCGAGCAGCCGGGCGCCTGATCGGCCAGAAAGGCCGCCGTGGCCAGTGCGCTCGTGTAAAAATGTTCCTCCGGCACATCGAGTCCCATGCGCCGGAGCTTCTGGCACAGCTCGCGCGGGGTCATGCCGCTGTTGTTGGTCAAAAACAGGTATTCCTTGTGCTCGTCCTGCAGCCAGTGGATAAACTCTGCCGCGCCGGGCAGGATGTGATTGCCGTGGTAGATGACACCGTCCATGTCGCACAGGAAACCCTTTTTGGCGTTAAAATCGATCATACGCTCCGCTCTCCTTTTTCATGCTTCTGCGCGTAGTTTACCACGCGGCGCGCCGCCGGACAAGCGGGCAGCGCGTCAATTTTTTGTAAATTCAAAGCTCCAGCCGCAGGAAGATCGTCGTGTCGAGCGGACTGTCGGTGTAGCGCGGGATGTCGTAAAAGCCGAGTCCGCGGTACATCTTGAGCGCGCTGCGCAAAAAGGGCTCCGTGTCAAGCTGCATGGCGGTGTAGCCGATGGCGCGCGCGTCGGACAGAATGCGCTGCATCATCTGCCCCGCGATGCCCTGCCCGCGGTAAGCCGGGCGCACATACAGCCGCTTGAGCTCGCAGGTCTCGTCATCCAGCCGCCGCAGGCCGATGCAGCCGACCGGCTGATCATCGCACCAGGCAATGTAAAGCCGCCCGTGCGGCAGGCCGTACTTTTTCGTGAGGTCGGCCAGCTCCGCCGCATAATCCTGCAGGTCGAGATAGGTCTGGAACGCCGGCTCGTTTTCCACCAGCATCCGCGTGTATTCCGTGAACAGTTCCCGGATGGTCTCCGGTGTATCATAGGCCAATTTCATCTCCACAGGTATCGCTCCTTTCCTGAACATGGGGTGCAAGGGGCGCAGCACCCCGGTGTTTGCTTCTTACACCTTTATTTTACCGTATTTGCGCCGTGCGTCAAGCATTTGCGCGCGCAAGGCATTGACGCAGATGGGTTTTTCCGCTAAACTTGTGCTCAGTTTTTCCCACGGAGGCACTTATGAAAACATCCACCACTCCTTCTGCGACCGCCCGCGCGCGGCTGGCAATGATCGTGTCCGCGTCCGTGTTCGGCACGCTCGGCCCGTTCGTGCGCCGGATCGAGGTCGCCTCGGCCGAGCTTGCGCTCTACCGCGCGGTGCTTGCGGCCGTGTTCATCCTGCTGTTTTTTCTCGTCCGGCGTGAGCGGCCCCGTCTGCGCGAGATCCGCAAGTCGCTCTGGCTGCTGCTGCTCTCGGGCGCGGCGATGGGCTTTGACTGGATGCTCCTGTTCGAGTCGTACAAATACACGTCCATCTCTCTCGCCACGCTCAGCTACTATATCGCGCCCGTGATCGTCACGGCGCTGTGTCCGCTGCTGTTTCACGAGAAGATGACGCGCGCGCAGGTGCTCTGCTTTCTCATGTCCACGCTCGGCGTCGCGCTCATCATCGGCTCAGGCGGCCTGCAGGGCGGCGGGTCTGACCTGCGCGGCATCGTCTGCGCCCTGGGCGCTGCGGTGTTTTACGCCGCCGTTATCCTGCTCAACAAGTACATTCACGGCGTCACCGGGCTCGAGCGCACATTCGTGCAGCTGCTCGCGGCCGTGGTCGTGCTCACGCCGTATGTCGGGCTCACGTCCGGCTTTCACCCGGAGGTGCTGTCTGCGACCGGCTGGGTCAACCTGCTCATCGTCGGCTTTGTGCACACCGGGGTGACGTACTGCATCTACTTTTCCGCCATCCGCACGCTGCCGGGGCAGGAATCGTCGCTGCTGAGCTATCTCGACCCCATCGTGTCGGTGCTCATATCGGTGCTGCTGCTCGGCGAGCCGCTCGCCCCGATCCAGATCGCCGGGATGGTGCTGTTTCTCGGCTTTGCCATCGCAAACGAGTTCACGCACAAAAACGCCGAGACCACATGAGCGCCCACAACAGAAAACCGCCGGCCTGCGGAGCATTCGCGGGCCGGCAATCCATCTTGTCAACGAACCTCGTAGCGTTTGCGCCCGCAGGCGCAAAGAAAATCCGATCATTTTCTTCGGCGACATGTGCGGCGAAGAAAATACTTCTC
>URCY01000041.1 GCA_900546415.1 uncultured Eubacteriales bacterium
CCACCTACGGTGTGAACGACACGACCGCCTACCTTTTCAACATTTATGAGAAGGTCGACGCCCTCTCCAAGGCCGAAAAGCTCGAGAACGGTCATAAGTATGTGATCTACTTCGAGGGCGACGGTGACTCCGTGATCGGCAGCGACTTCATGAAGGCGTCTGCGACGGTGGTCGGCGGTAAGATCATCCTGCCGATGGGCGAAAACGCCATGGTCGTCACCGCGAATATCAACGATGCCGAGCAGGTCGACTTCGTCACCGAGGACGGAAAGCATCTCACGACCGGCGCGACCGGCGGTTCGCTCGACCTGACCGACGAGGCCGAGGGCGACCTCAGCCTCTGGGCGATCAAGGCAACCGACGGCGGCTATAACATCGTCAGCGTCGGCGCGGCTTATAACGGCAACCACAATCAGGCCGTTGAATATTACAGCGGCAAGTTCACGACCTACGGTCTGCAGAACTCCGGCATCTATCTCTTCAGCTTCTATGAAGTCGGCGCGAAGACTCCGGAAGATCCCTGCGCAAACGGCCACACTTGGGACGACGGCGTCGTGACCACCGAGCCGACCTGCACCGAGGCTGGTGTCAAGACTTACACCTGCACGGTCTGCAAGGAAACCAAAACCGAGGAGTTTGCGGCGCTCGGCCACGTTGACGCGGACAAGGACAACAAGTGCGACCGCTGTGGCGAGAAGCTCGGCGAGGAACCGAAGCCGACCTATTCCGACTTCACCGATCTGGATCCGAACGGCTGGTACCACGACGGCATCAACTACATGATCGAAAACGGCATGATGAACGGCGAGGCGCCGGACACCTTCGCTCCGCACGACACCGTGACCCGTGCCATGCTCGTGACCATCCTCTACCGCAACGCCGGTTCTCCGAGCGTTGAGGGCATGACGAACCCGTTCACGGACGTCAAGGCCGGCAAGTATTACACCGACGCCGTGATTTGGGCGTTCGAGAAGAAGATCACCAACGGCACGAGCGAGACGACCTTTGAGCCGGACGCGCCCGTCACCCGTGAGCAGATCGCCACGCTGCTTTACCGCCGCGCGGGCGAGCCGAAGGTTGAGCAGGATCTGAGCGCCTTCTCCGACGCCGACCGGATCACGAGCTACGCGCGCGCTGCGATGCAGTGGGCCGTCAGCGAGAAGATCATCTCCGGCGACGGCGACCGCCTCAAGGCTCAGGACAGCGCGACTCGCGCCGAGCTGGCCACCATGCTCATGCGTCTTCTGACCAAATAATCGCTTTTTCACAAAACGAGGATGCCGCACCCGCGGCATCCTCGTTTCAGCGTGTCAAAATCCTTGGGAACCTCTGAATCAATCGACTGCGGCGGTCAGCGGGTCTTTTGTCCCAACTGATCGGTTTGAAAATCTTGAAATACGTAAAGGATTCCTGCGATTTCCAAACCTCAATTTGGAACAAAATCCCTCGCTGACCGCTCTTGCGATTTAATCAGAGCTTCCCTTGCGAAAAGGCCTGCCGTTTTCGAGCTGATACGGAAGTCTGATGAAAATATCGCGCGGTTTCATAGCCGACGCAGCGGAGACCCATCGGCGTCAATTGCAGACGGCGGGGATCATGCGATCCGGTGCGTGCGCCGTTATTCGTCGTATTCTTCCGCCTCGCGCAGATGCCGGTGCTTTTTGCGGCGGATCAGCAGACAGATCGCCGTGAGGATCGCGCCGAGAACGAGCGCCGCGCCGAAGGCGGCTGCGACCCAGCGCAGGAGCGCCGCTGTTTTGAGCTGCTGGGCGGGCTGCACGGCGGAGGCGCGATAGTCGCTTTCCCGGCGTTCGCGCGCGGCCGTCGGCGTTGTCTCCTCGAGCGCCTGCCCGGAGGCCTCGGCAATCTCGGTGGAGAAGAAATCGTTGATTTTGCTGAGCGCCTGATCGCCGCCGAGCGTCTCGGTCGTGATGCAGGCCAACAGATAGGGCTGCGGGGCGCTGATGATGCCGACGTCGCAATAGCGCCCGTCGGCCACGCCGCAGACGTGCGTCATGTAGTAGGGGTATCGCGTGTCGCCGAAGCCCTCGTCCGTCTGCACCTGATGGAAGTTGGCCATCAGATTGCCGAAAAGCTCCGTCTGGCGCTGATAGTCGATCAGGCAGTTGAGCAGGAATTCCGTGCTGTAGACCGTGTCGGAGAAGAATTCGTCGGGCAGCGCGTCGGCGTCCAGATGACCGAATTCGTCGTTGAGGAGCTGCTGATACTGACCGATCGAGCCGAGGCGGTCGCGCATTTTCTCCGAGACGGCGTCGTCGTTGAGCAGAATGCTTTGGTAGCGGCATTTTTCGAGCGAGAGGCCGTCGATCGTGAAGACCTGCTCGGGATCGTTGGCAGGCGGGTCGAACGCGCCCGCGTGCTCCTGCTCGGAATAATACATATGCAGCGGGAGCGTCCAGACGCGCCCGACGGAATAGAACCGGTCGGCGTGGTGATCGAGCCGTTCACCGGTGACGGTGTTATAATAGCTGACGCTCAGACCGGTGCCGTCGAGCCGGTTCTGTACCAAAAAATCGGAAAACCGTTCCTCGAGAGAGGCGGGCTTTGCGGTCGTTTCTGCGAAAGCCGGGGCAGCGAACAGGCTCAGGCACAGAAGCAGACAGATCAGTTTGCGCATTTGCGGCTCCTTCCTCGTGGGTATCCACGTCTGATTATATCGATTATATCACATTTTCCAAAACCTTCAACAGGTAAAATTGCATAAATCGCAAAAATTCATTGACAGTGTTTTGATTCCCCTTTATAATGTAAACGGCACGTTGCGCCATGTTGAAAAAACGCGATTTTTCGGGAGAGCGCTCCCGGTTGGAACTAGGAGGAGCCGTTATGGCAGATACATTCACAGAGGAACAGACGCCTCAGACGCAGGAAGCGCCTGCTTCCGCGCCCGAGGAGACGCAGACGCCGGAGCGGCGACCGCGTCCGGAGCGCGCGCAGAGCGCGGAGGGGCGTTCGGAAGAGGCGCGTTCGGAAAAAGAACGGGAGGCGCGTCCGCGTCCGGAGCGCCGCCCGCGCCGCCGCGTGCAGCGGGAATATGCCGCGCCGACGCTGGGCGAGGCCTTCCGCGGGCTGCCGAGGGTCATGCGTTATTACCTGACTGATCCGGCCGGGACGAGCCGCCGCATGGCCGAAAACCGTCAATGGCTGACCGGCGTGCTGCTGATGCTGCTGACCGTCGCGATGAGCTTCGTCTCGACGTTCCTGTTCGGCGTGCGCTATTGCAGCTATTTCAGCAAGATCATGATGGAATGGATCACGGCCGGCGTCGTCACGCCGATCCTCGCCTATGTGCTGAATTTTGCGCTGCTTTATTGCCTGACGGCGCTGGCGCGGATGCGCGTGGATATTCGCGCGGTCTTTGCAGCCGTCGGCGTCAACTCGATTTTGGCGCTGGTGCTGCTGGCTGCCTCGTCGCTGCTGTCACTCATCAGCTACAGCATCTTCACGGTCATGTCCGTGCTGATCCTGCTGGCGTGGCTCGTGTCGTTCTATCTTGAGGTGTTTCAGGTGTTCTCCATCCGGATGAACATTGTGAATATGACCGTGCTGATTCTCGGCCTGACGGTCACGTTCTTCGCCGTGACGCTGCTGCGCGACTGGTTCTTCTCGAGCGCGGTGTATTTCCGCGACGGCCTGATCGGCATCTTCTCGATGTTCTGATGCATCATTCATTATTACATATTTGGAGAAACCTGCCATGAGAATGAGAAAGAGAAACAATCTGGAGCCGCGTCTGGAGGCCTGCTCGGCGATCCACGTGCGCGACGGCAAGGCGCTGCGCGGCAATTGGCGCAGCCTGATGCCGTCGGCCAAGGCGCTCTGGCTGGAGGTCGGCTGCGGAAAGGGCAAGTTCACCGTCGAGACTGCGCGGCAGAACCCCGATGTGCTGCTCGTCGCCGTCGAGCGCGTGCAGGAGGCCATGCTGCTCGGCATGGAGAAAACGCTGCAAATGGGGCTGAAGAATCTGGTCTTCCTGTCGCTCGACGCGGCGGAGCTGGAGGAATATTTTGCCGACAGCGAGGTCGACCGGCTGTTTTTGAACTTCTGCGACCCGTGGCCGCGCAAGAAAAATGCCAAGCGCCGCCTGACGCACCGCAGCTTTTTGCAGAAATACGAGAACATTTTGGCGAAAAACGGCGAGATCCATTTCAAAACGGACAACGCGCCGCTGTTCGAGTGGTCGCTCGAGGAATTTGAGGCCTGCGGCCTCGAGATCAAGAACCTGACGCGCGACCTGCACGCCGACGGGCCGGTCGGTATCATGACCGGTTACGAGGAAAAATTCTATGAGCTCGGCACGCCGATCAACCGCTGCGAGCTTGTGAACCATAAGGAGAGACGGTTTATGACAAAAATCCCCATGTCCGTGCCGCTGGTCGAAATGGACGGCGACGAGATGACCCGCGTCCTCTGGAAGCAGATCAAGGACGAGCTGCTGCTGCCCTATGTGGACCTGAAAACCGAATATTACGACCTCGGTCTGCCCGAGCGCGACCGCACGAACGATCAGGTCACGCACGAGGCCGCCGAGGCGATCAAAAAATACGGCGTGGGCGTCAAGTGCGCCACCATCACGCCCAACGCCCAGCGCATGAGCGAATACAACCTCCACGAGATGTGGAAAAGCCCGAACGGCACGATCCGCGCCATCCTCGACGGCACGGTCTTCCGCGCACCGATCCTCGTTGACGGCATTTCGCCGGTCGTGAAAACGTGGAAAAAGCCGATCACGATCGCCCGTCACGCCTATGGCGACGTCTATAAGGCCACCGAGTTGCGCACCGGCGAGGGCAAGGCCGAGCTGGTCTTCACCGACCGCGACGGCAACGAGACGCGCAAAACGATCTATGACTTCGAGTGCCCCGGCGTGCTGACCGGGCAATATAACAAGGACAGCTCCATTTCCTCCTTCGCGCGCGCCTGCTTCAATTTCGCGCTCGACACGAAGCAGGACCTCTGGTTCTCCGCCAAGGACACGATCGCAAAGGTCTACGACGGCACCTTCAAGCAGATCTTTGCCGAAATTTACGAAAACGAATACCGCGCGCGCTTCGAGGAGGCCGGCATCACGTATTTCTATACGCTGATCGACGACGCCGTCGCCCGTGTGATCCGCAGCGAGGGCGGCTTCATCTGGGCCTGCAAGAACTACGACGGCGACGTCATGAGCGACATGATCTCCACGGCCTTCGGCTCGCTGGCCATGATGACCTCCGTGCTCGTCTCGCCGGACGGAAAATTTGAGTACGAGGCCGCGCACGGCACGGTCACGCGCCATTATTACCGCTATCTTGAGGGCGAAAAGCCCTCGACGAACCCGATGGCCACGATCTTCGCGTGGACGGGCGCGCTGCGCAAGCGCGGCGAGCTGGACGGCAGCTCCGCCCTGTGCCGCTTTGCCTCGCGCATGGAGGCCGCCTGCATCGCGACGATCGAGGGCGGCACGATGACCAAGGATCTGGCGCTGCTGTGGCGGGGTCAGACGCCGACCGTCGTCAACAGCGAGGAGTTCCTCCGCGCCGTCCGCGCGACCTTCGAAACGCTGGAGCAGTGAAAAACCGTTTTTTCGACAGAAAAAGGAGCGACTGATATGCTGGATGTTTCTCATCTGACCAAATGCTACGGCGAAAAAAAGGCCGTCGACGATCTCTCGCTGCATATCGCGCCGGGGGAGATCTACGGCTTCATCGGCCACAACGGCGCGGGCAAGACCACGACGCTGCGCTCCGTGGCCGGGATTCTGGATTTTGACGCCGGGGAGATCCGCATCGGCGGCGTTTCGGTGCGGGACGATCCGCTGGCCTGCAAGCGGCAGATCGCCTACATTCCGGATAACCCCGATCTTTACGAATATATGACCGGCATCAAATATCTGCAATTCATCGCCGATATTTTCGGCGTGAGCGCGGCCGTGCGTAGGGAGCGCATTCAGAAATACGCCGGGCTGTTCGAGCTGACGGACGAGCTGGCGCAGCCGATCGCGGCCTATTCGCACGGCATGAAGCAAAAGCTTGCGCTGATCGCCGCGTGGCTGCACGATCCGCGCCTCATCATCATGGACGAGCCGTTCGTCGGCCTCGACCCGAAGGCCTCGCATCTGCTCAAGGGCATGATGCGCGAGGTCTGCGACCGGGGCGGCGCGATCTTCTTCTCGACGCATGTGCTTGAGGTCGCCGAAAAGCTCTGCGACAAGGTCGCCATCATCAAGGAAGGCCGCCTGATCCGCTCCGGCACGATGGAGGAGGTCAAGGGCGACGACAGTCTGGAGGAGGTCTTCCTCGAGCTGGAGGACGAGTCATGCTGAAGCTTCTGGTAAAAAAGCAGTTTCTGGAGATGTTCCGCAGCTTCTTCTATAATCAGAAGACCCAAAGGGCGCGCTCGGCGGCCGGGAGTATCGCCTTCGTTGCCGGCTATGTGCTGCTGATGCTCGGCGTGATCGGCGGCAGCTTCGGAATGCTGTTTTCGCGGATCTGCCTGCCGCTTGCCACCGTCGGCATGGCGTGGCTCTATTTTCTGCTCGCCGGAATGCTCGCCCTCCTGCTCGGCGTGTTCGGCAGCGTGTTCAGCACGTTCTCGAGCCTCTATCAGGCCAAGGACAACGACCTGCTGCTGGCGCTGCCGATCCCCGTGCGCTGCATCCTCATCAGCCGCCTGCTGGCGGTCTATCTGATGGGACTGATGTTCAGCGGCGTGGTCATGCTCCCGGCGATCCTCGTCTATTGGTGCACCGTGCGGCTGAGCGCCGCGGCGATCGTCTGCCCGCTCGCGATGCTGCTGGCGGTCAGCGTGATCGTGTTTCTGCTCTCGTGCGCGCTAGGCTGGGTGGTCGCGAAGATCAACAGCAAGCTGAAGAACCGCAGCTTCCTGATCGCGCTTGCCTCGCTGGCCGGGATCGGGTTGTATTACACCGTTTATTTCAAGCTGACGGGGCTTGTGCAGGAGCTGCTGCACAACGCTGCCGTCATCGGCGCGCAGGTCAAGGGCGCGGCCTATCCGCTCTATCTGTTCGGCGCGGCCGCCGCCGGGAACTGGCCAGCGCTGCTCGGCCTGCTGGCCGTCGTCGCGGTGCTGTTCGCGCTGGTCTGGCAGCTGCTCTCGCGCACCTTCCTGAAGCTGGCCACGGCCTCCGGCGCGACGGCCAAGGCGCGCTATAAGGGCGTCGGCGCAAAGACGCGCCGCCCCGCCGCCGCCCTGCTGGCGCGGGAATTCCGCCGCTTCACCGGGAGCGCGAACTATATGCTCAACTGCGGTCTCGGGACGCTGATGATGCCGATCGCGGCCGTGCTTCTGCTCGTCAAGGGCGGCGAGCTTGCGGCCGGACTGCGGCCGCTGCTCGGCGCAGGCAGCGACGCGCTGCCCATTTTCGCGGCCGCCGCGCTGTGTATGCTGGTCGCAATGAACGACTCGACGGCGCCGTCCGTCTCGCTCGAGGGCAAGACGCTCTGGATCGTGCAGTCTCTGCCCGTGCAGCCGTGGCTCGTCCTGCGGGCAAAGCTGCTCGTGCAGCTCAGCCTGACCGTCCTGCCCGCGCTGCTGTGCGCCGGTGCGACGGCGTGGGTGCTGGCGCTCGACGCCGCCTCCGTGGCGTTGCTGCTGGCCTTTATTCTCAGCTTCTGCGTGCTGACGGCCTGCTTCGGCCTGTTTATCAACCTCAGACATGTGAATCTGACGTGGTCGAGCGAGATCTATCCGATCAAGCAGAGTATGCCCGTCACGCTGACGCTGTTCGGCGGCTGGATCTACGGCATTGCGCTGGGCGTCGGCGGCTGGAGGCTCTCGACGGTTCTGCCGCCGCTGCTCTGCATGGGGCTTTTCACGGCGCTGACCGCCGGGCTGGCTGCGGCGCTGTTCGTCTGGCTGCGCACACGCGGCAGCAGACGCTTTGCCGCCCTGCACTGAATCATTTTGCACGGCTTCGGACTTTTTCGGCAGTCTGCGCCGCCGCACGTTGTGCGGCGGCGCACTGTATATGCGCGGTATATACAGCGGAAAAATGCGGGCACGCGGTGAATGGATTTTCATAATTCATGCGGATTTTCTGCAAATACGGGAAATTTTTCATGTTAATGTGCAAAACATTCAAAAAAACTCAGCAAAATGCTCTTGTATATTTTCAAAGAATATGATATGATTGGAATCGGTGGCGCTGTATCTTAGTCAAAGCGTCTCGGTCTCGAAGAAGGGCCTAAAAATCCTTTAAAGGGCATATCGATGAAGTCCCTGGTGCTTGCTTTTTTCGCCCAGATTAGGGTGGGTGCTGGGGGTTAAGGCTTTCGGGCGAGGTGTAACGGCATATACCGACCGACCCGATTTCCGTGGAGACCTGCTCTTGTGCGACAGCCGTAAAGTGTTACGACCCGGACTGCGTACGAAGCAGGACAGAACCTGCATCGCGGTGCTTAGAATCTTGTGCTGGGTGCAGTGTAGCCTGCCTTGCGTGGGCACGTTGGGATGGGAGAACAGGCGTTGACCGCTGCGGCCGCAGCGGTGTGACGATATTGCTCGCTGAAATCGTGGCTGCAAAAGAGGATAGAACCGAGATGCGATGTTGTGGAAAACACCTAAGCAGTCAATTCTGGGCAGACAGAGGATTGCAGTGCGGTCTGAGTGGCAATCGGGTACCGGGTGCGGCGACGCCCCGGCGCGGACTTTAAACGGAAACGGCCGTCCGGCGACGAACGGTAGCCCGCGGGGAAAGCCAACCCGACCTAAGCCGCAAGATTTACTCTGTCTGCTGCCACTTCTTTTCGGACGAATGCGTCCGTCAGGCGGCCGATGCGCCGCCCAAACCTATGGAACCTCTGAATCAATCGGCAGCGGCGCTCAGCGGGTCTTTCGCCCCAACTTATCGGTTTGAAAATCTTGAAATACGTAAAGGATTCCTGCGATTTCCAAACCTCAATTTGGAACAAAATCCCTCGCTGATCACTCTTGCGATTTAATCAGAGCTTCCTTATTTTTGTGAAAGCAGAGGGTTTCCGATTTGAAAGCGGAGGACGCTCCCAAGGAACGGGGCAAACAGAAAAGCAAGAAGCACAGCAACTGGCGCTGGGTCGTCACGATTTTTTTTGTCACAATCGCGATTTCCTCGACCATCTCCTTTTTATCCTCCGCCGTTATGGAACGCGCGAGCATCGTTGTTGCGACGCTCGTGCTGCTGTTCATCGTGGCGCTGGGCATCGTGTTCGATATCATCGGCGTGGCCGTGATGTCGGCGGGGGAGAAGCCGTTCCACTCCATGGCGGCCAAGAAGCGCCGGGGCGCTGCCGAGGCGCTGGCGCTCCTGCGCAACGCCGAAAAGGTCTCGAGCTTCTGCAACGACGTCGTGGGCGACATTTGCGGCGTTGTGTCCGGCTCGGCCTCGGCCGTGCTGGCAGCCATGGCGCTGCAGCACTTTGCGCCGGAATCCGTGGCGCAGCTCATCATGTCGGCGCTGGTCGCCGGTCTGACGATCGCGGGAAAGGCAATCGGCAAGACCTTTGCGATGAAGCAGGCCACGAGCATCGTTCTGACCGTGGCGCAGCCGATCGCATTTTTCAAGCGTCTGTTCCACAGAGACCCGGCAAAAAAACGCAGGAAGCCGTAAGCGCTTGCCTTGCCTGATTTTTGAAATTACCGATCATAAGAGAAAAAGACTGCAAAGGGCAGAAAACCGTTAAAATTCTGATTTTGACGGTTTCGGGCCTTTACGGCAGTCTGAGACAGGTAGTGTAACTTTTGATTGTATTAGACTCGATCCAATCCCGCGACGATCTGCTGGCGCTCAACGACACGCAGGTTGCCTTGCTCTGTGAGGAGCTTCGCAGGGAGCTGGTGCAGACCGTGGCGCACACCGGCGGTCATCTCGCCTCGAATCTGGGCGTGGTGGAGCTGACGGTGGCGCTCGAACGTGTTTTTGACACGTCAAAAGACCGACTGGTCTTCGACGTCGGCCACCAGTCCTATGTTCATAAGCTCCTGACCGGGCGTCGGGAGCGGTTTTCCACCCTGCGCAGCTTCGGCGGCCTCTCGGGCTTCCCGAAGCCGTCGGAGAGCGACTGCGACGCCTTCGTCGCGGGGCATGCCTCGTCGGCCGTCTCGACGGCGCTGGGCATGGCGCGCGCGCGGACGCTGCAAAAGCAGGATTACAGCGTGATCGCCCTGCTGGGCGACGGCGCGATGACCGGCGGCGTGGCCTATGAGGGCCTGAACGACGCCGGGGAGAGCAATGAGCCGCTGATCGTCATTCTGAACGACAACGGCATGTCCATTGCTCCGAATGTCGGCGGTATCTCCGAGCATTTGTCGCAGATCCGCATCCGGCCGGGCTATTTCCGCCTGAAAAAGGCATATCGGACGATCACCGGCAAGATCCCCGGCGGCAAAGCGGTCTATCGCTTTACCCACGCCGTCAAGGAGCGCTGGAAGAAGCTCGTGCTCGGCTCGACCTTTTTCGAGGAGATGGGCTTCGTTTATTACGGCCCGATCGACGGCCACAACGTCAGGCAGCTGGAATATATGCTGCGTCTGGCGAAGGAGAGCGCCTGCCCGGTGCTGCTGCACGTCATTACGCAGAAGGGCAAGGGCTATGCCCCGGCCGAGGCCAACCCCGACGTCTTCCACGGCATCGGCTGCTTTGACCCGGAGACCGGCGCGGTGCCCGAGGCGCATACGCCGACCTTCTCCGAGACCTTCGGCCGCACGCTCTGCGAGCTGGCGGCTGAGGAGCCGCGCATCTGCGCGATCACGGCGGCAATGATCCAGGGCACGGGTCTGCGTGCCTTCTTCGACCGCTTCCCGACCAGAAGCTTCGACGTCGGCATCGCCGAGGAGCACGCCGTGGCGATGGCGGGCGGCCTTGCCAAGCAGGGGATGCTTCCGGTCGTTGCGATCTACTCCACCTTTTTGCAGCGTGCCTATGATATGCTGATCCAGGACGTCGCCATGCAAAAGCTGCACGTCGTGTTCGCCGTCGACCGCGCCGGTCTGGTCGGCGAGGACGGCGAGACGCATCAGGGCGTGTTCGACGTCAATTATCTGCGCTCCGTTCCGGGAATGCAGGTGCTCTGCCCGTCGAACCGCGCCGAGCTGCGCGTGATGCTGCGCCGCGCCGTGCTCGAGATGGACGGTCCGGTCGCGGTGCGCTGGCCGCGCGGCGGCGACGGCGCCTTCACCGAGGTCGCGGAAAAGCCGATCCTGCGCGCCGGCAGCGACATCACGATGATCGCCTATGGCACGATGATCAACAACGTGCTCGAGGCGGCCGCGCTGCTGGAGCAGCGGGGCGTCTCCGCCGAGGTCATCAAGCTCGAATCCGTCAAGCCGGTGCGCATGAGGGAGATCACCGCCTCCGTGCGCAAGACGGGGCGGCTGCTCGTGGCCGAGGACGCGATCTGCATCGGCTGCGCCGGAAAAGAGATCCTCTCTCAGCTGCGGCTCTGCGGCATTCGCGTGCCGACGCGGCTGTGCAATCTGGGCGACCGGTTCGTCACGCACGGAAAGGTGCAGGAGCTGCAAAGGCTCTACGGATTGGACGCGGAATCGCTTGCAAAGCAGGCGCAGGAGGTGCTTCATGAAACATAAACAACGCTTGGATCTTCTGATGACCGAGCGCGGCCTGTGCGACAGCCGGAGCCGCGCGCAGGCGCTCATCATGAGCGGCGCGGTTTTCGTCGACGGACAGAAGTGCGACAAGGCCGGAACGCCCGTCGCCGACGACGCTGCCGTCGAGGTGCGGGGCGAGACGTGCCCCTTCGTCAGCCGCGGCGGCCTGAAGCTGGAGAAGGCGCTGCGCGAATTCGGCGTCGACCCGACGGGCTATGTTTGCAGCGACTCGGGTGCGTCGACCGGCGGCTTCACCGATTGCCTGCTGCAAAAGGGCGCAAAAAAGGTGTTTGCCATCGACGTCGGCTACGGCCAGCTCGCTTGGGCGCTGCGCACCGATCCGCGTGTGGTCTGCATGGAGCGCACGAACATCCGCTATGTCACGCCCGAGGATCTGGGCGAGCCGCTCGACCTGTCCGTGGTCGATGTGTCGTTCATTTCGCTGCGGCTCGTGCTCCCGGCGGTGCAGAAGCTGCTCAAGCCGACCGGGCAGGTGCTCTGCCTCATCAAGCCGCAGTTTGAGGCCGGCAAGGACAAGGTCGGCAAGAAGGGCGTCGTGCGCGAGAAGAGCACGCACGTCGAGGTGCTTGAGCAATTTCTCGGGCTTGCCGACGAGCTGGGCTTCACCGTTCGCAATCTGACCTTCTCTCCGGTCAAGGGGCCGGAGGGCAATATTGAGTTTTTGGGGCATCTTTCCATGCAGCCTGCGGACGTGGAGCGTCCGGATGTGGCGGCGCTGGTCGATGCCGCACATGAGACGCTATGAAAAAGGTTGTTTTGACCCCGAATCCCTATCGGGACTGGAATTTTAAATACGCCCTGCAAGCCGCACAGCTCCTCGAAAGCGCCGGAGTCGAGACGAGCATCTGCCTCGCCTTCGACGTCGACCGGAATCTCGAGCTGCCGCGCGGCGTTGTGCTCAAGGACTTGCAGCGGGAGCTGCCGACGGCCGAGCTTTTGATCTGCTTCGGCGGCGACGGCACGATCCTGCACGCCTCAAAGGCCGCGACCCGCGCCGGACTGCCGGTGCTCGGCGTGAACATCGGCACGATGGGCTTCATGGCCGAGCTGGAGGCCTCCGATATGGAGCGGCTGAAGCTGTTGGCCGGGGATGATTGGCACGTCGAGGAGCGCATGATGCTGCGCGTGCGCGTCGAGCACGAGGGGAAATGCATCGCCGACGAGGTTGCGCTCAACGACGCCGTCATTACCAAGGGCGCCGTGGCGCGCGTGGTGCAGATGAGCCTGAGCTGCGACGGCGTCGAGATCGTCAGCTTCAGCGGCGACGGCGTGATCCTCGCGACTCCGACCGGCTCGACGGCCTATTCCATGTCGGCCGGCGGACCGATCGTCGAGCCGTCGGCGCGCAACATCGTCATCACGCCGATCTGCGCGCACGACCTGCATACCAAAACCGTCGTGACGGCGGCAAACCGCACGATCGTCGCAACCATCGGACGCATCGGCCGCAAGAACGCCTTCCTGTCGGTTGACGGCGGCCGCGCCCTGCGCCTGAGCGCGGGCGACCGCGTCACCGTGACCGCCGCGTCCTGCACCACGAAGCTCGTTCGCCTCAGCGACCGCAGCTTTTTTGACATTGTAAGAAATAAGTTCAAATAAATCGGGAGGTTTCCTCATGAAAGCGAACCGTCAGACGAAAATTCTGGAGCTGATCGCAGAAAAACACATTGAAACGCAGGAGC
Organism: uncultured Eubacteriales bacterium; assembly: GCA_900546415.1. Lineage (GTDB taxonomy): Bacteria > Bacillota > Clostridia > Oscillospirales > Oscillospiraceae > JAZOXB01. The sequence continues at coordinate 13,308 of URCY01000041.1, forward strand.
AGCTGCTCAACGAGCTGAACGCCTGCGGCTTCCGCAGCACGCAGGCGACCGTTTCGCGCGACATCAAGGAGCTGCGCATCATCAAAACACTCGACGGTCTGGGCGGCTATCACTATTCCGCGCCGCAGACCCACGACGTCAACCGCTTTGACAGCCGCTTCCGCGTGATCTTCCGCGAATGCGTCACGAATATCGACTTTGCGCAAAATCTGATCGTCGTCAAGACCGTGCCCGGCCTCGGCGCGGCGGCCGGCGCGAACATCGACGCGCTGCATATGCCCGACGTGGTCGGCACGCTCTCCGGCGACGATACGACGCTGGTCATCATGCGCGACAACGCCTCCGCCGCAGAATTCTGCGCGGAGATCCACAAAATGCTCGACTGATCCCGATCGTCCGTTCCCGGAAGGAGGCGCGTTATGCTTCGGCTGCTGCATATTGAAAACATTGCCGTCATCGAACAGGCCGAGATCGTCTTCGAGGACGGCTTCAACGTCATGACCGGCGAGACCGGCGCGGGCAAATCGATCGTCATCGACGCGATTTCGGCCATTTTGGGCGAACGCGCCTATCGCGACATGATCCGAACCGGAACGAGCCGGGCGGCCGTCCGCGCGATTTTTGACCGCGTGCCGGAGCTGCCGTGGTTCGCCGAGAACGGCGTGCCCTACGACGCCGAAACGGACATCCGGCGCGAGCTGACCGCCGACGGCAAGAACCTCTGCCGCGTGAACGGCACGGCCGTGACGGTGGGCGTGCTGAAGAAGCTCGGCGTGCAGCTCATCAACATCCACGGCCAGCACGACAGCGCTGCGCTGTTTGACGAGGCGCAGCATCTGACCGTTCTCGACAGCTTTGCCGAGGACGAGGCCGAGCGCGCGGCCTACGCCGAGCGCTATGAGGCCGTGCGGGCGCTGCGGCGCGAGATCGACCGGCTCTCCATGGACGAGAGCGAAAAGCTGCGGCGCATGGAGTCGCTGCAATATCAGATCGACGAGCTGACGAAGGCGCATCTGCGCCCCGGCGAGGAGGAGGAGCTGGAGGCGCGGCGCAAGCTGATGCAGAACGCCGAGAAGCTCTCCGACGGCCTGCACGAGGCGTCGGCCTGCCTCGACGGCGACAGTCAGACCGACGGCGCGGCCACCCTGCTGGGGCAGGCGGAGCGTGCGCTGGCGCGGCTCGCGCGGATCGACGACCAGCTTGCTCCGCTTCAGGAGACGGTGGCCGACCTCATGTACCGCGTGCGCGACTGCGCCGAGCAGGTCGCCGAGCAGGTCGACGCGCTGAGCTTCAGCGAGGCGGAGCTGGACGACGTCGAACAGCGGCTCGACATCCTGCACCGGCTGCACCGCAAGTACGGCCCGACCTGCGAGGAGATGCTGGCCTATCTGGAAAAGGCCAAAAATGAGCTGGATGAGATTGAATTTTCCAGCGATCGGGTCGAGCAGCTCAAAAAAAAGCTGCGCGCCGCCGAGCAGACGGCGCAGGAGGCTGCGCTCGTGCTGCGCGAGCGCCGTAAGCGGGCGGGCGAACAACTCAGCGCGCGCATTTGCTCCGAGCTGGCCGAGCTGGACATGAAAAAGGTCGAATTCTCCTGCGTGTTCACCGAGACGGAGCTGACGCCGCTGGGCGCGGACGCCGTCGCGTTTTATATGACGGCGAACGCCGGCGAGGCGCTCAAGCCGCTCAGCAAGGTCGCCTCCGGCGGCGAGCTGGCGCGCATCATGCTGGCGCTCAAGAACGTGCTGGCCGAGCGCGACCGCGTGCCCACGCTGATCTTCGATGAGGTCGACACGGGCGTCTCCGGACGCGCGGCGCAGCGCGTGGCCGAGAAGCTGCTGGCAGTCTCGCGGACGAAGCAGGTGCTCTGCGTGACGCATCTGCCGCAGCTTGCGGCGCTGGCCGACACGCATTTCCGCATCGCCAAGCGCGAGGCCGACGGCCGCACCTATACCAGCGTCACGCCGCTGGACTTCGAGGGGCGGCGGCAGGAGCTGGCGCGCATCATCGGCGGCGCGAGCATCACCGAGACGACCCTGCAAAGCGCGGGCGAGATGCTCAAGCAAAGACAGGCTTGACAAAAGCCGATTTGTCTGATAGGATAGAAAAAACGCAAGGAAGGGAAGAAGTACCCGCGCGCTTCACGCGCAGAGAGCCGCCGGTTGGTGCAAGGCGGTCGGAGGACGCGGCGAACTACATCCCGGAGCGGCCGGCCTGAAGCAGCAGTAGGGTCGGACGGGTGCGCCCGTGAGCGCGCAGGGGTTTTAAGGAACCTCTGAATCAATCGGCTGCGGCGCTCAGCGGGTCTTTTGTTCCAGCTTAACGGTTTGAAACAAAATCCCGCGCTGACCACTCTTGCGATTGAATCAGAGCTTCCTTCACGACCCGCCGAGGCAGCCGCTGCGAGGCGTCTGCGAACCAGAGGTGGTACCGCGTAATTTTTTACGTCCTCTGTCCGGATAACCGGACGGGGGACGTTGATTTTTTAGGAGGAATTATGAAAATTTACGACGAACTGGTCGCCCGCGGTCTGATCGCGCAGGTGACCAACGAGGAAGAGATCCGCGAAATGGTCGACAACGGCAAGGCGACGTTCTACATCGGCTTCGACCCGACGGCCGACTCGCTGCACGTCGGCCATTTTATGGCGCTGTGCCTGATGAAGCGGCTGCAAATGGCCGGAAACAAGCCCATCGCCCTCATCGGCGGCGGCACGGCCATGATCGGCGACCCGTCCGGCCGCACGGACATGCGCTCAATGATGACCCGCGAGACGATCGAGCACAACTGCGCCTGCTTCAAAAAGCAGATGGAGCGCTTCATCGAATTCGGCGAGGGCAAGGCGCAGATGGTCAACAACGCCGACTGGCTGCTGAACCTCAACTACATTGAGTTCATCCGCGACATCGGCGCGTGCTTCTCGGTCAACAACATGCTGCGCGCCGAGTGCTTCAAGCAGCGCATGGAGAAGGGGCTGAGCTTCCTCGAGTTCAACTACATGCCCATGCAGTCCTACGATTTTTACTACCTGTTCCAGCACTACGGCTGCAACATGCAGTTCGGCGGCAACGACCAGTGGAGCAATATGCTCGGCGGCACCGAGCTGATCCGCCGCAAGCTCGGCAAGGACGCCCACGCCATGACCATCACGCTGCTGCTCAATTCCGAGGGCAAAAAGATGGGCAAGACGGCCAAGGGCGCGGTCTGGCTCGACCCGAACAAGACCTCCCCGTTCGATTTCTTCCAGTATTGGCGCAACGTCGACGACGCCGACGTCATGAAGTGCATCCGGATGCTGACCTTCCTGCCGCTCGAGCAGATTGACGAGATGGACAAGTGGGAGGGCAGCGAGCTGAACAAGGCCAAGGAGCTCCTTGCCTATGAGCTGACGAAGCTCGTCCACGGCGAGGAGGAGGCCGAAAAGGCGCGCACGGCGGCCAAGGCGCTCTTCGCGGGCGGCGCGGACGACTCCGACATGCCCACGACCGAGCTGACCGAGGCGCAGCTCACAGACGGCAGGATCGCGATCCTCGACCTCATGATGGCCTGCAAGCTGGCGCCCACGAGGAGCGAGGCGCGGCGTCTGGTGCAGCAGGGCGGCGTACTGGCCGACGACGAGAAGGTCAGCGGCATCGACGTTTGCTTCACGGCCGAGCAGCTCCGCCGCGGCGTGAAGCTCCGCAAGGGCAAGAAGGTCTATCACAAGGCGACCCTGAAATAAGCGGGGCGGGCGCGCAGCACCGCAGTGAAATTCGGCCTTCGGCCGAGTGAAATAGGTTGCGCATGTGAAATGCGGGCAAATGCCCGCGTGAAATGGCGCTTCCGAAGAAGCGCCGCGTCGGTGTCGCTCCGCGACGAATTTAAAACGAATCGATTACAAAAACGGCAGGTTTTACAAAAAACCTGCCGTTTTCAACCCTATTCGATCTAAGGAACCTCTGAATAAATCGGCTGCGGCGCTCAGCGGGTCTTTTGCCCCAACTT
>URCY01000042.1 GCA_900546415.1 uncultured Eubacteriales bacterium
ATTTGGAACAAAATCCCTCGCTGACCGCTCTTGCGATTGAATCAGAGGTTCCCTAATTTCACTGCGCGGCATGTCGCGGCACGCTCCGGTTTCCATAAGTTTTTGAAACAATTCTGTGCATAAGTCTGTGCAATTGTTGATAACGTCTGGGTTTTGCACAGGGCGCAGGACGAAAAGACGGGATATTATGGAAACCGATGATGCCGAAAAAGCGGAGCGCAGGGTATGCGGATTTGGTGAAACTGTCGAAAGCGGAAAAATTTTTGAAGAAATGTGCGCCAACTCCTAGAAATGTGGTAGGGAGATGTGCTATAATGTACGTTGAACTATTGTCTGATGCCGGACTCCGGGCAAAATCGGCCGGCAGCGGACGCTTGTGTGGTTGATTTTTCGGCCGGGGCGCGGCGCGTCCGAAGCGGCCTTGATCTAGGAGTTTGGTTATGCTGGAACTGCTTTCTCCCGCTGGCTCGATGGAAGCCCTGCGCGCAGCCGTCTGCAACGGCGCGGACGCGGTCTATCTGGGCGCGGATGTCTTTAACGCCCGCGGCGGCGCGAGAAACTTCACGCCGGAGGAGCTGCCGGAGGCCGTGCGCTACTGCCATGTGCGCGGCGTTCAGGTACACCTGACGCTCAACACGCTGGTCACGGACCGCGAAATGCAGAAGCTTGCCGGGCTGATCGCCTCGGCGGCGCGCGCCGGGGTGGACGCGTTCATCGTGCAGGATCTCGGCGTGCTGGCGCTCTGCCGTCAGATCGCGCCGCAGATTGCGCTCCACGCGTCGACCCAGATGAGCATCCACTCCCTTGAGGGCGTCCGGCAGGCGGCGGCGCTGGGCGTCAGCCGCGTCGTGCTGGCGCGCGAGCTGCCGCAGGAGGACATCGCCTTCATCTGCAAAAACAGCCCCGTGGAGATCGAGGTCTTTGTCCACGGCGCGCTGTGCATGTGCTATTCCGGCCAGTGCTATATGTCCGCCGTGATCGGGCGGCGCTCCGGCAACCGCGGGCAATGCGCCCAGCCCTGCCGGATGGCCTACGGCTATGATCGATTCGACAACAAATATCCCCTGAGCCTCAAGGACAACTGCCTGATCTCCTACCTGCGGGAGCTGGAGGCCATGGGCGTCGCGAGCATCAAGATCGAGGGACGCATGAAGCGTCCGGAATACGTCGCGGCCGTGACGGCGACCTATCGCCACGCGCTCTCGGGCGCGCCGGTCGACCGCGTGATGATGCAGACGCTGCGCGCGGCCTTCTCGCGGCAGGGCTTCACGCAGGGCTATTATCAGGGCAAGACCGGCCCGCAGATGTTCGGCGTGCGCGGAGACGAGCGCGAGGACAAGGCCTTTTTGCAGGAGATGCGCGCGACCTACGAAAACGTGGAGCCGCAGCGCGTGCCGGTGCGGTTTTATGCGCTGATCGCGGAGGGACAGCCGGCGATGCTCGCCGTGCAGGACGACCGAGGCAACACCTGCCGCACGACCGGCATGACGGCACAGCGGGCGCAGCTGCGCGCGCTGACGGCCGAGGAGCTGCAGCAGCGCGTGACGAAGACCGGCGGCACGCCGTACCTGTCGCAGGGCGTGCGCTGCGTGATCGATCCGGGGCTGACGCTCCCGGCGGCGGAGATCAACCGAATGCGCCGCGACGTTCTGGCGCAGCTCACGGCACTGCGCGCGCGCACCCCTGCTCCCGAGCTGGGACACGCGCAGGCGCCTGACATCCAGCCCGGTATGCGCGGCACCCCGGCGCTGACGGTGAGCGTGACGCGCGTCGAGCAGATCACGCGCCGCCTGCTGCAATGCAGACCTGCGGTGCTGTATGTGCCGCTCGCGGAAATTCTGGCCTATCCGGAGGTCTTCCAGCGTCTGAGCAAGCGCCAATGCGTCGCGGCCGTGCTGCCGCGCGTGGTGCGCGACGACGAGACGCCGCGCCTGCTGCAAAGCCTCACGGCGCTGCGCAGTCTGGGCGTCGGGCGCGTGCTGGTCGGCAATCTGGGGCAGATCTCGCTGGCGCGGTCGCGCGAGCTGGAGATCGCGGGTGATTTCGGCCTGAATCTTTTCAATTCCCGCGCGATGGAGGTTCCAAAGGAGCTGGGGCTGGTCTCAGCGACGGCGTCGTTCGAGATGACGCTGGCGCAGCTTCGCGACCTGTCCAAGCCGCTGCCGCTGGAGCTGATCGCCTACGGCCGTCTGCCGCTGATGCTGACGGAGAACTGCCTGATCCGCGGCCGCACGGGCGCCTGCGCCTGCCAAAACGGCACGAGCATCCGCCTTGTCGACCGCAAGGGCGAGGAATTCCGCGTGATCCGCGACGGCGACACCTGCCGCAGCGTGCTGCTCAACGGGAAAAAGCTCTTTCTGCTGGATAAGCAGGAGAGCCTGCGCAAGCTCGGGCTCTGGGCGCTGCGCCTGTCCTTTACGACGGAGAATCCGGCGGAGCTGGACGGCGTCCTGGCCGCGTGGCAAAGCGGAAGAGCGAGCTTCGACCCCGGCGCGTGTACGCGCGGGCTTTATCAGCGCGGCGTGGAATAACGGCCGCCTCGGAAATTCTTGGAAATATATGAAATATATATAGATTGGAGAGCAGATTATGGGTATCATTCTTGCATCGACTTCCCCGCGCCGTCGGGAGCTGATGGAGCGCATGGGACTGGATTTCGTGGTCCGCACCGCTCCGCACGACGAGACGCTGAATCCCTTTAACAGCCCGGCAGACGAGGTCGCGCGCCTCAGTATGCTCAAGGCCAAGGCGGTCTATCCGCACTGCAACGATGAGGATATTATTGTTGCGGCCGACACGATCGTCGTTTGCGACGGTCTGATGATGGGCAAGCCGCGCTCCGAGAGCGAGGCGTTCTCCATGCTGCGCCGCCTCTCCGGCCGCGACCATCAGGTGATGACCGGACTGACCGTGATGTACGGCGACGAGGTCGTCAACACCACCGTGACCACGACGCTGCGGATGCGCCACCTGTCCGACGCCGAGATCCGCGCCTATATCGCCACCGGCGAGCCGATGGACAAGGCCGGCGCCTATGCCGTGCAGGGCAGGGCGTGCATCTTCGTGGTCGGCATCGACGGCGACTATTATAACGTTATGGGACTTCCAGTCTGCACGTTGGCCGGGATCCTGCGCAAGTTCGGCGTGAAGCTGCTGGGCTGAGCGCCCGAAAAAGGAGACATTCCATTGAAAAAGCTGTTTACGGGGCGGGTCAAGACGATCCTCGGCTTTGCGCTCGCTCTCGCCATCCTGACGGGGATCATCTCGTCGATGTTCGGCGCGGCATGGCCGAGCCGCGTCGTGCGGACGGTCATCACGCCGATCCGCAGCGCGATCAGCGCCGTTTCGCGGCAGGTCGAGCGATACTATAACTTCCAGTTCTCCTACGAATCGCTGGAGGCGCGCAACGACTACCTGCAAAAGCGCCTGACGCAGATGGAGGACGACGTCCGCACGGCCGACGCGCTCGAGCGCGAGAACAAGCGCCTGCGCGAGCTGTGCAACCTCCGCGACGAGCACGCGGACTATGTTTTTGACGACGCCTATATCGTCTCGTGGGATTCCTCAAGCTGGAAGAATGCCTTCACAATCGCCAAGGGCACGGGCGACGGGCTGGCCGAGGGCATGGCCGTCGTGACGGAATACGGGCAGGTCGTCGGCCTCATCACCGAGATCGGCTCGAACTGGGCGACCGTGACCACCGTGCTGGACAACTCGCTCGAGATCAGCGCCTGCGTGGCCTCGTCGGGCAACACCGGCGTCGTGCAGGGCGCGTATACCTACGGCTATCCGAACAAGCTCCGGCTGAACTATCTGCCGGCGGAGACCATCCTGCGCAACAACGATCAGGTCGTGACGACCGGCTCATCGCTCTATCCCAAGGGGCTGATCCTCGGCTACATTGAGGACGCCGGTATGGACGAGACGGGCGTGGCCAAGTATGCCATCGTGCAGCCCGCGGCCGATTTCGACACGCTGGAGCAGGTCTTCATCGTGACAAACTATCAGCAGGACTGACCGCAGGACAAATGGAAAGGTGGTGGTCGGATGCTCCGGCGTTTTTTCTATAAGCTTTATATCACGCCGCGCCAGTGGATGCACGTCCTGCGCTGGACGGTCTATGCGCTGCTGCTGCTCCTGACGATCATGGTGCAGACCGTGATGATCGGGCGGCACACGGTGTTCGGCGCGCACCCCGATTTCGTCTCGGTCGTGATCGTCTGCGTCTGCCTGCGCGAGGGCGCGGCGCGCGGCGGCCTGTTCGCCCTGCTTGCCTCGCTGTTCTGGTTCCTGACCGGCGCGGACACCGGGAGCGTGAGCATTTTCGTGCTGACGGCGCTGCCGGTCTGCGCAAGCCTCGTCTGCCGGGCGTATCTCACGCAGCGTTATCTGCCGTGCCTGCTGACCTGTCTGGTAACGCTGTTCGTCAATCACACGGCGATCTTTCTCATCAAGCTCTATCTCGGGCAGGCGACTGCCGTGATGTTCCTGACGCGGCTTTTGCCGTGTGTGTTCGTTTCTCTGATCGCGCAGCCGATCGTTTATTTTCTGGCTTCGCGCATCGAGAAAATAGGAGAACCTTATGAATCAGCATAAAAATACCTTTCGCCTGACCGCCCTTCTGACGGTGGTCGCGATCATCCTCGGCATCTATGTGTTTCGTCTGCAAAATGTGCAGATCGCACAGGCCAAGGCGGCCAAAAACGTCAGAACCGACACCTACACGTATTACACCCGCGTCACGGCGGCGCGCGGCGAGCTGCTCGACTGCAAGGGCAAGGTGCTCATCGGCAACCGCGCCTCGTTCAACGTGGTGCTCATCAACCCCGTGCTCTTCAGCGCCGAGAAGCCCAACGAGCTGCTGCGCCGCCTGACGAACCTCTGCAATGAGCTGGGTCTGGAGCTCAACGACCATTTTCCTGTCTCGCAGACCAAGCCCTACACCTACACCACGGACGACTACCCCAGCAAATGGAAGGACTATTTCAAGAAATTCCTCGCCGCGCGCGAATGGGACAGCGATATTTCCGCGCCGCAGCTCGTGCTGCGTATGCGCGAGCGCTATAACATCCCCGACGACTGGACGGAGGAGGAGGCGCGGCGCGTCATCTCCGTGCGCTATGAGCTGGATCTGCGCTACTGCACGAATCTGCCGACCTATGTGCTCATCGAGGACATCGACTCGACCTCGCTGGCCGAGCTGACCGAGCTGAACATTCCCGGCATGAACGTCGAGACGTCGACCGTCCGCGAGTATCACACGTCGCTGGCGGCGCACATTCTCGGCTATGTCGGAGATATGGACAAGGATCAGTACGAAAAATACAAGGACAAGGGCTACGCCATGGACGCGAAGGTCGGACGGGCCGGTCTGGAGCTGGCCTTTGAGGAGCAGCTCCACGGCACGGACGGACTGCGCGAGACGACCATCGACAGCAAGGGCAACGTGATCGAGGAGCACTATGTGCAGGAGCCGGTCGCAGGCAACAACGTCGAGCTGACGCTCGACCTTGATCTGCAGCAGGTCGCCGAGAAGGCGCTGGAGGACAAGATCCTCCAGCTCCGCGAGACGGGCAGCAGCTCCGGCACGGGCAAGGACGCCGAGGGCGGCGCGATCGTCGCCATGGACGTCAAGACCGGCCGCGTGCTCGCCTGCGCGAGCTATCCGACCTACGACATCAACAGCTATTTCAAGGACTATAACGAGCTGAAGGAGCAGGAGGACGCGCCGCTGTTCAACCGCGTTTTGCAGGCGACCTATCCGCCCGGCTCGACCTACAAGCTCGTGACGATGATCGCGGCCGTCGACAACAACATCATCGACCGGAACTATCTGATCGAGGACGAGGGCGTTTATATGCGCTTCGCCGATCAGGCGTATTTCCCGCGCTGTATGCTCTATACGTCGGTGGGCGCGACGCACGGCACGCTGAACCCCATGCAGGCCATTGCGAAATCCTGCAACTATTATTTCTATGAGATCGGCTATCTGACCGGCATCGACAAGATCGACGAGGTCGGCAAGGCAATGGGTCTGGGCGAGGAGACCGGCATCGAGCTGCCCGAGAAGACGGGCACCCGCGCCAACCCCGAGACGAAGGCCAAGATCTATGAGGGCAGCAAGGGCAACTGGTACGGCACGGACACCGTGCAGGCCGCCATCGGCCAGTCCGAAAACCGCTATACGCCTCTGCAGCTCTGCGTCTACTGCTCGACGCTGGCCAACCGCGGCACGCGCTATAAGGCGACGCTTCTCAGCCGCGTCATGTCCTCGGACTATGAGCAGCTGCTGTATAAAAACGAGCCGGAGATCCTCGGCCAGCTGGAGATCAGCGACGAGGCCTACTATATCTACACCACCGGTATGCACATGACGACGCTCTCCGGCGGCACGGCCAGCGGCGCTTACCGCGGCTACAGCATCGACGTCTGCGCCAAGACCGGCACGGCCGAGCACGGCTCCCTCGGCTCGGACCACGGCGCGTTCATGGTCTATGCGCCGATGGACGATCCCCAAATCGCCGTTTATATGTATGTCGAAAAGGCCGGCGGCGGCGGCTTCCTCGGCGACGCGACGCGCAGCGTGCTCGACGCGTATTTTGCCCAGAAGGATGTTGTCGACACCGTGCGTTCGGAAAATACCCTGAACTGAGGCAGCACAAGGCTGCCGGAAAAAAGAAAGCGAGAGAAAACCATGACACAGGCAAACGCAAAAACACAATCCAAGACGCTCCGCCGTCTGATCGCCGCGGCCGTGTTCGCCGCAATGACCTGCGCGCTCACGGCGGCGTTCCCCATTCCGATGTTCAACGGATATTTCAACCTCGGCGACACGATCGTGCTGCTGGGCGCCTTCCTGCTCGGCGGGCCTTACGGCATCGCCGCCGCCGGGATCGGCTCGGGCTGCGCCGATCTGCTGCTGGGCTACACGGTCTATGCCCCCGCGACGCTCGTCATCAAGGCGCTGGTCGCCCTGACGGCCGGCGCGATCTACCGCAGACTGCCCAAGCGCCTGCCCGGCCTGCTGCTGGCGGCGGTCACGGGCGAGCTGGTGATGTGCGCGGGCTATTTTGCCTTTGAATGCGTGGTCTATGCACCGGCGACGGCGAGCGCGAGCCTGCTCGCGACGAATCTGCCGCAGGCCGGCATCAACGCCGCAATCGCGACGCTGCTCCTGCTGGCGCTGCGCCGCAGCCGCCTGCTGGACAAGTGGGAAAGAGGGCTTTAAGTCATGCAGGAGATCTGTGAACAGGCAAAACGCGCGGCCGAGCTGCTCTGCGAGCAGGCAAAGCTCCGCGCGGGCGAGCTGGTGGTCGTCGGCTGCTCGACGAGCGAGATCTGCGGCAGCCGCATCGGCACGGATTCTCAGCCCGAGGTGGCAGAGGCCGTGTTCCGCGCGATCTATGACGTGCTGCAGGCACACGGCGTGGAGCTGGCGGCGCAGTGCTGCGAGCATCTGAACCGTGCGCTCATCGTCGAGCGCCGCGCGGCGCAGGGGCGCGACATCGTGAACGTTGTGCCGCAGCCGAAGGCGGGCGGCTCGTTCGCCACGGCAGCGTACCGGGCGTTCTCCGACCCGGTCGCCGTGGAGCACATCCGCGCCGACGCCGGGCTTGACATCGGCGGGACGCTCATCGGGATGCACCTCAGGGAGGTCGCCGTTCCGCTTCGCCTCGGCATCGATCACATCGGGCAGGCGCTGCTGCTTGCCGCGCGGACACGCCCGAAATTCATCGGCGGCGTGCGCGCGCACTACGACGAGAACCTGCTCTGATGCGGGATATTCCGGTTTTTACCGTTCCGTCGGGCATCGCGACGCTGATCCTGCGGGAAATTCCGCCGCGTGGGGAGGCTTACGTCCTCCTGCGCGGCGTTTTTACCTCGCAGGAGGAGCTGCTGACCGAGTGCGCACGGTTTTGCCGCGCGGCCGGGGCGGAGCGGGTCTATTACGGCGGCGCGGACGTTCAAGCGGACGGCGCGGTCTATGCCACGCTGCTGCCGCGCTCGATCCTGCGCACGGCGCTGCCGCCGACCGGGGCGCTGGCCGTGCCGATCCGACCCGACGAGGCAGACGAATGGCAGCGGCTGTATCGCGAACGCTTTCGCAGCGTCCCTGCGGCCGCGAGTGTCTGCGACGCGCGCGGCGCCTGCTTCGTGGTCGAAGGCGGACGGCGCATCGGCCTCGGCGCAGTCAGTGGAGACACGCTGCGCGCCGTCGCGGCGCTCGAGCGCGGGCGCGGCGCTGACTGCGTCTGCGCATTGGCTGCGCTTGCGCAGGGGGAGCGGCTGCGCCTGACCTGCGCGGCGGAGAACCGTTCCGCCATGCGCCTTTACGACCGGCTCGGCTTTGACGCCGGTGAGGCCGTCGAGCGCTGGTATGCGTTTTCGGAAAACGGCGCGGCGAGCTGCCCGCCTTGACGGCCAATTGTACACCCGTCACGGACGGGTGTATTTTTTTGCAAAAAGCACGATCGAAAAAGCAAAAATCTGTATAATTATATAAAATTCGTTTTTTGACGTTAATATTCATGAATCAAAAGGAAATCGGCACAGAAAGTTTGAAAAATGCGTTGTATTTTTCCACTTTTTGTGATATACTGGTTTCCAGAGAAACAGACCCGAGATCGGAAACGACTGCGGCGATCTTGGGCGACAGGAGGGGTTTGCGTGTCCATTCAGATCAAAAGCGAGATCATGCCGTTGAAGCGCGTCCTGCTGCACCGCCCCGGTGCGGAGCTGGAGCAGCTCGTTCCGAACGCGCTGGAGCGCCTGCTGTTTGACGACATCCCCTATCTGCGCGGCGCGCAGAAGGAGCACGACGCCTTCGCCCAGACGCTGCGCGACAACGGCGTCGAGGTGGTCTACCTCTCCGAGCTGACGGCGCAGACGCTGGCGCAGGACGAGCGCCTGAAGGAGCAATTCGTCACCGATTTCATCAATTGCAGCGGCTGCACGGCCATGAGCTACCGCGAGGCGCTGACGGAGCTGCTGCTCTCGCTGCCGAGCGAGACGGCGCTGGTCGAGAAGACCATGACCGGCGTGCGCTTTGACGAGCTGCCCTTCCACGGCCGTCAGAGTCTGGCCTCCCTGCGCGGCGACCGGATGCACTTCGTGCTCGATCCGATCCCGAATCTGTATTTCACGCGCGACCCCTTTGCCAGCATCGGACATGGCGTTTCCGTCCACCGGATGTATTCCGTCACGCGCAACCGCGAGACGATCTTCGGGGACTATATCCTGCGCTATCACCCGGATTATGCCGGAAGGGTGCCGTTTTATTACACGCCCGGCGAGCCGTTCGCGATCGAGGGCGGCGACATCCTGAACCTCAGCGCCGATACCATCGCCGTCGGCATCTCTCAGCGCACGATGCCCGAGGCCGTCGAGCGCCTTGCGCGCAATATTTTCCGCGACCCGAACGCCGAGATCCGCCGGGTGCTGGCGTTTGACATCCCGAGCCAGCGCGCCTTTATGCATCTGGACACCGTCCTGACGCAGATCGACACCGACAAATTTCTGGTTCATCCGTCCATTCTCGATCAGGTGCGCATCTATGAGCTGACGCCCGGCAGGCAGGGCGTGCCCGAGGCACGCGCGCTCGAGCAGAGCGTCGGGCAGGCGCTGGCCGAGGCCGTGGGCGTCGAGCGGGTCAAGCTGCTGCGCTGCGGCGGCGGCGACAGCATCGCGGCACAGCGCGAGCAGTGGAACGACGGCTCGAACGCGCTGTGCATCCGTCCGGGCACGGTCATCGCCTATGACCGCAACTATGTCACCAACCAGCTTATGGAGGACGAGGGCGTGCAGGTTCTGCGTATCCCCAGCGGCGAGCTGAGCCGCGGGCGCGGCGGCCCGCGCTGCATGAGTATGCCGCTCGTCCGGGCCGAAAGGCTTTGAGCCTTCACACGAATCGGAGGGAAACACCGTGGTTCAGCACATTGTGATGTGGAAATTCAAGGAGGGCGCCGACCCGTCGGAGTTCCTCGACCGCCTTGCGGCGCTCGAGGGCGTGATCCCGCAGCTCCGCGCCATGCAGGTGCGCCGCACGCTCACGCCCGGCACGGGCTTCGACGCCGCGCTCGTGGCCGACTTCGACTCGCTTGAGGACGTCGCGGCTTACAAAAACGACCCGCGCCATCTGGCCGTCTCGGCGCTCTGCAAGGCCATCCGCACGGAGCGCTGCGCGATCGACATCGAGGCGTGAAGCAGTGGTGCGTTTATATCCTGCGCTGCGCCGACGGCACGCTATACACCGGCTCGACCGATGACTTTCCGCGCCGCCTTGCCGCCCACAGCAGCGGGCGCGGCGCAAAATATACGCGCGGACGCGGGCCGCTTGAGCCGGTCTATCGCGAGGACTGCGCCGACCGAAGCGCGGCGCTGCGCCGGGAGGCGGCGATCAAGCGCCTGACCCGCGCGCAAAAGCTGGCGCTCGCAGAGGGCGCGGCTGCCGATCAAACGGCGCGAAACGGCTGATTTTTTGCCAGTTTTGCGCCGTTTGCCGCTTTTTGACGAAAAACAGGGGAGAATTTTGCGGGAATTTGGCGGAATTCTTCTGCAAAAGCGGTGGACAAACAAAAAATATCTGTTATAATAAACTTGCAATAACCGAAAGGGGCGTGAGGGCAATGGAACGGCGAGTGCTGTGCGGCGTGGCCGCAGCGGAACGCGCGGTTTTTTTGCGCCTGAGCGCCGTTTGGATGAAGTCTGCTCGCGTGGCTGCCGGGATCGATCCGACAGCGGTGTCGGGCGCTTCTTTTTGACCGGCCGCCGACGCGGCGGCGCATTATAAAGAGCGTTTGGCTCGGAAAAACAGAGGTACTTCGAATGATCGCACACGGCAACCAAATCAAAGTATTCAGTGCCAATTCCAACATGCCCTTCGCGCGCGGAATCTGCTCCGAGCTGGGGCTGGATCTCGGCGACAGCACCGTCACGGCGTTTGCCGACGGCGAAATCTCCGTTTCGATCAACGAAACGGTGCGCGGCTGCGACGTTTTCGTCGTGCAGTCCACCTGTAAGCCCGTCAACAACAACCTGATGGAGCTGCTCATCATGATCGACGCGTTCCGCCGCGCCTCGGCCGGCCGCATCACCGCCGTCATTCCGTATTTCGGCTATGCCCGGCAGGATCGCAAGGCCAAGGGCCGCGACCCGATCTCGGCCAAGCTCGTCGCCAACCTCATCACGACCGCCGGCGCCAACCGCGTGCTGACCATGGACCTGCACGCCGCGCAGATTCAGGGCTTCTTCGACATTCCGCTCGATCACCTGATGGGCAATCCGCTCTTTACCCGCTACTATATGTCCAAATTCGACGAGAACGTCTATAACCACGACGATTTCTGCGTCGTCTCGCCCGACATCGGCTCCGTCTCGCGCTCCCGCGCCTTCGCGGCCAAGGTGCACATGGGTCTGGCCATCGTCGACAAGCGCCGCCAGCGCGCGAATATGTGCGAGGTCATGAACGTCATCGGCGACGTCGAGGGCAAGACCTGCATCCTCTATGACGACATCGTCGACACCGCCGGATCCCTGTGCAACGCCGCCGAGGCCATCAAGACCATCGGCAAGGCCAAGGCCGTCTATGCCTGCGCCACGCACGGCGTGCTCTCCGGCCCGGCGCTCGAGCGCATCGAAAACAGCTGCATCGAGGAGCTGGTGCTGCTCAACACGATCCCGCCCGTCGCGGGCTACACCGGCAAGAAGATCCACTATCTCGACGCCGCGCCGACCTTTGCCAAGGCCATTACGCGCATCTATAACGAGACGTCGATCTCGAGCCTGTTCTGATGCTGCTGAGAAAGCCCTCCTGCGATTGGCTGATCGTCGGCCTCGGCAACCCCGGCGACAACTATGCCCGCACAAGGCATAACGTCGGCTTCCGCGCCGTCGACCGGCTGGCCGAGCGTCTCGGCACGAGGCTCGACCGCGCGAAATTCCGCGGGCTTTACGGGCAGGCGCTCTGGCAGGGACAGAAGCTGATCCTGCTCAAGCCGCAGACCTTCATGAACGCCTCCGGCCTGTCCGTGATGGACGCGGCGCGGTTTTACAAGCTGCCGCCGGAGCGCGTGCTGGTGCTGTCCGACGATATTTCGCTGGAGGTCGGACGTCTGCGTGTGCGCGCGTCCGGCTCGGCCGGTGGCCACAACGGCATCAAGTCGATCATCGGGGCGCTGAATTCCGAGGCGTTCCCGCGCGTGAAGATCGGCGTGGGCGCGAAGCCCTGCCCGGAATATGAGCTGGCCGACTGGGTGCTCTCGAACTTCAGCGCCTCCGAGGAAAAGCGGCTCGTCCCCGCCCTCGACGACGCCGGGCTTGCGGCGCTCGAGGTGCTGCAAAACGGCGTTCCGGAGGCCGCGAACCGATTCAACGGCAGGAAACCGGAATAAAATGTATAAAGAGACAAAAATGACGGAAAACGGGCGAAAGCCCGCTTTCCGCTTTCTGCGTTTGGTGAAAAGGAGGAAGGAATATGGTTCAGCAGCTGCTTCAGGCGCTGCACGCGCTGCCCGACTGGAACGCGCTCTGCGCGGCGCTGCGCAAGAACGAGCCGGTCGGCGTCTCGGGCGCGGCGCAGATCAACCGGTCGCATCTGATCGCGGCGCTGCAGGAGGAGCTGCGGCGCCCGGCGCTGATCGTCTGTCAGGACGAGATGGCCGCACGCCGCTTGCAGGAGGAGCTGAAGGCCTTCCTCAACGAGGAATATCCGCTGCTGCCCAGCCGTGATTTGACATTCTACGCGGCGTCTGCGATCTCGCGCGGGTGGGAGCAGCGCCGCCTGAAGCTGCTCTATGCGCTTTTGACCGCGCCGACGACGGTCATCACGACTTGGGAGGCGCTCTGCCTGCGCACGATGCCGCCGGAGCTGCTGCGCGCCTGCGCCCTGACCGTCACACCCGACGCGCCGATCACGCCCGAGGAGCTGATCTTCCGCCTGACGCAGTCGGGCTACAGCCGCTGCACGCTCGTCGAGGGCGTGGGGCAGTTCGCCGTGCGCGGCGGCATCGTCGACGTTTATTCCCCGGCGCATGAGCAGCCGGTGCGCATCGAATTCTTCGGCGACGAGATCGACGCGATGGGCTTCTTTGATCCCGTCAGCCAGCGCCGCGTGGAGAACGCGGAGCGCGCCGTGCTGCTGCCCGTTGCAGAGACTCTGCCCCGGCTGCATCCGCAGGGCACGGAGGGTCTGGCCGCCGAGCTGCGCGGCCTGATCGCGCGGCAGAGGCGCCGCCGCGCGCCGAACGAGGCGCTCATCAAAACGCTGACCGAGGACGCCGAGGCGCTTGAGAGCGGCGTGAGTTTCTCGGCGGCCGACCGCTATATGGCGCTGATCTATCCGGAGTTCGCCTGCGCAGCGGACTATCTGCCTGCGGACGCGCCGGTCTATTTCTGCGACCACGGCAATCTGCGCCGCTCGGCCTACCGCTTTACCGAGGAGGAGGGGATGCAGCTCGACAGCCTGCTGCAATCCGGCCTGCTGTGCGGCGAGCTGTGCGAATTTTCCGGCGGCTGGGAGGATATTTGCGACCGTCTGCGCGGCCACGGGGCGGTCTTTCTCGACTCGTTCCTGGCTGCGGCCTATCCGCGCAGTCTGGAGCCGAGGCTGCTTGTGAACGTGACGGCCAAGCAGCTTCCGAGCTACGGCGGCAATCTCGACGCCGCCGTGACCGACCTGAGCTTTTATCAGAAAAACGACTTTGCCTCGCTCGTGCTCTGCGGCAACCGCCGTCGCGGGGAGATCTTAGCGCAGATGCTCCGCGAAAAGGGGCTGAGCGCGTTTCTGGCCTTCCCGCTGGAGAAGCTGCCGAGGGCCGGGCAGATCCTGCTGACGGACGGGGCGCTGCCCTTCGGCATGGAATACCCCGATCTGCATCTGGCCGTTCTGACCGAGGGGCAGCTCATCGCGCCGCAGCAGCCCAAGACCCGCAGGCGCAAGGCCAAGGCGTCCAACCGGCAGAAGCTCGATTCCTTCGCCGACCTTTCGCCGGGCGACCTCATCGTGCACGAATACCACGGCATCGGCCGCTACGTCGGCATGGAGCAGATGAAGATCGACGGCGCGGTCAAGGACTATGTCAAGATCGCCTATCAGGGCTCGGATGTGCTCTATGTCCCGGCGACGCAGCTCGACCTGATCTCCAAATACATCAGCGGCGGCGAGGAGACGGCCGTGCGGCTCAACAAGCTCGGCGGCGACACCTGGGAGAAGACCAAGACCCGCGCCAAGGCGGCGGCCAAGGAGCTGGCGATCGACCTCATCAAGCTCTACGCCGAGCGCAAGCGGCGCATGGGCTTCGCCTTCGCGGCCGACAGCCCGTGGCAGGCGGAATTCGAGCAGAATTTCCCCTATGCCGAGACGGACGATCAGCTCCGCTGCATCGAGGAGATCAAAACCGACATGGAGGCGCCGCAGCCGATGGATCGCCTGCTCTGCGGCGACGTCGGCTTCGGCAAGACCGAGGTCGCGCTCCGCGCGGCCATGAAGGCGATCCTCGACGGCAAGCAGGTCGCCATTCTCGTGCCGACGACCGTGCTGGCGCAGCAGCATTATACGACGGCGGTCAACCGCTTCCGGGGCTTCCCGGTGCAGATCGGCGTGCTGTCGCGCTTCTGCACCCCGGCACAGGTCAAGAAAAACATGGCCGACCTGCGTGCCGGTACGCTCGATCTCATCGTCGGCACGCATAAGCTGCTGCAAAAGGACGTGCAGTTCCATGATCTCGGCCTGCTGATCGTCGACGAGGAGCAGCGCTTCGGCGTGACGCACAAGGAGAAGCTCAAGGAGCTTTCGCGCGGCGTGGATGTGCTGACGCTCTCGGCCACGCCGATCCCGCGCACGCTGAACATGGCGCTGTCGGGCATCCGCGATATGTCCACGATTGAGGAGCCGCCGCACGACCGCTACCCGGTGCAGACCTTTGTGCTCGAGTATGCCGAGCCGGTGCTGATGGACGCCATCCGGCGCGAGCTGGAGCGCGGCGGGCAGGTCTACTTCCTGCACAACCGCGTCGAGAGCATCGAGCAGTGCGCCGCGCGCATCAAGAAGGCCTTCCCGGACGTCGAGGTCGGCGTCGCCCACGGAAAAATGGGCGAGGAGGGGCTGAGCGACGTCATGCAGCGCATGGCCGAGGGCGAGATCCGCATTCTGGTCTGCACGACGATCATCGAGACGGGCATCGACATTCCGAACGTCAAC
Source organism: uncultured Eubacteriales bacterium (assembly GCA_900546415.1). Lineage (GTDB taxonomy): Bacteria > Bacillota > Clostridia > Oscillospirales > Oscillospiraceae > JAZOXB01. The sequence continues at coordinate 15,197 of URCY01000042.1, forward strand.
ACGCTCATCATCGAGGATGCCGACAAGCTCGGCCTTGCGCAGCTGCACCAGATTCGCGGCCGCGTCGGCCGCAGCAGCCGCCACGCCTTTGCATATCTGACCTTCCGACGGGGTAAAGTATTGACGGAGGTCGCCGAAAAGCGGCTGAACGCCATTCGCGACTATGCCGAGTTCGGCTCGGGCTTCAAGATCGCGATGCGCGACCTCGAGATCCGCGGCGCTGGCAGCCTGCTCGGCGCGGCGCAGTCCGGCCATATGATCTCGATCGGCTATGACCTCTATCTCAAGCTGCTTGAGGAGGCCGTTCTGGAGGAGCGCGGCGAAAAGCCGGTCGAGGAGGTCGCCTGCACGGCCGACCTCGACGTCACGGCGAACATCGACAAGAGCTATGTCTCCTCCGGCGAGCAGCGCATGGATCTCTACCGCCGCATGGCCGCGATCCGTTCGCAGGAGGACGCCGACGAGCTGCTCGACGAGATGGTCGACCGCTACGGCGACCTGCCCAGAGGCGCAATGAACCTGATCGACATTGCCCTGCTGCGTGCAAGAGCAGCCGCCTCCGGCGTCAGCGACATCAGTCAGAAGGGCAGAACGCTCTGCTTTACGCTCTCGGGCTTCGATTTCAACGCCATCGGTGCGCTCTGCGCCAAGCAGGAATATCAAAAGCGCCTGTTTCTCTCGCCCAAGGCCGACAAGCCGACCCTGACCTACAATCTGGCGGCCAAGGAGAACGCCCTGCACGCGGCGCAGACGATCATCCGCGATTACGCCGCCGTGCGCGGCGGAGATGCGTTCGGCCATGGTGAATCGTGAAACCCGCGCGGAAAGTTCATGCATTTTTTACAAATTTCTACAAATTGTCTATAGCCAAGAACCCGGACTCATGCTATAATGATATTCGGTAAGCAATGGCGTTCAGCCACCAGCAAGGCGGGTCGATCCCCGGCCTGCCCAGCATATTTTTGAAAAGAGGTTTTAACAATGGCAGAACTGAATTTGAGCAAGTATGGCATCAACGGTGCTACCGAGATCCTCCACAATCCGTCTTATGAGACGCTCTTCGCAGAGGAGACCAAGGAAGGACTGTCCGGCTACGAGGTCGGCCGCGTCAGCGAGCTCGGCGCAGTTGACGTCATGACCGGCATCTACACCGGCCGTTCCCCCAAGGATAAATACATCGTCATGGACGAGAACTCCAAAAACACCGTCTGGTGGACCTCCGACGAGTATAAGAACGACAACCATCCGATGAGCGAGGAGACTTGGGCGAAGGTCAAGGCTCTGGCGCAGAACGAGCTGTCCGGCAAGCGCCTGTTCGTCATGGACGCCTTCTGCGGCGCGAATAAGGACACCCGCATGGCCATCCGCTTCGTCATGGAAGTCGCTTGGCAGGCACACTTTGTCAAGAACATGTTCATCCGCCCGACCGAGGAGGAGCTGGCCAACTTTGAGCCGGACTTCGTCGTCTACACCGCATCCAAGGCCAAGGTCGAGAACTACGAGGAGCTGGGTCTGAACTCCGCGACCTGCGTCGCCTTCAACATCACCAGCCGTGAGCAGGTCATCATCAACACCTGGTACGGCGGCGAGATGAAGAAGGGCATGTTCTCCATGATGAACTA
>URCY01000043.1 GCA_900546415.1 uncultured Eubacteriales bacterium
TAAGCCGGCTTCTTATCAATTTTCTTGCCGGGACAAGAAAATTGCCTCCGGAGGATCCAACGCCGAAACATTTATAGAGAGTCGGAATATACACATAGGACTTCGTCTCGGGACGATGAGGGCATCGTCCCCTACAAATTTCACGGAGTAATCAAAAGGCGCAGGTGCGGAGTGCACCTGCGCCTAATTTATGTAGTTTAGCCGTAGCAGAAAATATGTCCGCCGATTTTGCCCCAGATTCTTCCGTTTTCCGGGTAGGTAGCGAAGTAATACACATTCATCGGCAAGATATTCGGCCCGGTCAGCGCGTCGTCTATGGCGTCGTACTGAGCCTGCCAGGCATCCGCGTCCTTCAGGAAGGGCGTGGTTCGGAACTGCCCCTCACCGTAAATCACATCGTGGATGGAGTTGCCGAACTTGCCGGACACCAGCCGGTTGAGGATGATCTCGGCAATGGCTTGCTGACCCTCCTTGGACTCACCCCGAGCTTCCAGCCAGATGATTTTCGCCATCAGCTGCTGCTCGTCCCAGGTCAGCTCCACATCGGGATACCGGGGCTCACAGTCGGGCTTCTCCTCGGTGTAGATGAAGGGCTCCTCGGGCATTTCGCTGACATCAAAGTACCAGCCGCCGTTATAGCCAAGAAGCAGATCCTTTTCCTCGAAGCCTTCCTCAAAGCCCCGTTTCAGATCCCATTTTTCGTAGTTGGGAGCGTAGGAGTCAGCTACCATGTATTTTCCGTCCTTGGTCACGCCGTTCAGGACGATGAAATGCTGAGTCTCCGTGAAGATGGACAGGTGATTCATCAGAAGAATGGCGATGTTGCCCTCCTTCATGGCGGAGAAAATCTGACGAATGTTATCCGCCTTATGGATGGGCAGCTGCATCTGCTTGGCACCGTATTCCATACGCTGGACGTTATTTTCGCCGTAGCCGCCGAAGTAGCCTGCCAGCTCATCGGGCAGATAGGTGTGGCCGGTGAGGTAGGTGGCAACCATGGCCAGGGAGGTAATTCCGCAGCCGCTGGTGGCGACGGTGCCGGAGCCGAACCGCTTGTTGGGGTAGTCCAGCTGGTTATAGAGGGGGAAGCCGTTGACCGTTTTGACCTTCGTGGGCGCAGAGGAGGAAGGCTCCGTTTCCTCCGGCTGGGTATTTTCCGTCGCCTCCGTGGGGGAGGTGGTGACCTCCGGCTCCGTAGCGGCGGTGGTTTCCGTGGCCTGTGTGGTTTCCTCCGTAGGGTCTGTGACGGTGGGGTCTACAGTTTCCTGGATGTCGGTTTCCGCGGACGGGTCAATGTCGTCGTCCGCATGGACGGGGATCAAGCATCCGCACAGAAGGGAAAATACGCACATCAGCGCAAGTATCTTTTTGCAAAAGGACATTTCCGTATGATTCCACCTTTCCGTGCCGGGACGCACTGCCAAAATGAACGAGTACAGTATAACACAAATTCTTGCGGTTGGCTATCCCTAATTTCTTAAATTTTCACATCAATTTCTTAAATTTACCGGGGTAGGAGCCATTGTGAGGGGGTGGGAAACGATTAAGCACCCATGTGGGTACATATTTCACATGGGAATTTCCGAATTACAGCACCATCATGAATCACGGAAGTGACACGCCCCGCCGCCAAGTCCTGCCCCTTGGGAACAAAAAAATAGCCATCCCAGAGGATGACTATTTTTTGGCGACCCGGAACGGACTCGAACCGTCGACCTCCAGCGTGACAGGCTGGCGTGCTAACCGACTGCACCACCGGGCCAAATATTGGGTGGTGGGAACAACAGGGCTCGAACCTGTGACCCCATGCTTGTAAGGCATGTGCTCTCCCAGCTGAGCTATGCTCCCGTGCGCTGCGCTTTGCATCAGCGACGGTCTTAATTATACACATGTGCCCCTGATTTGTCAAGCAATTTTTTGAAATTATTTCAATTTTTTTAAAACACGGGGAATTTGAAGCCGGAGAACGGGAGAAAGACTTGAAATTTGCCGCAAAAAATGCTATGATATTCCAGAAAAAGGGGAAAGGAACGAAGAAATTTTGGAAAATCAGATTTTGCAGAATTACACGCTGAACGGGCAGGAAAAACGCGAGGCCGGTCTTGCGCAGACCAAAGGCAATCCGATGTGGCTTGTGCTTGTGATCGCCGCCGTCGTGCTGTTTGCCTGCTCAGCGGCGCTGATCGTCTCGGGCGAGCCGCTCCCATATATCTCCCTAGTCGGCAGCGCGGCTTTTGTGCTTTGGCTGTATGGGGATGTGTATTTGGCGCGCGGGATTCCCACGGACTTGCAGGAGGTTCTGATCGACGACACGGGCGTCCAGATGCGCAGTATCGTTGGCAAGCGTCGCGTGCCGTTTGCGAAAACGAGCGGCCTTTATGAGACGGAAACCATGCTGGTGGTTAAACGCAGGGGCAGCAGGATGGTATCGATCCCGAAGGCGGCCTTGCAGCCCGGAGCGCTTTCGGCGCTGCGCGTGCATCTCGAGGAGCTGACGGGGAAGCGATGGGTGACGGTCAAGCCTTGGGGCAAGGAACGCATCGTCTTGGCGGCCGTGGCGGTTGTTGTCGGTGTCGGGCTGCTCATCGGCTCGGGCGTTGCGGAGGATGTACAACGAAATAAGCTGAAGGAATTTCAAAAGGAGAACTACTCGATTGCGCTGCCTGCCGTGTTCCAAGAATCGGAGCATGACCCGGATTTCTTCTATGAGCTGCAAAGCGGCGACGTGGCGATCAGTGTGGAGTGCATCACCCCTCAGGTGGGTCATCCGGCCGGGCTGAGCTTCGGCATGAGCGCTGACAAGTGGATGAACTGGGCTTTGAAACAGTGGGAGGTCACGGCGGAGCGGACGGCGGAACTGGATAACGGGAGCTGCTGCGCGTTCTACACATGGGTTGCGGACGACGGCAGGTCGCTCTTCACCTGTGTTGCTGTGCAGTATGCCGATGATGCCTATTGGATCACACAGCTCACATGCTCGGCCGATCTGCGGGAAAAATACGAGCCGCAGCTGACGCAATGGGCGGAGAGCATCCGCATCACTGCGGAATAAGCCCCAATAACGGTTATCGCAGCATGAAAAGCGCCCGTTCAGGCAGAACGGGCGCTTTTTTACTGTGGTTATCATTTCATTCATCAAGGGATTTCAAAATGCCGCGCAGATCGTCGGGCGTGAAGGTGTAGACCTGATCGCAGAACTGGCATTCGACCGAGATCGGCTTGCCGTCGTCGATCATCTCCTGCAGATCCTTCCTTCCGACGGTGATGAGCGTTTTTTCCACGCGCTCGCGCGAGCAATAGCAGCGGTAGCTGACCGGCTCCTGCTCAAAGAACTCCAGCTCGAATTCGCAGAGCACCTTGCGCAGCAGCTCCTCGGGCGTCATGCCGGAATCGAGCATCGGCGTGACCGCACCGGCGCAGGCAATGCCGGTCTCGATCTTCATAATGACGTCGTCGGGCGCGCCCGGCAGGAGCTGGATCAGATAGCCGCCGGCGACCTTGACGGATTGGTCGCGGTCGACCAGCACACCGAGGGCGCAGGCTGTGGGCGTCTGCTCGCTCTGCGCGAAATAGGCCGTGATGTCATCGGCGATCTCGCCGGAGACGAGCGCAACCGAGCCGACATACGGCTCCTTCATTTGCAGGTCGCGGATGACCGTGAGCATTCCGTCCGTTCCGACGGCCGCGCCGACATCGAGCTTCCCGGCGTATTTTTCCAGCAGGGTGATGTGCGGATTGCTGACATAGCCGCGCACGTTGCCCTCGGCGTCTGACGTGGCCAGCAGCGTGCCCAGCGGGCCGCCGCCCTTGACCTGAAGCGTCAGCGCACCGTTTTCGACCTTTTGCAGGTTGCCCATCATCGAGCAGCCCGTCAGAAGGCGGCCGAGCGCCGCCGTTGCGGTGGGCGTGGTCTTGTGGATCTGCCTTGCGCGCTCGACCAGCCCGGTCGAGCGGATCGCCATGGCCTTGACGAAGCCGTCCCTGCTCATGGCGCGAATGATATAATCCATGCTTATCCTTCTTTCTTTTCGGCGCAGAAGTAGATGCGCTGCTCCTGCGGCGTCGGCGCCTCCAGTCGGCGGTCACCGAACTGGCGGATGTTGACGAAGCCGGCCTCGGTCAGCCATGCGGTCAGCTCGTCCGGCTCATAGGCGTACTCGCAGTGCTGCTCGAAGCTGCGCTGCCAGAGCTTGCCCTGCCTGCGGAAGAGATCGATGCCGTAATAGCAGATGCGCTCGTCGGGATCGAACTCCGCGCGCCAGACGCAGTAGCTGTCCTCATTCTCGTCGAGGAAGACCTGCCCGTCCAGCCCGCGCAGCTTCTGCGGCGTGTTGATGTCGAAGAGAAACGTGCCGCCGGGGCGCAGCGCCTGAAGGACGCGGCGGAACGTGCGGCGCACGTCCTCCGGCTCGGTGACGTAGTTCAGACTGTCGAGCAGGCAGAAGACCGCGTCGACCGGCTCCGGAAGACGCAGGCGCTGCATCGGCTGCCGGATAAAGAACGGGGGATGCTCCAGCGCGGCGCATTTCTGCGCGGCGACGGTGAGCATCTCCTCGGAGCAGTCGGCGGCGAGCACGCGATAGCCGCGCTGCGCCAGCAGAACAGACAGAGAGCCGGTCCCGCAGGCAAGGTCGAGCACCGTTTGCGGATGCTGCCCGGCACGGTGCAGAACCGTCTCCAAAAAGCCCAATGTTTCGGCATAGGGAATGTCTTCCGTCAGCCCGTCATAGGCGGCGGCAAGCGTTTCATATGCCATTTTGTCAGTCCTTCTTCGTGTCGAAGCCGCTCATGCGCTGCAGAACCATGTCGTATGCGCCCGTGCCGTTCGTGAGCGTGCGGTTGACACGGCTGACGGTTGCGGAGCTGGCGTTGGTCGCGGCGAGGATCTCGTTGTAGATTTTGCCGAGACTCAGCATTTTCGCGACGTCATAGCGCTGCTCAATGGCGTTCAGCTCGGACTGCGTGCAAAGATCGCAGAGAAAATTATGGCATTCCTCCGGGGTCCTGAGGGTCAGCATCGCGCGATAAAGCTCGCTGTCGGGGTTTGAATGCTTGTTGCGGTTGATCATGATATACCTCCGTATTTCGTATCAACTTATTATAACGCTTTTATGCGCGAAAGTAAACCCCCCGGCGGATGAAAATCCGAACATTACGACGAGAAAAAAGAAATTGTAATAATAGACAAAAAAGAAATGCGTTATAGAAAATTAGCCGTGAATAATATGTTTATTTTAACAGAATTTCAGGTAATGAAACCTTTTAAACGGACAGGGTTAGCCATATGCAAAAATCTTCGTGGGGATATTCCTGAGTGTTGCTTGCGAAATTCGTCGAACTATGATATAAATATATAGCTTATTAATATATGGCATATTGATTGTGTGAAAATGGAGGTACTTGCTATGAACAAAATTACAATCATCGGAACCGGCTGCGTCGGTTCGACCATTGCCTACACGCTGACGGTCATGGGTCTCGCGTCCGAGATCGTGATGATCGACATCAACAGCGAGAAGGCGCTCGGTGAGGCGCTCGACATCCGTCAGGGCACGCCGTTCTGCAACCCGTGCTCGATCTATGCCGGCGACTACCGCGACGCTTCCGGCTCGGACATCGTGATCCTGACGTCCGGCATTGCCAGAAAGCCCGGCCAGACCCGCCTTGAGCTGGCGCAGACCAATGTGAACATCACCAAGATGATCATCCCCGAGATCACGAAGTATGCGCCCGACGCGATCTATGTCATCGTCAGCAACCCGGTCGACATTTTGACCTATACCTTCCTGAAGCTCTCCGGCATTCCCGAGAATCACCTGATCGGCTCCGGCACGATCCTCGACACGGCGCGCCTGCGCTCCCGCCTGAGCGAGTACTACCGCATCAATCAGAACAACGTCCATGCCTACGTCCTCGGCGAGCACGGCGACTCTTCGTTCATCCCCTGGTCCGTCGCCAACATTTCCAACGTGCCGATCAAGGAATGCGGCAACCTGATGTCCGTCCCCGGTCTGGCCAATCCCGAGCTGGACTTCGGTGAGATCGAGCAGTATGTCCGCAAATCCGGCGGCCGCGTGATCGCGCGCAAGGGCGCAACGTTCTATGCCGTCTCCGTCTCCGTCTGCCACATCTGCAAGTGCATCCTCAGCGGCATCGACACCACGATGACCGTTTCGACCATGATGCACGGCGAGTACGGCATCAGCGACGTCTGCCTGAGCACGGTCAACATGATCGGCCACGACGGCGTCCGCGGCAAGGTCAACATCCCGATGACCGAGGAGGAAATCGCCAAGCTGCGCCACAGCGCCGACACCCTCAAGGACGTCATCAAGAACCTCGATATCTGATAAAAGGGGATTACGAGATATGGAATACCGGATCGAGCACGATTCCATGGGCGAGATGCGCGTTCCCGCCGACCGTCTCTGGGCGGCGCAGACGCAGAGAAGCCACGAAAACTTCAGGATCGGCGTGGATATTGAGACCATGCCGCGCGAGATCACCCATGCCTTCGGCATTCTGAAGAAGGCGGCGGCGCTTGCAAACGCCGCCCTCAAGCCCGAAAAAATGACGCAGGAGAAGCTTAAGGCCATCTGCACCGCATGCGACGAGGTCATCTCCGGCGAGCTGAACAGCCATTTTCCGCTCGTCGTCTGGCAGACCGGCTCCGGCACGCAGTCGAACATGAACGCCAACGAGGTCATCGCAAACCGCGCCAATCAGCTCGCGGGCGCGAGGCTCTGCCATCCGAACGACGACATCAACATGAGCCAGTCTTCCAACGACACCTTCCCGACGGCCATGCATATTTCCGCGGTGCTTGCCATTGAGGACAAGCTGCTGCCCGCCGTCGAGCTTTTGATCGGCACGTTCAAGCGCCTTGAGGCCGAGAACGACGATATCGTCAAGTCCGGCCGCACGCATTTGCAGGACGCCACGCCGATCAAGTTCAGTCAGGAGATCTCCGGCTGGCGCTCGAGCCTTGAGCGCGACGCCGAGCTGCTGCGCATGGCCGTCAAACCCCTTCATGAACTGGCGCTGGGCGGCACGGCCGTCGGCACCGGCCTGAACGCGCCGAAGGGCTTCTCCGAGCTGGTCGCGGCCAAGGTCGCCGAGCTGACCGGCAAGCCGTTCGTCACGGCCGAGAACAAGTTCCACGCGCTGACAAGCAAGGACGAGCTGGTCTTTGCGCACGGCGCGATCAAGGCGACGGCCTGCGACATGATGAAGATCGCAAACGACGTCCGCTGGCTGGCAAGCGGCCCGCGCGACGGCCTCGGAGAGATCCACATCCCCGAGAACGAGCCTGGCTCTTCCATCATGCCCGGCAAGGTCAACCCCACGCAGTGCGAGGCCGTCACGATGGTCGCCGTGCAGGTCATGGGCAACGATGTCGCCGTCGGCATGGCCGCCTCTCAGGGCAACTTTGAGCTGAACGTGTTCATGCCCGTCGCGGCCTACAATTTCCTGCAATCGGCGCGTCTGCTGGCCGAGGCGATCGTCTCGTTCAACAACAACTGCGCCGTCGGCATCACTGCCAACCGCGAGAAGATGCATCACAACCTTTATAACTCCCTGATGCTCGTCACTGCGCTGAACCCCTACATCGGCTATGAAAACGCCGCGAAAACCGCAAAAAAGGCGTTCAAGGACAACATTTCGCTCAAGGAAGCCTGCGTGGAGCTGGGCTTCCTGACGGCCGAGCGCTTCGACGAGGTCTTCCATCCGGAGCAGATGGTCTGACGGGATCGGGAGGCAACTATGAAAGTCAGTTATTTCCCCGGCTGCACGCTGCGCAACAAGGCGCGCGACCTCGACCGGTACGCGCGCGCCAGCGCCGAGGCGCTGGGTATCGAGCTTTGCGAGCTGCCGGAATGGCAGTGCTGCGGCGGCGTGTTCGTCAGCGCCAAGGACGAGATCGCCTCGAAGCTGCCGAGCGTCCGCGCCCTGATCGCGGCGCGCGACGAGGGCCGGCCCCTGGTCACGGTCTGCTCCGCGTGCCACAACGTCATCAAGCAGACCAACGACGCCATGCAGCACGACACGGCCTTTGCTTCTGCCGTGAACGCCTATCTTGCGCAGGAGAAGCAGCCGCCGCTGCCGTACCACGGCGAGACGCAGGCGGTGCACTATCTCGAGCTGCTGCGCGACACGGTCGGCTTTGAGAACATCAAGGCGGCCGTGAAGCATCCGCTGAGCGGCCGGAAAATCGCGGCCTACTACGGCTGTATGCTCCTGCGTCCGTCGAAGGTGCTCGCCCTTGACGACCCGGAGAACCCGACGCTGCTCGAGGAGCTGCTGCGGGCGCTGGGCGCCGAGCCGGTCTACTATCCGCAGCGCAATGAGTGCTGCGGCGGCTATGTCGCGCTTGAGGACGCGGAATCGGCCAGAAAGAAGTCGAACGCCGTCAGCAACGGCGCGGCGGCGCACGGGGCGGAGGCCATCGTGACCGCCTGCCCGCTCTGCCGCTATAACCTTGTGAAAAACGGGAGCGCCGTGCCGGTGATCTATTTCACCGAGCTGCTGGCAGAGGCGCTCGGCGTGAAGGAGAATGTTGATGGATAACAAAACAGAACGCCGGAAGGAGCAGCTTCTGCGCATGAGCGGCGTCAATCCGCTTAAATGTATGCGCTGCGGCAAATGCTCCGCGACCTGCCCGTCCTATGACGAGATGGAATATCATCCGCATGAGTTCGTGTACATGGTCGAAAAGGGCGACCTTGAGCCGCTGATGCGCTCAAGCTCGATCTATAAATGCCTGTCCTGCTTTGCCTGCGTGGATCGCTGCCCGAGAGGCGTCGAGCCGGCGAAGCTGGTCGAGGCGATCCGTGTGATGGTCGTGCGCGAAAAGGACGGCAATCACCTGACGCCGGACGCGATCCCCGCCCTGCTCGACGACGAAATGCCGCAGCAGGCGCTGATGAGCGCCCTGCGCAAATATGCAAAGTAAGGAGGCGACGGAATGATGCAGCGAATCGGAGTGTTTGTGTGCCATTGCGGCACGAATATCGCCGGAACGGTGGACGTCAAGGCCGTCGCCGAGGCAATGAAGCGGGAGCCGGGCGTCGTTTTTGCGACGGATTACCAGTATATGTGCTCCCAGGCGGGTCAGAACATGATCCAGGACGCGGTGCGCGAGCATAAGCTGACCGGCATCGTGGTCTGCTCGTGCTCTCCGCGTATGCACGAGGCGACCTTCCGCAAGACGGCGGCCGCAGCGGGCATCAACTCCTATATGGTCGAGATCGCCAACATCCGCGAGCAGTGCTCCTGGGTGCATAAGGATATGCAGACCGGCACCGAAAAGGCCATCATCCTCGCCCGCACGGCGGTCGCCAAGGTCAACCTGAACGCGCCGCTGACGCCGGGCGAAAGCCCCGTGACCAAGCGCGCGCTCGTCATCGGCGGCGGCATCGCGGGTATTCAGACCGCGCTCGACATCGCCGACGCGGGCTTCCCGGTCGACATCGTCGAGACGAAGCCGACCATCGGCGGTAAAATGGCGCAGCTCGACAAGACCTTCCCGACGCTCGACTGCGCGGCGTGCATCCTGACGCCGAAGATGGTCGACGTCGCCCAGAACGACAAGATCCGCATTTTCTCTTATTCCGAGGTCACGGCCGTCAAGGGCTTCGTGGGCAATTTCGACGTGACGATCAAGCGCAAGCCGCGCTACGTCAACGAGGACGTCTGCACCGGCTGCGGCCTGTGCACCGAGAAGTGCCCGCAGAAGAAGGTCCCCAACGAGTTCAACCTCGGCATGGACAACCGCCATGCCATCTATATCCCGTTTGCGCAGGCCGTGCCGAAGGTCGCGGTCATCGACCCGAACTACTGCATGATGCTCAAGACGGGCAAGTGCGGCATCTGCTCGAAGGTCTGCGGCGTGAAGGCCATCAATTACGAGGCCAAGGAGGAATTCGTCGAGGAAAAATACGGCGCGATCGTCGTGGCGACGGGCTTCAACCCGATCTCCATGGAGCCGTTCGACGAGTTTGCCTACGCCCATTCCAAGGACGTCATCACGTCTCTGGAGCTGGAGCGCCTGATGAACGCGGCCGGCCCCACGGGCGGCACGCTGCTGCGCCCGTCCGACGGCGAGCATCCGCACACGATCGTTTTCGTGCAGTGCGTCGGCTCGCGCTGCGAGGCCTGCGCGCAGAAGGGCAAGGAATATTGCTCGAAGATCTGCTGCATGTACACGGCCAAGCACGCCATGCTCATCCGCGACAAATATCCCGACACCGAGGTCTACGTGTTCTACATCGACGTGCGTACCCCCGGCAAGAATTTTGACGAATTCTACCGCCGCGCGGTCGAGGAATACGGCGTACACTATATCAAGGGCATGGTCGGCAAGGTCTCGCCCGAGGGCAAGAAGCTCAAGGTGCAGGCGTCCGACCTGATCTACGGCAAGCAGCTGCACATCGACGCCGATCTGGTCGTTCTTGCGGCCGCCATCGAGCCGGACAAGTCCGCGCGCCCGCTGGCGACGATGCTCACGGCCAGCATGGACACGAACGATTTCTTCACCGAGGCGCACCCAAAGCTCCGTCCGGTCGAAAGCCCGACGGCGGGCGTGTTCCTCTCCGGCACCTGCCAAGGCCCGAAGGACATCCCCGAGACCGTCTCGCAGGCCGGCGCTGCCGCCTCAAAGGTCATCGGCCTGCTCTGCAAGGATAAGCTCATGGGCAATCCCTGCGTCGCGCATTCCGACGAAATGATGTGCAACGGCTGCTCCACCTGCGAAAAGGTCTGCCCCTACGGCGCGATCACCTATCAGGACAAGGAATTCCGGATGCCGAACCGCACCACCCGCGTGCGCCGCGTCGCCGTGGTCAACGAGGCGGTCTGTCAGGGCTGCGGCGCGTGTACGGTCGCCTGCATGTCCGGCGCGATGGATCTGCGCGGCTTCAGCACGAAACAAATCATGGCGGAGGTTGACGCAATATGCAAGTGAACGAATATAAGCCCCTGATCGTGGCCTTCTGCTGCAACTGGTGCTCCTACGCCGGTGCCGACCTCGCCGGCAACAACCGTCTGGCCTATCCGGCCGAGGTCAAGATCATCCGCGTGCCGTGCTCCTGCCGCGTGAACCCGATGTTCATCCTGCGCGCCTTCCAGCGCGGCGCGGACGGCGTGATCCTGTGCGGCTGCCATCCCGGCGACTGCCACTATACCTCCGGCAACTATTATGCCCGCCGCCGTATGGCGCTGCTGTTCTCGATGCTCGATTTCCTCGGCATCGAGCGCGAGCGCACGCGCGTCGAGTGGGTCAGCGCCGCTGAGGGCGCAAAATTCGCCGCGACGATGAACGACTTTGTCAAGACCGTCGCCTCGCTCGGCGAGAACAAGAGATTGGAGGATCTGCGATGCAAGAAGTGAACAAGCTCGTGGAACGGGCGTCGGCTCTGCTTGCCGACGGAACGGTCGACCGCGTGCTCGGCTGGAAGGCCGGTGAATTCGGCTACGACGTGACGCCCGCCGTGTTCCGCAGCGCGCAGGAGCTGGAGCAGTCGTTCGTCTGGAACGATTTCTGCGGCGCGAATTTTTCCAAATATCTCGTGAAGGAGACGCTCGGCGAGGGGAAGGTTCTGGTCTTCCTGAAACCCTGCGACACCTATAGCTTCAACCAGCTCCTGACGGAGCACCGCTTCGACCGCGAAAAGGTCTACGCAATCGGCGTGCCCTGCGACGGAATGCTCGACGGCGGCAAGCTGCGCGACCGCGCAGGGGAGCTGGCCTCGTTCGCCGTCGAAGGCGACACGGTCACGGTCGAAACGCTCTATGACGGCACGCTTACGCTGCCGCGCGCGGAGCTGCTGCCCGACCGCTGCGTCAACTGCAAGTCCAAGAAGCACGTCGCCTATGACGAGTTGCTCGGCGAGGACGGCGACGTGCTCGACTCGCACCGCTTCGACGAGGTCGAGCGGCTCGAGCGCATGACCGCCGACGAGCGCTATGCCTTCTGGCAGAACGAGCTTTCGCGCTGCATCCGTTGCAACGCCTGCCGCGACGTCTGTCCGGCCTGCACCTGCGAAAAGTGCGTGTTCGACAACCCGAATTCCGGCGTGGAGAACAAGGCGGCGGCCAACTCCTTTGAAGAAAAGCTGTTCCACATCATCCGCGCCTTCCATGTGGCCGGGCGCTGCACGGATTGCGGCGAATGCTCCCGCGTCTGCCCGCAGCATATCCCGCTGCATCTGCTCAACCGCAAATTCATCCACGACATCGACCGCTTCTACGGCGACTATCAGGCCGGCGCGGAGGTCGGTAGCCGTGCGCCGATTGTCAACTATTCCAAGGACGATCTCGAGCCGTCCGAGGCGGCGGAAAGGAGCGGAGCCAATGCGTAAGATTGCAATCGAACAGCTCGACGCGCTGTTTGCCGCGATTTCGTCGGCCATGCCGCTGTATCTGCCGGTCGACACAAAGGGCGGCGCGAAATTCGACTGCTGGACGCCGGAGAAGACCCTCTCCGACAAGCTGAACACCGTCCGCAGCGCGAAGGATCTCTTCTTCCCGCAGACGGAGAACCTGATGGATTTCAAGGTCTCGGGCAAGAAGGTCGAGATCATCGACACCCGCCGCGAGGACGAGGATTTCGCCGTTTTCGGCGTGCGCGCCTGCGACGTGCGCAGTCTGGCCGTGCTCGACCGTGTGTTCCTCGCCGAGCCGGTCGACAGCTTCTATAAAAACCGCCGCGATCACGGCATCATCCTCTCCATGGCCTGCACGCGCCCGGCCGAGACGTGCTTCTGCGGCACCTTCGGCATCGACGCGGCCGCCCCGGAGGGCGACGTGGTCTGCTACCGCACGGCCGATGCGCTCTATCTGGACGCCAAGACCGAGAAGGGCGCGGCGCTGCTTGCCCGCGTGGCCGACCTGACCGCCGAGTGCGGCGACGAGGCCGTGCTCGAGCAGCAGAAGCTCATCCGCGAGCGTCTGGCAAAGCTGCCGCTTGCCGGGCTGTCCGCCGAGGCCTTCGGCGCGGGCAAGACCGACCGGTTCTTTGGCGCGCCGGAGTGGAAGGAGCTTTCCGAGTCCTGCTTAGGCTGCGGAACCTGCACCTTCGTCTGCCCGACCTGCCAGTGCTACGACATCAAGGATTTTGACACCGGAAACGGCATCACGCGCTTCCGTTGCTGGGACTCGTGCATGTATTCCGAGTTCACGAAGATGTCCGCCGGTCAGCCGCGTCTGACCCAGCTCGAGCGCTTCCGCCAGCGCTTTATGCACAAGCTGGTCTATTTCCCCACGAACAACGACGGCATGTTCTCCTGCGTCGGCTGCGGCCGCTGCGTGGCCAAGTGCCCGATCCACATGAACATCGTCAAGGTTATGAAGCGCTTAGGAGGGCAGGAACATGCTTGAGAGAAACGATCCGCTGATCCCCGTGATCGGCGAGGTGACCGACATCCGCATCGACACGCCCGATGTCAAGACCTTCCGCGTGGTCACGCCGGACGGGAAAAAGCCGTTTGAGCACAAGCCGGGGCAGTGCGCCATGCTCTCGATCCCCGGCGTCGGCGAGGCGATGTTCTCCATCACCTCCTCCCCGACAAACGAGGAATTTATGGAATTCTCCATCAAGAAGTGCGGCTGCGTGACGCAGTGGCTGCATTCCATGGACGTCGGCCAGCAGATCACGATCCGCGGGCCTTACGGCCGCCCCTTCCCCGTGGATACCGACTTTGCCGGGCGTGATCTGCTGTTCATCGCCGGCGGCATCGGCCTTGCGCCGCTGCGCTCGGTCATCAACTACTGCCGCCATTACCGCGACCGCTACGGCAGGATCGACATCGTCTATGGCTCGCGCAGTATGCAGGATCTCGTCGACTACCGCGAGATCATCGAGGAATGGGCGAAGGACGAGAACGTGAACGTCCACCTGACGATCGACCGCGAGCAGCCCGAGTGGGACGGCCACGTCGGCTTCGTGCCGAACTACGTCAAGGAGCTGGGCTTCCCGACGGACAAGATCGCCGTGCTCTGCGGCCCTCCCATCATGATCAAGTTCACGCTGGCCGGGCTTCAGGAGCTGGGCTTCGACAAAACGCAGGTCTACACGACCCTCGAGCTGCGCATGAAGTGCGGCATCGGCAAGTGCGGCCGCTGCAACGTCGGCTCGAAATACGTCTGCAAGGACGGCCCGGTCTTCCGCTGCGACGAGCTCGACGAGCTGCCCAACGAATATTGAGGAGGGAATGTCGGATATGGAAAACATGGTGAATATCTTCCTGTTTGGCAAGCTCTACCGCGTGCCGGACGATCTGACCATCATGCGCGCGATGGAATACGCGGGCTATCAGCTCGTGCGCGGCTGCGGCTGCCGGAACGGCTTCTGCGGCGCCTGCGCGACGATCTACCGCATCAAGGGCGACCGCACGCTGCACACCTGCCTCGCCTGCCAGACCAAGGTCGAGGACAATATGTATGTCGCGACGCTGCCGTTCTTCCCGCTGGTCAAGCAGGTCTATGACATCGAGAAGATCCGCCCGGAGCAGCAGGTCATGATGCAGCTCTATCCGGAGATCTATGCCTGCGTCGGCTGCAACGCCTGCACCAAGAGCTGCACGCAGAGCCTGAACGTCATGCAGTATATCGCCTACGCCCAGCGCGGCGAATTTGACAAATGCGCCGAGGAATCCTTCGACTGCGTCATGTGCGGCGTCTGCTCGTCGCGCTGCCCGGCCGGGATCTCGCATCCGCAGGTCGCGATGCTGGCGCGGCGTCTGAACGGCAAGTACCTCGCGCCGAAGTCGCAGCATCTGGCCGACCGCGTGCAGGAGATCGAGAACGGCACCTTTACGGAGCTGATCGAAAAGCTGATGCAGAAGCCGGTTGAAGAGCTGAAGGAGCTTTATAACAACCGCGAGATCGAGAAATAAGGAGGGGCGCGGCAATGTATGCAAAGAATTTTCAGGAATCGCTGAAGGCGGTCGAGGCGGCGCGCGCCGCGAACATCGCCTATGAGCCCGCCCGCATGACGGCCGACGAGAAGGATCGGCTGCTTGCGGCCTATCATCCCGATTATAAAAGGAGCGAATTTGCGACCCTGCGCATCGGCCCGAACAAGGGCGAGCAGGTGCCGCATGAGCTGGCCGAGATGCTCGAGGCGCACAGCCGCATCAAGGCAAGCGACGTCGACCTGAGCGACGTGCGCTATGACGTCGACGTGCTCATCATCGGCGGCGGCGGCGCGGGCGCTTCTGCGGCCATTGAGGCCGACAACGTCGGCGCAAAGACAATGATCGTCACGAAGCTCCGCATGGGCGACGCGAACACGATGATGGCCGAGGGCGGCATTCAGGCGGCGGACAAGCCGAACGATTCGCCCGCGATCCACTTTGTCGACGCCTTCGGCGGCGGTCATTACGCCGCCAAGCGCGAGCTGCTGGCCAAGCTGGTCTGCGACGCGCCGGAGGCCATCCAGTGGCTGAACGATCTGGGCGTCGAGTTCGACAAGGCGCCAGACGGCACGATGATCACCACACACGGCGGCGGCACGTCCCGCAAGCGGATGCACGCCGCGAAGGACTATTCCGGCGCGGAGATCATGCGCACCCTGCGCGACGAGGTGCTCAACCGCGGCATTCCGGTCGTGGACTTCACCGCTGCGATCGAGCTGATCCTCGACGAGAACGGCAGAGCCGCCGGTGCGGTCCTGATGAACATGGAGACGCACGAGCTGATGGTCGCGCGCGCCAAGACGGTCATTCTTGCGACCGGCGGCGCCGGACGGATGCACTATCAGGGCTTCCCGACCTCGAACCACTACGGCGCGACGGCCGACGGCCTTGTGCTGGGCTACCGCGTGGGCGCGAAGCTGCTCTACGCCGACACCCTGCAATATCACCCGACGGGCGCGGCCTACCCGCAGCAGATCTTCGGCGCGCTGGTCACCGAGAAGGTGCGCTCGCTGGGCGCGAAGCTCGTCAACCGCGACGGTAAGGTCTTTATGCATCCGCTCGAAACGCGCGACGTCTCTGCCGCGTCGATCATTCGCGAATGCTCCGACCGCGGCGAGGGCGTTGAGACCGGCAGCGGCAAGGCCGTCTGGCTCGACACCCCGATGATCGAGGCGATCGGCGGCGAGGGCACGATTGAAAAGCGCATTCCCGCCATGATGCGCATGTTCGCCAACTACGGCATCGACATCCGCAAGGAGCCGATTTTGGTCTATCCGACGCTGCACTATCAGAACGGCGGTCTGGACATCAACGTCAACGGCATGACGACGCAGGTCGAGAACCTCTACGTCGCCGGTGAGGCCGTCGGCGGCATCCACGGGCGCAACCGCCTGATGGGCAACTCTCTGCTGGACATCATCGTCTTCGGCAGAAGCGCCGGCAAGAACGCCGCCGCCCGCTCCAAGGACGTGCAGCCGGGCAAGCTGACGCTTGCGCATATCGACGCCTTCGACGCCGAGCGTGCCGCCGCCGGGATCGAGACGGACGCCGTCTCGCCGAAGCTCCTGCCGGATTACCGCAGAAAAAAGTAAAGGAACCTCTGAATAAATCGGCTGCGGCGCTCAGCGGGTCTTTCGTCCCAACTT
>URCY01000044.1 GCA_900546415.1 uncultured Eubacteriales bacterium
GTAAAGGATTCCTGCGATTTCCAAACCTCAATTTGGAAACAAAATCCCTCGCTGATCGCTCTTGCAATTTAATCAGAGGTTCCCTTGGAATGAAGAGAGAGGAAATGGAACAAAGCGGTGTATCTCATTACACTTTTCGGGTCGAGGAAGCCCTGCACGGGCAGCCGAGGCGCTATGCGCTGCAATATGCGGATGTGCTGACGCATGATATTGAGCTTTTGGATCTTTGAACAGAGCGGCAGGAGGACAGCGGGGCGGCTTCGCTCCGCTGTCCTCCATTCCTCGCGCACGTTCATGGCCTTCGCCGCACAGTGTGCGTCAGCACGAGGCGCGCGGGTTTTGATAAAATATTGGATTCTGAAATCGGTAGGAGAAAAAAGGCTTGCGGCCTTAATCGGACGCAAGCCTTTTCAGCAGCTCCGGCAGCTCCGGGAGGCTGTGGATCTCATAGGTCGGGCGGATGTCGGGGCGGCCGGGGCTGTGCTTCGGGTTGAACCAGCAGGTGTCGATCCCGGCGTTCCGGCCGCCGAGGATGTCGCTGGTCAGGCTGTCGCCGATCATCAGCGCGGCGCGGGGATCGAAGCCTGCGATGTGCGAAAAGCA
This sequence comes from uncultured Eubacteriales bacterium, assembly GCA_900546415.1. GTDB lineage: Bacteria > Bacillota > Clostridia > Oscillospirales > Oscillospiraceae > JAZOXB01. The sequence goes on from URCY01000044.1 coordinate 604, forward strand.
GTAGTCAAAATATGCGCGCTCCGGCTTGTGGTGGCCGGTGGTCTCGGAGATAAAAATATCCTGAAAATAGGGGACGATCCCGGCGCTGGCCAGACGCGATTCCTGCGTGTCGGCCACGCCGTTGGAGGCGATGAAAAGCCGGTAATGCGGCGCAAGCGCGGCCAGAAGCTCCGGCGCATGGGGGACGAAATAGTGCCCGATGCCGAGATAGCCGCGATAGAGCGCCTCGGCGTGCTCCGGATCGAGGGAAAGCCCCAGCTCGCCGAACAGCAGCGCGAAGCGCCGCACCAGCACCTCGTCGCGGGTCAGCTCGCCGCGCTCGAAGGCCTCCCACTGCGCGATGTTGATGGCGCAATAGCGGTCGATGAGCGCGTCGGTCGGCTCGAGGCCCAGGTCGCGGAAGGCCTTGCGGATCGCGACCTGCTCGGCGGCGTCAAAATCCAGCAGCGTGTTGTCCAGATCAAACAGCAAAAACCGGTATTGCTTCATTGCGCCGCTCCGATCCGGTTCGAGAGCGCCGCAAAGGCCGGAATATCCAGCGTTTCGCCGCGCACATTGGGCGCAAGCCCGGCCTCGGCGAGCAGCTCGGCAAGCCGCGCCTTGGGCAGCTGCGGGAAGCCTGCGGCCAGACCGTTGAGCAGCGTCTTGCGCCGCATGGCGAAGCTGGCGCGCACGGTTCTGAAGAACAGCGCCTCGCTGTCGATCGCGGCCGGGGGCGCCGTGCGGCGCACGAGGCGCACCACGGCGCTCGTGACCTTCGGCTGCGGCACGAAGCAGGACGCCGGAACGTCGAACAGCAGCTCCGGCTCGGCGTGATACTGACAGAGAATGGAGAAGGCGGAATAATCCGGCGCTCCGGCGCGCGCGCAGATGCGCTGCGCGACCTCCTTCTGCACCATGACGGTGATCGCGTCGAAGCAGCGGCTCTCGAGCAGCTTGGTCAGCACCGGAGAGGTGATGTAATAGGGGAGATTCGCACAGGCCAACGGACGCAGCCCTGCGAATTTCTCCTGCACGAGCGCCGGCAGATCAGCCTTGAGCGCGTCCGTGAAACGCAGCTCCAGATTGTCGAAATCCGCCATCGTCTCAGCGAGCACGGGCGCGAGCGACGTATCCACCTCGAGCGCGACGACCTTACCCGCGCGGGCGCAGAGCGCCTGCGTCAGTGAGCCGAAGCCCGGCCCGATCTCGAGCACGCCGCAGGATGCGTCGACGCCGCTCTCGGCGGCGATGCGCTCAGGCACCCAGCGCTGATTGAGAAAATTCTGTCCCTTGGCCTTGGAAAAATGGAAGCCGTATCGGCTCAGCAGCTCGCGGATCTGCTGCATATTGCAAACGTCGATCATAAAAAACCACCTCTTTCCTGATAGTATATCAGAAAAGAGGCGATTTTGCAATTCCGATCAGTTCAGAATGTACAGGGTGCAGGTGCGCACGCCGAAGGCGTAGCACTCGGCAATGGTGTTGAAGTAGAGATCAACCTTGTAGCCCTTGATGGCGCTGCCGGTGTCCTCTGCGACGCAGTAGCCGTAGACATACTGGCCGTCGTTCGAGACGATGTACATTTTGGTGCCCAGCGGGATGTAGTTCGGGTCGACGGCGATCGCGCCGACGCGGGCGACCGTTCCGGAATAGGTATAGCCGGTGTAGCCCTCGCAGGAATAGGCCGTGGCCTTGACCGTCAGCTTCTGCGAATAGGTGTAGGTCGTGCCGTTGGAGGTCGTGATGGTGTTCTCGCCGATCTCGGAGCGATCCGGGTCGGACGGCTCCTGCGGCGCCGAGGGCGACTCGCTGCCGTTGTCGGAAGGCGTCGTCGTGCTGCCGCTTCCGCCGTTGTTGCCGTCGGAGGGGGTGACGCTGCCGTTGTTGTCGTTTGACGGCTTGCTGTTCCCGCCGTCCGAGGGCTTCGAGGGACTGCTGTCAGACGGCTTCACCGCCGTGCCGCCGGTTGTGCCGATTGCGCTGTGCCCGCCGACCTGCGAGAGGATCGTGCGCTTGACGCCCGTGACGACCAGCCGCGTGACGGCCTCCTGCGTGACGGTCTCGGTCAGAACCTTGCGGCTGACCTCCTCGCCGTCCTCCAGAACGATCTGCGCCTGACAGTGCTTCGAGCCGTCGGCGCCCTCCACAAGCACGATCTCCTCATCGGGGTCAAGCTCGGGATCCTCGAAATAATTCGTCTGGTAGGAAATGACCTCGTCGTATTCCTCCAGCCGGATCTCCTTCTGGACGATCGAGACGGTCATGCCGTTGAAAGTCCGGCGGTCGGTCTGGCAGGAGAGGACGTCGTTCGCGCCCGGAACGATGTTCATCCGGGAGAGCAGCTCCGCGACCGTCTCGCCGTAGCTGGAGACTGTCCGGCTCACACCGTGATGGATCACGGTGATGCGCTGCATCCGTTGAACGTCGATCTTGCCGACGCCGTCGGTATAGGTCGTGGTGTAGGTATCCTCTTCGCCCAGCTTGATGCCGACCTCCTTGAGAACGGTCTCGGGGTCGCGGCTGAAGGAATTGTGCGCCGTGACGAGATCGCCGTCGGTGATGACATACCGGTTTTGAGCAAAGACCGTGAAGGACAGCAGACTGACCAAAAGGGTGGCGACGACCGCCGAGGCGATCATGCGGCGCAGCCAGACGCGCTTGCCGGATTGCTCAGAATTTGCTCTGCGCATAAGAGTATCCTCCTTTCATGACGTGGTAAGGTAAGATGCGAAACTATTGTTACCGAATTGTAACTACGAGCTTATTATAACAAAAATAACGGATTTGTCAAGGGTTTTATTAAAAACCAAGAGTAACGCGAACTTTTTTAGCGGTTATGTAAACGTTATGAGAACAAGATGAACGCCGCGCACCGATGAGAAGGCACTATATCTTGTGAAAAAATTACAAAGCGGTTAACATAATTAAAAATTAAAGAAACCATTTGACAATTGGCGAAAAAAGTGCTATATTGACCATGATAAAACGGCTATGACGAAGATAATCGCAGAATTCGGACGGTCAGAGAGGGAGCGGTCGGTGCAAGCTCCTGCGAACGGTCTGCGTGCAACCGCTTCCGAGTCGCTCTGCCGAACCGAGTAGGCAGAGACGGGTGCGCCCGTTACTGCGCGAACGAGCGGCAGTGCCCTTGGCGCTGCAAGCAGGGTGGAACCGTGGGAACCAAAGCTTCTCACCCCTGAATTTTCAGGGGTGATTTTTTGTTGCGCAAAAGCATGGCAAAATAAGAAATGTGCCCCTAATTATTAAGGAGGGAATCCCAATGTCAGAAGAAAACCAGTACACCTTTGAAAACGAGGCCTATCGCAAGACCTATTGGCACACCTGCTCGCATGTTATGGCGCAGGCCGTCAAGCGCCTGTATCCGCAGGTGAAGCTTGCCATCGGCCCGTCCATCGACAACGGCTTCTACTACGATTTCGACAGCGATTTTGCCTTCACGCAGGAGCACCTCGACGCCATCGAGGCCGAGATGAAGAAGATCTGCAAGGAGCGCCTGCCGCTTGTCCGCAGCGAAAAGCCGCGCGCCGAGGCCATCGCCTATATGGAGGAGAAGGGCGAGCCGTACAAGGCCGAGCTGATCCGCGACCTGCCGGAGGACGCCGTCATCTCGTTCTATACGCAGGGCGAGTTCACCGATCTCTGCGCCGGCCCGCATCTTGACAACACCGGCCGCATCAAGGGCAACGCCGTCAAGCTGACGCAGTGCTGCGGCGCCTATTGGCGCGGCGATTCCAAGCGCAAGATGCTCCAGCGCATCTACGGCGTCGCCTTCCCGAAGAAGGAGGAGCTGGAGGAATACCTGCAAAAGCAGGAGGAGGCGCGCAAGCGCGACCACAACAAGCTCGGCCGCGAGCTGGAGTATTTCTCCACCGTCGACGTGATCGGTCAGGGTCTGCCGATCCTGCTGCCCAAGGGCGCCCGCGTCATTCAGCTTTTGCAGCGCTGGGTCGAGGACGAGGAGCAGAAGCGCGGCTATCTTTTGACCAAGACGCCGCTCATGGCCAAGCGCGAGCTTTATAAGATCTCCGGCCACTGGGATCACTACCTCGACGGCATGTTCGTCATGGGCGACCCGGCTGACGACAGCAAGGAGTGCTTCGCGCTGCGTCCGATGACCTGCCCGTTCCAGTATCAGGTCTTCCTGAACCGCGCCCGCTCCTATCGCGACCTGCCGATGCGTCTCGGCGAGACGTCCACGCTGTTCCGCAACGAGGATTCCGGCGAAATGCACGGTCTGATCCGCGTCCGCCAGTTCACGATCTCCGAGGGACACATCGTCCTGCGCCCGGATCAGCTCGAGGAGGAGTTCAAGCACTGCCTCGATCTTGCCAAGTATTGCCTCGGCACGGTCGGCCTGCTTGAGGACTGCACCTTCCGCTTCTCCCAGTGGGATCCGAGGAACCCGAACAATAAGTACGAGGGCACGGCCGAGCAGTGGAACGAGGCGCAGGAGATCATGGGGCGCATCCTCGACGATCTCGGCGTGAAATACACCATCGGCATCGACGAGGCCGCATTCTACGGCCCGAAGCTCGACATTCAGTATAAGAACGTCTTCGGCAAGGAGGACACCCTCGTCACCATCCAGATCGACCTGCTGCTTGCGCAGCGCTTCGGCATGGAGTACACCGATCAGAACGGCCAGAAGGCCACGCCCTATATCATCCACCGCACGTCCCTCGGCTGCTACGAGCGCACGCTGGCCTACCTGATCGAGAAATATGCCGGCGCGCTGCCGCTGTGGATGGCGCCGACGCAGGTGCGCATCCTGCCGATCACCGACCGCGCGCATGACTACGCCAAGCAGCTCGAGGAGCAGCTCTTCGCCAAGGGCATCCGCACCGAGAGCGACCTGCGCAGCGAGAAGCTGGGCTACAAGATCCGCGAGGCGCAGATGCAGAAGATCCCGTATATGCTGGTCGTCGGCGACCGCGACATCGAGAACGGCACGGTCTCCGTCCGCACCCGCGGCGGCGAGGATCTCGGCGCGATGAAGCCCGAGGACTTCATGGCCAAGTGCCTGCACGAGATCGAGACGAAGCAGTGCTGAATTCCGTCTGCTGACTGTATCATAGCAAAAACCACAGGTCGAAATCCGTCGTCCTGTGGTTTTTTGCTGTTCTTTTTCATAAAATTATGATATAATGGAAAAAAATCCCGAAGGAGGAGCAAAATGGAACCCTATGTGAGCTTTGCCATGGACAAAACCGTGGAGCTTTTGGCGATCGACAGCCCGACGGGCTACACCCGCGAGGCCGAGCGCTTCGTCTCCGAGCAGTTTGCGGCGCTGGGCTTTCCCGTCACGCGCACGGTCAAGGGCGGCGTGCTGGTCGATCTGGGCGGCGAGGACGCCGAGAACGCCCTGCTGCTCGAGGCGCACGCCGACACGCTGGGCGGTATGGTCGCCGAGATCAAGAGCAGCGGCCGCCTGCGCATCCGCAACGTCGGCGGCATGAACGCCAACAACGCCGAGGCCGAAAACTGCCGCATCGTGACCAAGGCCGACGGCATCTACGAGGGCACGCTGCAGCTATGCGACGCGTCGATCCATGTCAACGGCGACTACGGCACGACCGCCCGCAAGTGGGACACGGTCGAGGTCGTGCTTGACGAGCCGGTCGAAAACGCCGACGACGTGAAAAAGCTGGGCATCGGCGTGGGCGACTTCGTCTGCTTCGAGCCGCGCACGCGCGTGACTGCGTCCGGCTACATCAAGAGCCGCTTTCTGGACGACAAGCTGTCCGTCGGCATCCTGCTGGGCTTTGCCAAATTTTTGGCGGATCGCAAGCTGACGCCCAAGCGCCGTGTCTATGTCCACATCACCGTCTATGAGGAGGTCGGCCACGGCGGCGCGGCGTCCGTGCCGCAGGGTGTGACCGAGGCGATCTCCGTTGACATGGGCTGCGTCGGAGAGGGGCTGCAATGCACCGAGCGGCAGGTCTCCATCTGCGCGATGGATTCCGGTGGGCCTTATTCCTATGAGGTCGTCTCCGGCCTGATCGCCGCTGCCAAGCGCGAGGGCGCGGACTACGCCGTCGACCTTTATCCGCACTACGGCTCAGACGTCGAGGCGACGCTCAGCGCGGGGCACGACCTGCGTCACGGCCTGATCGGAGCGGGCGTCTATGCCTCTCACGGCTATGAGCGCAGCCATCGCGACGGCGTTTGCAGCACCCTCAAGGTGCTCAAGGGCTACCTCGAGCTATGAGGCGGCGCTACTGGCTGCCCGGCGGCGCGCTGATCGGCGTCGGGCTGGTGCTGCGGCTGTTCTTCGTCTACCTGCATTTTGCGGGCATGTTCCTGATGGGTCTCGGCGCGGTCGTGCTGCTGTTCGGGCTGGTCGACGCGCTGCTCCCGCGCTTTGTATGGCTGCGGGTCGTGCGGCTGGTCATGCGCATCGGCGCGGGGCTGGTGGCATTGGCGATGCTCGTCACAGGCATTGCCGTCGGCGTTGCCTGCAGCGGTTCGAAAAATCCCGAGGCCGACTATGTTGTCGTGCTGGGCGCGGGGGTCAACGGAACGGCACCGAGCCGCTCCCTGCGGGCGCGGCTCCATGCGGCGCAGACCTACCTCGAGACGTATCCGAACGCCGTGGCCGTGCTCTCCGGCGGGCAGGGGAAGGGCGAAAGCATCACCGAGGCCGAGTGCATGTATCGCTGGCTGACGGAGCACGGGGTCGACCCGAGCCGCCTCTGGAAGGAGGAGCGCGCGACCACCACGGCGGAGAATCTGCGCTTTTCCCTCGACCTGATCGAGGAGAGGACCGGGCAGCGCCCGGAGCATATCGCGATCGTCTCCAGCGCCTACCACCTCCTCCGCGCGCGGCTTCTGGCCAGACGCGAGGGCGTCGAGGCCGTCTGCTGCCCCGCGAACGACATGAACACGAGCTATTCCGTGCAGATGGTCGTCCGCGAGATCTTCGGCGTCTGGTATACGCTTTTGCTCGGCTGAGTAAATGAAAAAACCCGCACGGGGAACGTTTTGAGGTTCTCCGTGCGGGTTTTTTATAAATTCTTCGGAATTTTTCCGAAAAAAGAATTGACGATTGGGGAAAGAAGTGCTAAAATAGTAGCCTATACTGCGGAAATATCGGCAAAGCCGACTCTCCCACTTTCTGCTCCGAATTATACCACGGTCGACAGCAGATTGCAAGCGGGAATGGCCAGAAAGTGCCAACTGCGCCGCGTGTGTCGTAACGGCGGTCGGCGTAAGGGCAGCCCCCGAGCCGCAGAAGCGCATCCAAAGCTATCAGTTATCAGTTATAATTAATGTAAGCAACACACACCCATGATGAAGAAAGGCTGTGATGACCCAATATGCAAGTTAAGGACGTGAAGTTCGGTAAGACAGAGCGAAAGAGCTACGCCAAATATCAGGAAATCCTGAAAATGCCGAACCTCCTGCGCATCCAGAAGGATTCCTATCAGTGGTTCCTGAACGAAGGACTGCGCGAGGTCTTCCACGACGTGGCGGCGATCAGCGACTATACCGGCAATCTGGAGCTGTCCTTCCTGGACTATTCTCTCGACGAAAAGCCCAAGTATACCGTTGAGGAGTGCAAGGAACGTGACGCGACCTATGCCAAGCCGATCAAGGTTCGCGTGCGGCTGCTCAACAAGCAGACCGGCGAGATCAAGGATCAGGAGATCTTTATGGGCGATTTTCCGCTCATGACCAACGGCGGCACCTTCGTGATCAACGGCGCCGAGCGCGTCATTGTCTCCCAGATCGTCAGAAGCCCCGGCATGTACTTCGGCGACGCCGTGGACAAGGCCGAGCAGCACATCTACAGCGCGACGGTCATTCCGTACCGCGGCGCCTGGCTCGAATACGAGACCGATCTGCAAAACACCTTCTATGTCCGCATCGATAAGAACCGCAAGCTGCCGATCACCTGCCTCATCCGCGCGATGGGCGTGGAGACCGACGCGCAGATCGTCGAGCTGTTCGGCGAGGACGATCTCATCCGCGCGACGATGGAAAAGGATCCCTGCAAGACCCGCGAGGACAGCCTGCTCGAGATCTACCGCCGTCTGCGCCCCGGCGAGCCGCCCACACTCGACAACGCCGTCTCCTATATCGAGGGTCTGTTCTTCGACCCGCGCCGCTACGACGTCTCCCGCGTCGGCCGCTACAAGTTCAACAAAAAGCTTGACATCTGGAGCCGCCTGAACGGTCAGGAGCTGGCCGAGCCGGTCGTCGACCCGCGCACCGGCGAAATTCTCGCCATGCCCGGCGAGGTTCTGACGCGCGCGAGAGCGCACGAGCTTTCCGCCTGCGGCGTCTGCGACGCGGTCATCAAGGTCGGCGAGAAGAACCACAAGATGTTCTCGAACTACATGGTCGACATGAGCCGCTTCGTCGACTTTGACCCGGCCAAGTACGGCATCCGCGAGAAGGTCAGCCGCAAGGTGCTCTTCGAGCTGCTCGACAAGGGCATGACCGAGGAGGAATGGGCCGACGCGATCGAGGAGCGCATGGACGACCTCATCCCCAAGCATATCACGGTCGACGACATCCTCGCCTCCATCAACTATCTGACCTGCGTCGTCTGCGGCGCGGGCACGACCGACGACATCGACCATCTCGGCAACCGCCGTCTGCGCTGCGTCGGCGAGCTGCTGCAAAATCAGTTCCGCGTGGGCTTCACGCGCCTCGAGCGCGTCGTGCGCGAGCGCATGACCATGCAGGACATCGACACCGTGACCCCGCAGAGCCTTATCAACATCCGCCCCGTGACCGCGGTCATCAAGGAGTTCTTCGGCTCCTCGCCGCTGTCGCAGTTCATGGATCAGAACAACCCCCTCGCAGAGCTGACGCACAAGCGCCGTCTGTCGGCGCTCGGCCCCGGCGGCCTGAGCCGCGAGCGCGCGTCCTTCGACGTGCGAGACGTGCACTACAGCCACTATGGCCGTATGTGCCCGATCGAGACGCCGGAAGGCCCGAACATCGGCCTGATCAACTATCTGGCCAGCTTCGCACAGATCAACGAATACGGCTTCGTCGAGGCGCCTTACCGCAAGGTCGAGCGCATCTATGACGAAAACGGCAAATACGTCGGCTCCCGCGTGACCGATCAGGTCGAATACATGGCCGCCGACGTCGAGGACGACTACTACATCGCGCAGGCCAAGGAGCCGGTCGATGAGAACGGTATGCTCGTCAACAGCCGCATCACCTGCCGCCACCGCGACGAGATCATTGCCGTCGACGCACATGTGATCGACTATCTCGACGTCTCGCCGAAGATGATGACCTCCATCGCGACGGCCTTCATCCCCTTCCTGCAGAACGACGACGCGAACCGCGCGCTCATGGGCGCAAACATGCAGAGACAGGCCGTGCCGCTCATGGTCACGGAGGCTCCGATCGTCGCCACCGGCATCGAGCAGAAGTGCGCCGTGGACTCCGAGGTCTGCATCAAGGCCGAGGGAGACGGCGTCGTCACCCGCGTTTCGGCCAACAGCGTCTCCGTGCGCTATGACGACGGCAACGTCCGCGACTATCACCTGACAAAGTTCGCCCGCTCGAACCAGGGCACCTGCGTCAACCAGCGCCCGATCGTCGCAGTCGGCGAGCGCGTGACCGAGGAACAGGTCATTGCGGACGGCCCGGCCTGCTCGCAGGGCGAGATCGCCCTCGGCAAGAACGTGCTGATCGGCTTCGTCACCTGGGAGGGCTATAACTACGAGGACGCCATCCTGCTCAACGAGCGCCTCGTCAAGGAGGACGTCTTCACCTCCATCCACATTGAAGAATACGAAACCGAGGCGCGCGACACCAAGCTCGGCCCGGAGGAGATCACCCGCGACATCCCGAATGTCGGCGAGGACACCCTCAAGGATCTCGACGAGGACGGCGTGATCCGCATCGGCGCCGAGGTCAAGTCAGGCGACTATCTGGTCGGCAAGGTCACGCCGAAGGGCGAGACGGAGCTGACGGCCGAGGAGCGCCTGCTGCGCGCGATCTTCGGCGAAAAGGCGCGCGAGGTGCGCGATACCTCCCTGAAGGTGCCGCACGGCGAGGCCGGTATCATCGTCGACGTCAAGACCTTCACGCGCCAGAACGGCGACGAGCTTGCCCCCGGCGTCACGAAGGTCGTCCGCGTCTATATTGCCCAGAAGCGTAAGATCTCCGTCGGCGATAAGATGGCCGGCCGCCACGGCAACAAGGGCGTCGTCTCGCGCATCCTGCCGGAGGAGGATATGCCCTTCCTGCCGGACGGCACGCCGCTGGACATCGTGCTGAATCCTCTGGGCGTCCCGTCCCGTATGAACATCGGACAGGTTCTGGAGGTTCACCTCGGCTACGCCGCCCATGCTCTCGGCTGGAAGGTCGCCACCCCGATCTTCGACGGCGCAAACGAGAAGGACATCCGCGAAACGCTCAAGCTCGCCGGGCTGTCCGAGGACGGCAAGACCGTGCTCTATGACGGCCGCACCGGCGAAGCGTTTGACAATCTGGTCACTGTCGGCTATCCCTACTTCCTGAAGCTGCACCATCTGGTCGACGACAAGATCCACGCCCGCTCCACCGGCCCCTACAGCCTCGTGACCCAGCAGCCGCTGGGCGGCAAGGCGCAGTTCGGCGGCCAGCGCTTCGGCGAAATGGAAGTCTGGGCGCTCGAGGCCTACGGCGCGGCCTACACGCTGCAGGAGATCCTGACCGTCAAGTCCGACGACGTCACCGGCCGTGTCAAGACCTATGAGGCGATCGTCAAGGGTCACAACGTGCCGAAGCCCGGCGTGCCGGAATCCTTCAAGGTTCTGGTCAAGGAGCTGCAGTCCCTCTGCCTCGACGTCCGCGTGCTCGACGCGCAGGGCGAGGAGATCGAGCTGAAGGATGAGGACGAGGACGATGAGGTCAGCTACACCTCCGGCGACAACTTTGTCACCGACGAGAACGAGGTGCTCTCCTCCGGCTTCGCCGTCGATCCGGACAGCATGGATAACGACATCAACGCGCTTTCCCGCGCGATCGGCCTCGAGTCGGATGACGACGACGCCGATGCCGACGAGGAAGCGGACGACTTCGGCGACGTCGACGACACCGACGGCAGTGACGCCGGAGACGAGGAATAAGAGAGGGGGAGTGATACAATGAACAAAGAATTCAGCTCCATCAAGATCGGTATTGCTTCGCCCGAGATGATCCGCCAGTGGTCCTACGGCGAGGTCAAGAAGCCGGAAACCATCAACTACCGCACACTCAAGCCGGAGCGCGACGGTCTGTTCTGCGAGCGCATTTTCGGGCCGACGAAGGACTGGGAGTGCCACTGCGGCAAGTATAAGAAGATCCGCTTCAAGGGCAAGATCTGCGACCGCTGCGGCGTCGAGGTCACGAAGAGCAAGGTGCGCCGCGAGCGCATGGGTCACATCGAGCTGGCCGCGCCGTGCAGCCACATCTGGTATTTCAAGGGCATCCCGTCGCGCATGGGTCTGCTGCTGGACATCAGCCCGCGCATTCTGGAGAAGGTGCTCTATTTCGCGAACTATATCGTCATTGACCCGGGCGACGCACCCCTGAGCAAGGGTCAGATCCTCACCGAGAAGGAATATCGCGACATGCGCGAGAAGTACGAGGACGATTTCGACGCCGGCATGGGCGCCGAGGCCGTCAAGAAGCTCCTCTCCGAGATCGATCTCGAGGCGCTGTCCGAGCAGCTCCGCAGTGAGCTCAAGAACGCCAACGGCCAGAAGAAGCTGCGCATCATCAAGCGGCTCGAGGTCGTCGAGGCCTTCCGTATGTCCGGCAACAAGCCGGAGTGGATGATCATGGACGTTCTGCCCGTCATCCCGCCGGAGATCCGCCCGATGGTTCAGCTCGACGGCGGCCGCTTCGCCACCTCCGATCTGAACGATCTCTATCGCCGCGTCATCAACCGCAACAACCGCCTCAAGCGCCTGATCCAGCTCAAGGCGCCGGACATCATCATCCGCAACGAGAAGCGGATGCTGCAGGAGGCCGTCGACGCTCTGATCGACAACGGCCGCCGCGGCCGCGCCGTCACCGGCGCGAACAACCGTGCGCTCAAGAGCCTGTCCGACATGCTCAAGGGCAAGCAGGGCCGCTTCCGTCAGAACCTGCTGGGCAAGCGCGTCGACTATTCCGGCCGTTCCGTTATCGTCGTCGGCCCGGAGCTGAAGCTCTATCAGTGCGGCGTGCCGAAGGAAATGGCCATTGAGCTGTTCCGCCCGTTCGTGATGAAGAAGCTCGTCGAGGACGGCGTTGCCAACAACATCAAGAGCGCCAAGAAGAAGATCGACAAGGGCGAGCCGGAGGTCTGGGACGCACTCGAGGAGATCATCAAGGATCGCCCCGTCATGCTCAACCGCGCGCCGACGCTGCACCGTCTGGGCATTCAGGCCTTTGAGCCGGTGCTGGTCGAGGGACGCGCGCTCAAGCTGCATCCCCTCTGCTGCACCGCCTTCAACGCCGACTTCGACGGCGACCAGATGGCCATTCACGTTCCGCTGTCCGCCGAGGCGCAGGCCGAGGCGCGTATGCTGATGCTCTCTGCAAACAACCTGCTGCGCCCGCAGGACGGCAAGCCCGTCACCGTGCCGACGCAGGATATGATCCTCGGCACGTATTACCTGACCTACGTCCGCCTTGGCAAGAGCGAGAAGGGCGCGGAGGAGGTCTACGTCACCGATCCCGGCGACTTTGACCTGCCGGTCAACCAGCTCGTCGACGGCGACCTCGTTGAGGCTGCGCTCGACCAGGCGGAGCGTCAGCATAAGAAGGCTCCGGAGTTCCGCTCCAAGCACGCCTATTCCAGTGTCGACGAGGCCATCAAGGCCTATTCCTGCGGCGCGATCGGCCTTCATGCGCCCATCCGCGTGCGCTACGGCAAGGAGATCGACGGCGAGATGCGCTATCAGATCATCAACGCGACCGTTGGCCGCCTGATCTTCAACGAGCCGATCCCGCAGGATCTGGGCTTCGTTGACCGCTCCAAGCCGGAAAATGCCTTCGAGCTGGAGATCAGCTTCCTCGTCGGCAAGAAGAAGCTGGGCGTCATCATCGACAAGTGCATCCGCAAGCACGGCTTCACCATCGCCACCGAGATGCTCGACCGCGTCAAGGCGCTGGGCTATAAATACTCCACCAAGGGCGCCATTACCGTCTCCATTGCGGATATGGCCATCCCGGAGAAGAAATATGAGCTGGTCGAGGAGGCCGAGGCCGAGGCCGTCAAGATCGACCGCAAGTATAAGCGCGGCTTTATCACCAACGAGGAGCGCTACCGCCTTGTCGTGCGCCAGTGGGAGCAGACCATCAAGGACGTCACCGGCGCGCTGCAGGAGAACCTCGACCGCTTCAACCCCATCTATATGATGGCGGACTCCGGCGCCCGTGGCTCGATGAACCAGATTCGTCAGCTGGCCGGTATGCGCGGCCTGATGGCCGACACGAACGGCCGCACGATCGAGATCCCGATCAAGGCGAACTTCCGTGAAGGCCTGAGCGTTCTGGAATACTTCATCTCCTCGAGAGGCGCGCGTAAGGGCCTGACCGATACCGCCCTGCGTACCGCCGACTCCGGTTATCTGACCCGCCGTCTGGTCGACGTCTCGCAGGAGGTCATCATCCGCGAGCACGACTGCGGCACGAAGCACGGCATCAACCTCTGCGAGGTTGTCGAGAAGGGGCAGGTTATCGAGTCCTTCGCCTCCCGTATCCACGGCCGCTTCCCCGTCGACGACATCTGCGATCCCGAGACCGGCGAGCTTCTGCTCTCCAAGGATCGCATGATGGTCGAGGACGACGCCAAGATGCTTGAGGCGCACGGCATCCACAACGTCTATGCCCGCACCGTGCTCGGCTGCCGCGCCCGCAGCGGCGTCTGCGCGAAGTGCTATGGCATGAACCTTGCAACCTCCGAGCTGGTCAATCTCGGCGAGGCCGTCGGCATCATCGCCGCGCAGTCCATCGGCGAGCCGGGCACGCAGCTGACCATGCGTACCTTCCACACCGGCGGCGTCGCGGGCGACGACATCACGCAGGGTCTTCCCCGAGTCGAGGAGCTCTTTGAGGCGCGCAAGCCGAAGAAAATGGCCGTTCTGGCCGAGACCGACGGCATTGTCGCCGTCGACGAGAGCCATCGCAGCGCCCTGCGCGACATCACCGTGACCTCCGACGACGGCGAGGTCAAGCTCTATCAGGTGCCGTATTCCGTCGGCCTGAAGGTCGAAAACGGCAAGCCCGTCCGCAAGGGCGAGCCGATCACCGACGGCGCGCTCAATCCGCATGACGTGCTGCGCATCTCCGGCGTCGAGGCCGTTCAGAACTACCTCACACAGGGCGTTCTCGCGGTCTACCGTCAGCAGGGCGTTGACATCAACGATAAGCACATCGAGGTCATCATCCGTCAGATGATGCGCAAGGTGCGCGTCGAGGATCCCGGCGACACCACGCTGCTCAGCGGCACGGTCGTCGACGTCTATGAGTTTGACGACGCCAACGAGGCCGTCCAGAAGCGCATCGATGCCGGCGAGACCGACCTGCGGCTTGCCACCAACACCCTGATGCTCATGGGCATCACGAAGGCCTCTCTGGCCACCGAGTCCTTCCTGTCCGCCGCGTCCTTCCAGGAGACGACCAAGGTTCTGACCGAGGCCGCCATCAAGGGCAAGGTCGACCACCTGGTCGGCCTGAAGGAAAACGTCATCATCGGCAAGCTGATCCCGGCCGGCTCCGGTCTGGACATCTACCGCGACTACCACGCCGACGCATGGCCCGAATCCGAGGTTACGCAGGATATGATCGACAACGAAGCAAAATAAAGCACTGTAAAAAGGCCTCCGGATTTATTCCGGAGGCCTTTTCACTGTGTGCATGAAGGAAAACGTTTCGATTTCGTGTCATTGCGAGGCCGCAGAGCGGCCGTGGCAATCTTTGCGATAAAAAACGGGGCTGCTGCAAAATCCTTGCAGCAGCCCCGTTTGCTGTGCGCCCGGTGAGCGCACGTTCTGTAGGGTGAAAGTCCCGAAGTCGC
>URCY01000045.1 GCA_900546415.1 uncultured Eubacteriales bacterium
TCCTCGTAAATAACAGCGCCCCCGGGACTCATCCGAGCCCCGGGGGCGTTTGCTGGGTCGCCGCCAATGCAAAAAACGAGGCCGATGCGCTGCCGTTCGCGGCAGGCACGGTCTCGTTTTTTCTGGTTTTATCCGGATCGAGCAATCATCCAAGCAAGCTGCTCGGACAGCCTCACGGTTTCGTTCGGTCAGTCGCGATCCCAGTTGTGCCAGACGTTCTGGACGTCGTCGTCGTCCTCAAAGATGTCCAGCATCTTTTCCATGTTGGCGATATCCTCCGGATTTTCGAGCTTTTTATACTCGCCGGGGACCATTTCGATCTGCGCGGAAACAAAGCTGTATCCCTTTTCGGTCATGCCCTCAGCAACGGCGTTGAAATCGTCCGGCTGCGTGTAAATCGTGAAGCAATCGTCCTCCGCTTCAAAATCGTCCGCGCCGCAGTCCATTGCGTCCATCATGACGTTGTCTTCTTCGTAGTCCTCGTCCTCGTTGTCGATCACGAGCACGCCTTTTTTCGAGAAATTCCAGCTCACGCAGCCGTTTGCGCCCATTTTTCCGCCGTATTTGTCGAAGTGGTGGCGCATATTACCGGCAGTGCGGTTGCGGTTATCCGTCATCGTTTCGACGATCACGGCAATGCCGGCAGGGCCGTAGCCCTCATAGGTGATGGCATCATAGGCGTCGCCGCTGCCCGCGGAGGCGGCCTTTTCCAGCACGCGCTTGATGTTGTCGTTGGGCATATTCGCCGCCTTGGCCTTGGTGATAACGGTCGCCAGACGGGAGTTATAGTTCGGATCGGCAGAGCCGCCGCCCTCCTTGACCGCAACATACATTTCCTTTGCGATCTTGGTGAAGGCCGCCGCGCGCTTGGCGTCCTGGGCGCCCTTGGTCTTTTGAATGTTATGCCATTTGGAATGACCCGACATGGTATATCTTCCCTTCGTTCAGTATTTCTGAGTTATTTTATCACAAAGCGAGTCAAAACGCAACCGTTTCGGCAAGTTTTTTCGCGCTTACGGGTTCGGCGCATTTTGGCCGAACAGATAATATTGGTCGCTCTCCCCGGTGTTGGGGTTGAAAACGCAGACGTAATCCCCGTCGATCCACGCGGGATATTCAAGCCCGAAGCACGGGATCGTGCCATGAAGCTCATCCGTGTCGCCGGAAAGGCGGCGCACCTCGATGGTGGTCATGGTCAGCGTCTCGGGATCGTAATCCGGCAGCGCCAGATAGAACAGCTCGCCGTCGATCTCCTTTGCGTCCCAGACGTAAAGATCCGAGATCAGCACCTGGTCGTCCGCATCGATCACGGTCAACTTCATCGGACTGACGTCGCTGCGGTGCGTCAGGAGGACAAGATAATTCTCCTCGAGCGCCAGATCAACATAGTCGGCGATATGTATGACGTCCGAGCCGTCATAGTTGCAGGAATAGACCGAGTTGCCCCACGCCTCCTCGTCGCCGATCATATTCGGCTCGTAATAATACACGCGGTGATCCGTCGTCGCGGCGAGGCGATACTGCGAGCTGTCGAGCTGCGGCGGCAGCTGCATCTCGGTCGGCTCGGGGCGAACAGTCGGGATCTCGATCGTCGGGCGCTCCTCGGTCGGCAGGAGCGTCTCGGTTGGCTTGACCTCGGTCGAGGGGTCGGCAGGCTCAGGCGTGACAACGGTGACATTCTTGCGATCCTTCAAGAGGAATACGGCCAGCACGACCACGGCCGCAGCCAGCGCGGCAACGCAGGCGATCAGGATCGGGACGAGCGGGGATTTTTTCGGCTTTTTCGGCTTCGGCGCATCGCTGCGCGGCGGGGCTTCCCTGCCCGCCGTGGATGCATACTCCGCCGGTTCATAAGCCCGGGACGGGGCTTCCTCGGGCGGAGCCGCATAAGCCGTCTGGTCGTTCACCGGGGGCGGCGTCTCCGCAGGCCGCGTCGGCGGTTCTACGGGCTTTGCCGGAATCTCCTGCTGCGTCAGCGCACTGCCGCAGGAGCCGCAGAACGCAGCGCCATCGGGATTCTGATTTCCGCATTTCGGACAGAACATAGTGCATCCTCCTTTATAATATGTAATTTTCCGTTCGGTCAGGAGCCTTTTGCGCGTTCGTTGGTATCAACACTTGCACGGAACACGAAAAAGCGGTCATAGAGGAACTCGGTGGAAAAATTCAGGAGCATATTCAGCGCCGTGACGAGGTATTCGTTCCAGCCTGCGCCGGTCAGCGCGTGCTCCAGCCACGTGCTTGCGGGCGTAAACACGGCGTAATAGGCCGCGACCTTGAGCATTGCGACGGGAACGTTGCCCGCCGACTGAAATGTAAATTTGCGGTTGAGCGTGAAGCTCCAGAGCACAGAGAGCACCAGCGCGATCAGATAGCTGAGCCATTCGACCCCCGGCAGGAGCAGCTCGTTGAGCAGCGTGAAGCTGCCGATCTGGATCAGCCCGGCCGATGCGGAAAAGAGCGCAAATTTTACGGTTCGCAGCAGCTCGCGTCTGCGGCTCACCTTGCCCATGCCGCACCCTCTACCTCGCAGGTCTTTTGACGGGACATCAATGCATGCAGCGTGTCGACAGCGTTTTCGCCCTCATAGAGCAGCCGGTAAGCCGCCTGCGTGATCGGCATCACGACATCGTGCTTCTGCGCCAGCTCCCACGCGGATTTCGCGGCGTAATAGCCCTCGACGACCGCCCCGACCTGCTTCATGGCCTCCTGCGGCGGCACGCCCTGCCCAATCAGAATACCGGCGCGGCGGTTGCGTGAATGCATCGAGGTGCAGGTGACGATCAGGTCGCCCACGCCCGCCAGACCGGCGAAGGTCTCGCGCTTCGCGCCCATGGCGATCCCGAGCCGCGCGACCTCGGCAAGTCCGCGCGTCATCAGCAGCGCCTTGGTGTTATCGCCGTATCCCATGCCGTCGCAGATGCCGCAGCAGAGCGCAATGACGTTCTTGTGCGCCGCGCCCAGCTCGACGCCGATGATATCCGGGCAGGTATAAACGCGCAGATTCTGCGACATGAACACGGTCTGCACCGTCTCGGCAAGCGTCTGGTCGGGGCTGGCCACAACCACGCCCGTGGGAATGCCGCGGCTGACCTCCTCGGCGTGAGAAGGGCCGGAGAGCGCCGTGACCGGCATACCGGTGCGCGCCGTGATGATCTCGCTCATGCGCCGCCCCGTCTCGGCCTCGATGCCCTTGGTCACGGAGACAAGCAGCGTATCCGGGTTCAGATGCGGCGCGAAGGCGGCCGCCGTTGCGTCGACCGCGAAGGACGGCGTGGCAAACACGACCAGCCCGGCCTGCTCCGCGTCCGCGACGCGCGCCGTCAGACGCAGCTCCTGCGGGAGCTTTACGCCGGGCAGGAAGGGGTTCTCCCGCTTCTCCGCCAGTGCGCGGCTCTCGTCCTCGCAATACGACCAGAGGGTCACGTCGTGGCCGTTATGCAGAAGCAACAGCGCCAGAGCCGTTCCCCAGCCGCCGCTTCCGGCTATCAGAATTTTCATAGAAAATCACTCGTTTCTTTCGTTTTTTGCACGATGGAAATAGGTTTTTCGCTCCTGCCCGTGCAGCAGGCGGACGATGTTGCCGCGGTGCATCACGAAGGCAAACGCCGCCTCGCAGATCGTGATGATCCAGATCTCCGGGCGCGCCGGATAAAACACCGCATAGAGCACGCCGAAGCACGCCACGGCGGTCAGCGACGCCAGCGAGACGAGCCGCGTGGCGAAGAACAGCAGGATGAAGACCGGCATGGCGATGGCAAACACGCGCCAGTCCGTGACGAGCGCAATGGCCGCGCCGCAGAGGATGCCCTTTCCGCCGTGGAAGCCGAAGAACACCGGGAACACATGGCCGAGCTGCACGGCGGCGCCGGCGACGATCTTGGCCAAAAGCGGATCGCGCGGCAGGAACAGCGTCGCAAGCAGGCAGGCGGCAACGGTCTTTCCGAAGTCGATGAGCACCACGATCAGCGTCACGGCGCCGCCGTAGGAGCGCAGGAAATTTGTCAGTCCGGCGTTTCCGCTGCCGTGCGTGCGCACGTCCTCATGCTTGACCAGCCTGGAGATCAGAATCGCGCCGTTGAAGCTGCCGAACAGATAGCCCAGCAGCGCCGAGAGCGTCAGAGCGAGCCAAAGCTTCATTCTTCCTTATCTCCCTTCTGACGGATGGTGATCCGCACGGGCGTACCCTCCAGCCCGAAGACTGCGCGGATCTGGTTTTCCAGATAGCGCCGGTATGAGAAATGGAACAGGCGCGCATCGTTGCAGAAAATGACGAAGTGCGGCGGTTTTACGCCGACCTGCGTCATATAATAAATCTTCAGGCGGCGTCCCTTATCGGTCGGCGGCTGCACGCGCGCCGTCGCGTCCTCAAGAATGTTGTTGAGCATACCGGTCGTGATGCGCATGGCGTTCTGATTGGCGACGTAATTGATCAGCTCATAGAGCTTGCCGACGCGCTGTCCGGTCAGCGCCGAGAGGAAGAGCAGCGGCGCATAGGGCATGAAGCCGAGATCCTGCCGAATTTTGGCGGTCATCTCGTTCATCGTGTTCGTCTCTTTTTCGACCAGGTCCCACTTGTTGACCACGACGATGCAGGCCTTGCCCGCCTCGTGCGCCAGACCGGCGATCTTCGTGTCCTGCTCCGTCACGCCCTCGGTGGCGTCGATCAGGATCAGACAGACGTCGGCGCGGTCAATGGCGTTGATGGAGCGCAGGTTGGAAAACTTCTCGATGGCATCGTCGACCTTGGACTTGCGGCGCATACCGGCCGTGTCGATGAAGCGGTATTTTCCGAATTCATTTTCAAAATAGCTGTCGATGGCGTCGCGCGTCGTGCCTGCGACGTCCGAGACGATCACGCGCTCCTCGCCGAGGATGCGGTTGAGCAGGCTGGACTTGCCGACATTCGGCTTGCCGACGATGGCGACGTTGATGACCTCGCCCTCGTCCTCCTGCTCCGTCTGCTCCGGCAGGTGCGCCACGCACCAGTCGAGCAGATCGCCCGTGCCGTGTCCGTGGACGGCGGACACCTCGATCGGGTCGCCCAGCCCCAACGCATAGAACTCATAGACGTCCGGGTTGACCGGACCGATGCTGTCGCATTTGTTGACGGCCAGACAAACCGGCTTGCGGCTGCGCAGCAGCATGGCCGCGACGTCCTGATCGGCCGCCGTGACGCCGGTTTTGACGTCCGTGACCATGACGATCACGTCCGCCGTCTCAATGGCGATCTCGGCCTGACGGCGCATAAATTTCAGCATATCGCTGTCGGTGTTCGGCTCGATCCCGCCGGTGTCGACCAGCTCGAATTCGCGGCCGTTCCAGTCGCAGCTCCCATAGATGCGGTCGCGGGTCACGCCCGGCGTATCCTCGACAATGGCCGACCGACGTCCGGTCAGCTTGTTGAAGAGCATGGATTTTCCGACGTTCGGGCGTCCGACGATCGCGATCAACGGCTTTGCCATATGGCATCGCCTCCTTATCCTTTTTAAGATTTTTCAGCCTATTATCTCACAGATCCGACGCAAATGCAACTGAAAATCACGAATTTGCATTTTTATATTGTGTTTTTGGCAAAAGCCCGGTATAATGGCAGTAGAAAATCAGTAAGAATTGGGTGATTTGATGCGTCTGAACCCCGAAAAGCTCCGCGCCTATCCGTGGCCGGACGAGCTTCCGTCCGAGGCCGTGTGCGCGCGGCTGGAGCAGATTGAGCCTGACCGCAGCACGCTCTGCACGGGCGTGACGGCCGCGCTGGCTGAGCTTCTGCCCGAGCCGCCGCAGGAGGGCTGGCTTCCCGCGCTTTACGCGGCGCTGTGCCACGGGCTGTTTCCCGACCCGGATTACCGACAGCCGAGCGCGTCGGTCTGCTTTGGCCTGCGCCTTCTGACTGACGCGTTACAAGCCTCGCTGGACGCCGAGCCGCCGCAGAATGACCCGCTGACCGACCTGTTCCCGCTGCACGATCCCGAAAAAAGCCGGATTTTACCCGATTACCGGCGTTTTTGCACCGCCGTGCGCGAGGCGCATTTCGTCGAAACGATGCGCGTCGGGCGCGAGGTCATGCCCTTCGACCCAGCGTCCCACACGATCGGCGTGCGCAACGTTGCGGTGCACATGGCCGAGCTGGCGGCGCAGGCCGGACTTCCGGTCGACGTGCCGCTCGTCGCGGCCGCCGCGCTCTGCCACGACATCGGCAAATTTGCCTGCCGCGGAGAGGACGCCGCGCGCATTCCGTTTTTGCACTATTACTATACATGGCAGTGGCTCTCTGACCGCGATCTGGAATCGATCGGCCATATCTCGGCCAATCACTCCACATGGGATCTGGAATTTGAAAATCTGCCGATCGAGTCGCTGCTGCTGATCTACGCCGACTTCCGCGTGCGCGGCACGCGCGAAAACGGCCGCGAGACCGTACGCATCTACACGCTGAGTGAGGCTTACGGCATGATTATGAGCAAGCTCTGCAACGTCACGCCTGCGAAAAAGCAGCGCTACGAGCTGGTCTACTGCAAGCTGCGCGATTTCGAGCGTTTTTTGCTCGACCGGGGCGTGCCGTCCGACCTCGGCTGCGACGCGCCGCAGGTGCGCCCGCCGCGCGACGTCGCGCTCATGACCGAGGACGAGGCGCTCGGCGCACTGCGTGACCTGACCTTTGACAACAACGTCCGCCTGATGCACACCATCAGCACCGACGCGGCCTTTGACCTGCTGCTCGAGCAGGCGCGCGGCGAGAAGGACCACCAGCGCATCCGCACCTATCTGCGCCTGTTCGACGAATACAACACCTATATGACGCGCGGCAACAAGCAGAAGCTGCTGGGCTACCTCTATGAGCTGCTGATGTCGCCGCAGGGCGACATTCGCCGCCGCAGCGCCCGCATCATGGGCGAGGTGCTGGCCAACAGCGGCCCGAAATACCGCAAGGAGCTGCCCGCGCACGCGCCGAAGCGTGCCATGGCGCCGACGGTTCTGGCGCTGCTGGACGAATCCGTCGCGCTCTGGCGCGAGTATATCCGGCAATGTCTCTTCCCCGACCGCCGCATCGCGCAGAAGCACGCTCTGCGCATCATCAACTCGCTGAAGACCATCTGCTATGCCCTCTTCTGCGCCTGCGATCCGGGCATCGCGCCGCAGCTCGCCGCTCCGCTCGTCGAGGCGCTCGAGGATCTGCCGGAGACGAACTGCTTCGCCGTGCTCGACGCGCTCTGCTACGTTCCGACGGAATATCTCTCGCCGCGCCTGTTTGCGCAGGCGCTCCCGGCGCTGCGGACGATGCTGCAAAGCGGCACGACCCGATGGCAGCTCATCGCGCTGCGCTGTCTTGCGCACCTGCGGCCGCTTGCGCCGTTGGAATTCCTGCGCGAGGCCTCCGTGCCGCTGGCGCACGACGAGGCAAGCGTGCGCGACCTGCGCCGCCGTCTGCTCGACGCGAATTACCGCGCGTCGCTGACGGAAAACGAGACGGCCCTGATCTATCTGAGCAATCTGAAAAACGCCGTCCACTGGACGCAGAAAATCGTCCAGATCGATATGCTCACGGATAATATTTTTGCCCACCCGGAGACGACCTTCCACACGGCGATGCACCTTTCCAACCTGCTCTCGGTCAGCGAGCATCTGCCCGTGCGCGAGCGCGCCGGCGAGGCGCTGCTGCTGACGGCGCGCCGGCTGACCGTCGACCAGCGCAACGAGATCGTCTTCGATCTTCTGCGCGAGCTGGAAAACGGGCAGGAGCAAATCGCGCGCTTCATCCCGAAATACCTCGGCCGTTTGCTCTGCACCCTGCCGGAAAAGGAGATCCGCGAGGGCGTCGCCTTCCTTGACACGCTCCTGCGAAGCGGCACGCAGCGCCCGGCCACGCCGGTTCTGCGGACGCTGGGCAGCCTGATCGGCGCGCTCCCGGCAGACAGCCCGCTCGTGGACGACTGCCTCGGCCTGCTGCTGACGGGCGTGGCACATTATCACAGCGCCATCCACCAGAACGCGCTCTATATCCTCTGCCACGACGTGATCGGCAATGACGAGCTGCCCGAGGCGCTGCGTCTGCGCTGCTTCCTGCGCGTGAACAAAAAGCTGCTGGCCATTCTCGGCGAGCCGACGCGCGGCCAGCTCACCTTCTTCAACCGCGCGGCCATGCTGAATCAGCTCTACCGCTTCCTCGTGCGTCACGAGGTCGAAAAGGGCGGCTTCCCCTTCCCCGCGCCGAAGCCCGTCGCCTTCTTCCCCGGCACGTTCGACCCCTTCTCCGCCGGGCATAAAAGCATCGTCCGCGAAATCCGCGCGCGGGGCTACGAGGTCTATCTCGCAATCGACGAGTTCTCCTGGAGCAAGCGGACGCTGCCGCGCCTGCTGCGGCGCAAGATCGTGCAGATGTCTGCCGCCGACCAATGGGACACCTATGTCTTCCCGGACGATCTGCCGATCAACATCGCCGTCGGGGCGGATCTGGCGCATCTGCGCGCGCTCTTCCCGGACCGCCCGGTCTTTTTGGTCACCGGCAGCGACGTCATCCGCAACGCCTCGGCCTACCGCTCCGACGCGCCGGACGGCGCGGCCTACTTCCCGCACATCGTGATCGACCGGCCGCAGGCCGCGCAGCGCGAGGAGCCGCTCGAGCAGCTGCTGCACGGCGAGATGCGCGTGCTCTCGCTCTCGGAGCAGATGGAGGGCATCAGCTCCACGCGCATCCGCGACTCCATCGACAAAAATCTCGATATTTCCGCACTGGTCGACCCGATCGTGCAGGCGTATATTTATGAATACGGGCTTTATCTGCGTTCGCCGATGTTCAAGCACGAGCTTGCGCCGCTGGACACGGAATTCGAGGCGCCCGGCGCGCACACGCCGCCCGAGTTGGCCGCGCTGCTGGCTCAGACACCGCAGGCGCGCGCCGTACTGCTACGCTCGCGTTCGCGGAACACGGTCGTCGGCTGGGCCTGCGGCCACACGCTCTCGGTCAACGCGCTGTTCTGCGAGCTGAAAAACGCCGAGCTGTGCTCGGCCGTGCGCCGCTGCACGAGCGGTCGCCTGCTGATGCTCGACGAGGCGCACTGCGAGAGCGCCGACGTGCTGCGGCAGCTGCTCAACGAGCTGCTCGTGCGCGCCCTGCCGGAGGATCACACCTACGCGCTCTGCCGCGTGCGCTCCGAGGAGCTGCAAAGCGCGCTTGAGCAGCTCGGCTTCGTGCCCGTTCCGGAGGCGCCGGGGCTTTGGTACGTTGATATGCGCGCGCCGATGGTGCTGATTCAAGACGTTCTGACGGGCGTCAAGCAGCCGCATCACGATGCGCCCGAGCTGCGCGCAGCCGTTCAGAAAACGCGGCCGCGTCTGCGGCGCGCGCTGACCCGGCTCTACCCCGGCAAGCTGCTGCTCTGCTTCGATGCCGAGCTGCTGAATCAGGCGCTGCTCTTCCGCGTGCAGCAGCAGAACGGCGTGCTCGGGCAGACGCGGCGTCAGCTTGGCGCAAAAATGTGCGTTCCCTACGGCAAAATTCTCGCCGACGAGGTCGTGCCGAACACCGTCACCAAAACGCTGCACGCCGACAAGTGCTTCGAGCCGGATCTCAACGGCTTCTCGATCGTAGAATACCCCGGCTACAGTCCGCTGGCCACGCAGGTACGCACGCTGCGCTCCTTCCGGCGGCCGGTGCTGCTGGTGGACGACCTGCTGCACAACGCCTACCGCATCAACAAGCTCGGCGCGCTGTTCCGTCAGGAGCAGCTGGGGATCGACCGCATCATCGTCGGCATCTGCTCCGGACGCGGCCGCGACCTCGCGCAGGAGCAGGGGCTGCCTGTCGACTGCGAATACTTCATTCCGAACCTGCACTACTGGGTCAACGAGAGCCTGCTCTATCCCTTCGTCGGCGGCGACAGCGTCAGCCAGCGGACGATGCACGGCCGTATGCTGCCCTCGCTGAATCTGATCCTTCCCTATCACTATCCGCGCTATTTCGTCGGCACGACCGACGAGGCCGTGCGCAGTCTGAGCCGCACGGCGCTGGAAAATGCGCTGTCCATCCTGCGCACGCTTGAGCGCGTTCATCAGCGGGGCTTCAACACCGCGCTGACGCTCGGCAAGCTCGGCGAGGCGCTCTCCTGCCCCCGTCTGCCCGACCGCGGGCAATACCTGAGCTATGATTTCTCCGTGCCCGCCTCGGCCTATTTGCGGGACGATCTGCTGACGCTCGACCGTCTGCGGACGCGCCGGGACGCGCGCGGAAAGGAGGTTTGACCGATGGAACTGAAGCAATGGCGCGGCTTTTGCCTCTGTCGCGACGCGTCGCTGGGCGACTGCGTCTTTCCGCCCGAGGCAGAGGCCGTCCGCACTCCCTTTGCGCCGCTGGTCTTTCTGGTGCGGCGCGACGGGCTGAAAAGCCGCGGGCATTTTGCGATCGACGACCTCAGCGAGCTGATCGAGCCGGAGGATACCGCCGCTCTTCTGCCCGCGCAGACGCGGACGCTTTCACCGGAGCTGGAGACGCTGCGGCCGTTTGTCCGCGCACACGGCGCATCCGTGCTGAATTTGTCCTTTTCGCGGGCCTTCTCGGTGCTTTCCGCTCAAAAAAAGTCGAAGGCGCTGCGCGTAACGCTTGTCGGACTGGGCGATGTCGGCGGAAATGTGCTGGCGGCGCTCAAGCTGCTGGGCGCAGAGCTTTCCGAGCTGGCGATCTATGACCCCGACGAATCGCGCTGCAGGCGCTACGAGCTGGAGCTGAATCAGGTGCTCTCGCCGGACGGGCTGCCGCGCCCGCGCGTGACGATCGCCGACCCCGCGCGGCTGTTCGACTGCGACCTGTTTTTGTTCACGGCCTCGCGCGGCGTGCCGCCGGTCGGGACGCAGATCGCCGACGTGCGCATGGCGCAGTACCGGAGCAACGCCGCGCTGCTCAAGCCCTATGCGCGCGCCGCGCGGGAGAGCGGCTTTACGGGGCTGTTCTGCCAGATCTCCGACCCGGTCGACCAGCTCAGCCGCGTGGTCTTTCTCGAGAGCAACCGCGCCCCCGACGGCACGCCGGATCTCGGCGGGCTGCTGCCGGAGCAGGTGCGGGGCTTCGGGCTCGGCGTGATGGCGGCGCGCGCCGCCTACTGTGCACGGGAGCTGGGCATTGATTTTTCCAATGGGCGCGTCTACGGCCCGCACGGGAACGGCCTGATCGTCGCAAACGACCCGCTGCACTATGATCCGGCCGTCTCCGGGCGGCTGACCGAGACAACGGTGCGCGCAAATCTGCGCGTGCGGGAGCTTGGCTATAAGCCCTTCCTCGCGCCGGCGTTTTCCTCTGCCGCGATCTCGATCCTGCAGCTCGTGCGCGGGCAGGTCTGCCACAGTGCGCTGCCCATGGGCGGCGCTTGGTTCGGCTGCCGCTCACGCATGACGAAAAACGGCGTTCTGACCGTCCGGGAGCCGCTCGACCCCGCCCTGTACGAGCGCATCCGGGCCGCGCACCGCGCCTTGGAGGCGTGTGACCATGCTTGACGTCGTGCTGCTGCGGCGTCAGCCGCGTCTGTGCGCGCTGCTGGAGCACGCGCTAAAGGGCGTGGCGCACCGCTTCGTTCCGCCCGGATCCGCGCTGCGGGATCGGCGCGTTCTGCTGGCCGCCGCCGTCGACGAGGGCGGCATGGACGG
The DNA here is from genome assembly GCA_900546415.1 of uncultured Eubacteriales bacterium. Lineage (GTDB taxonomy): Bacteria > Bacillota > Clostridia > Oscillospirales > Oscillospiraceae > JAZOXB01. Next base: position 11,635 of record URCY01000045.1, read on the forward strand.
GCAGACGCTGCGCTTCCTGCGCCGCCTGCGCACCGAGCCGGACGCCATGCGCGGCAGCATTGCCGCCGTGCTCGTCGACGGAACGGGCGAGCTTTACACCAAGCAGGTCGCGCAGGAGCTGGTCTATGCCGCCAACCGTGCGGGCTGTCTCTTTCCCGGCAAGCCGGCGCTTGAGGGAACGGGTTCGCTCTATAATCAGCATATTCTTGCGCAGCGGCGCGGTATGAGCCTCGAGGAGACGTATTTTTGCCGCGCGCGGGAGCTGGTGCAGCGCCTCGCGGCCTTTGTGCCGCCGCGCTTCGCAAATCCGAGGCTGCTCGTGCTGCACGCGTCCGAGCGCGGCCGGTCGAGCACGCTCTGGCTCTGGGATCAGCTCCGGCCGAGGCTGGATCCTGCGATCGTTTCATGCGAGGTGACGCTGCAAAACGGCACGGTGCACGACTGCCGCGGATGCAGCTACCGCACCTGCCTGCATTTCGCGCAGAACGGCTCGTGCTTTTACGGCGGGGCACTGTCGGAGACGGTGCTCCCGGCCATCCGCGACTGCGACGCGATGCTCTTCCTCTGCCCGAATTACAACGACGCAGTCAGTGCGAATGTCACGGCGCTCTTCAACCGCCTGACGAGCCTGCTCCTGCGCGGCGATCTCCATCAAAAATACCTCTTCGGCATGGTCGTCTCGGGCTATTCCGGCAGCGACCTCGTCGCGCGCCAGCTGCTCGGCGCAATGTGTCTGAACAAAACGGCCATGCTCCCGCCGCAGTTCTGTCTGACGGAGACGGCGAACGATCTCGCGGCGATGCAGGCGCTGCCGCACATCCCCGCCAAGCTCGACGCCTTCGCGCAGTGCATGGAGCGCGCGCTGCTGCCGACTGTGGAAAGTGACAAAAATCAAGACGGAGATTCGTGAAAACGCACATGGAAATCCCCGCCTGATTTTGCTATACTTAACTTGTGAAAATGACTTGTGAAAATGCACAACCGACAGGAGGAGGCTTTATGCAACTGAAAAAGTATTTTGCTGAGCTCATCGGCACGATGACTCTGGTCGTGCTCGGCTGCGGCGCGGCCATTGCGACGCAGTGCGGCCGCTATCCCGGCAGTCTGCCGCTGCTCATCACGGCGCTGGCCTTCGGCCTCGCGATCGTCGCCATGGCCTACAGCGTCGGCAGCGTTTCGGGCTGCCATCTGAACCCCGCCGTCTCGCTGGCGATGCTGCTTTGCAAAAAGCTCTCCGGCAAGGACTTCGTCGGCTATGTCGTCGCGCAGTGCGTCGGCTCGATTGCCGGCTGCGCGATCCTCGGCCTGATCCTCGGCTGGGACACCGGCTTCGGTGCGAATCAGCTTGTCCCGGCCAGCACAACCGGCATCGCGATCGGCAAGTCGCTCGCCGTGGAGATCATGCTGACGGCCATCTTCGTCTTCACCGTGCTCGGCGTCACCGCGCGGAAGGAGACCGCCAACGTTGCCGGATTGGCCATCGGCCTGACGCTCACGGCCGTGCATATTTTCGGCATCGGCCTGACCGGCACATCCGTCAACCCCGCACGCAGTCTCGGCCCGGCGCTCTTCGCCGGAGGCGCGGCGCTCAAAAACCTCTGGGTCTTCCTCGTCGCACCGCTGGTCGGCGGAGCAATCGCCGCAGGCGTGCACCGTTATCTGGGTGTAGAGGAAAAGAAAAAGAAGAAGTAAGGAGTGTTCCGTTTGACGCCTTCCAAGGTATATTTCACATCGTTTCACACGACCATGCAGGAGAACACGCAGCAGAAGCTCGCGCGGCTTCTGCTGACGGCCGGCATGGATCAGATCAATTTTGACAAAAAATTCACCGCCATCAAGCTCCACTTCGGCGAACCGGGCAATCTGGCCTTTCTGCGGCCGAACTATGCCCGCACCGTCGTCGATCTGGTGCGTCAGCTCGGCGGCAGGCCCTTCCTGACCGACTGCAACACGCTCTACGTCGGCCGCCGAAAGAACGCACTCGAGCATCTGGAGTCGGCCTATCAGAACGGCTTCAATCCCTATAACGTCGGCTGCCATCTCATCATCGGCGACGGTCTGAAGGGCACGGACGACGTGGAGATCCCCGTCAACGGCGATTACGTCCGCAACGCCAAGATCGGCCGCGCGATCGCCGATGCGGACGTTTTCCTCTCGCTGACGCATTTCAAGGCGCACGAGGCAGGCGGCATCGGCGGCACGATCAAGAACATCGGCATGGGCTGCGGCTCGCGCGCGGGCAAGATGGAGATGCACTCAAACGGCAAGCCCGGCGTCAATGCCGACGTCTGCATCGGCTGCCGCTCCTGCGCCAAGGCCTGCGCCCACGGCGCGCCGCAATTCGTGAATAAAAAGATGCACATTGACTATGATAAATGTGTCGGCTGCGGCCGGTGCATCGGCGTCTGCCCGACAGACGCGATCTATGGCGAGGAAAACGGCTCGAACGAGGTGCTCAACTGCAAAATGGCCGAGTATGCAAAGGCCGTCCTGCAGGATAAGCCGAGCTTCCACATCAGTCTGGTCATGGACGTCTCGCCCTACTGCGACTGCTACCCCGTCAACGACGTGCCGATGATCCCGGATGTCGGCATGTTCGCCTCGTTCGACCCGGTTGCGCTCGACTGCACCTGTGCAGAGGCGTGCAACAAAATGATGCGCTTCCCCGACGCGAACATCCCCGGCAAGGACGCCGACCTGTTCAAGGCGGCGCACGGCGAGACAGACTGGCGCGTGCAGGTGCGCCACGCCAAGAAGCTCGGCCTCGGCAACGACGAATATGAGCTGGTCGAGATCTGACCGGCAGCTTTGAGAGGAGATTTGAATATGTCGGAAACCAAATACGCCGGTACGCAAACCGAGAAAAACCTCCGCGCCGCCTTCTCCGGCGAGTCCGAGGCTCGCAACAAATACACCTTCTTCGCCTCCGTGGCCAGGAAGCAGGGCTTCGAGCAGATCGCCGCGCTCTTCCTGAAGACGGCCGAGAACGAAAAGGAGCACGCCAAGCTCTGGTTCAGGGAGCTGAACGGCATCGGCACGACGGCCGAGAATCTGCTCTCCGCGGCCAACGGCGAGAACTACGAATGGACGGACATGTACGAGGGCTTCGCCAAAACCGCCGAGGAGGAGGGCTTCCCGGAGCTGGCGCAGCGCTTCCGTCTGGTCGGCGCGGTCGAAAAGCACCACGAGGAGCGCTACCGCGCCCTGCTGCGGAACGTTGAAATGGACGAGGTCTTCGCCAAGAGCGAGGTCAAGGTCTGGGAATGCCGCAACTGCGGCCACATCGTTGTCGGCATGACAGCGCCGGACATCTGCCCGGTTTGCAGCCATCCGCAGAGCTATTTTGAGATTCACGCCGAGAATTATTGATTTTTAAGCACAAAAACCCGCTGCCTTCGATCGAAAGCAGCGGGTTTTTGTTGCAACGGAAGCCTTTTTTTATACTAGAATCTGTTAAAAAGCTTGAAGAGCTTTTTATAGCGCCAACGGCGCG
>URCY01000046.1 GCA_900546415.1 uncultured Eubacteriales bacterium
TGGTCTCCTTGCCGGTCACGTTGCCGTCGGCGTCGTAGACCGACTTCGTCACGGACACGTAAACGGAATCATAGGTGTCAACGACTGCCTTCGGCACGTAGTATTTGATCGAGAAATCGGCCTCGAAGATGACCGTCTTGCCGAAGAACTTCAGGTTCGCGTCGGTCAGCTTCTCGCTGACGCCGCAGGCGCAGACGCCGTCAACATAGACGTGCGCCTCGGCCGCATTGATCACGGCGACGCAGACGCCGCAGGTGACCTTGTGCGTGCCGTCGCCGTTGTCGGCGTACTGATAGTTGCTGTGGCCCTTCGCCGTGACGATGTCCGTCAGGTCGCTGTAATCGCAGCGCTTGCAGGTGACGGTCGTGTAGCCGTCCTCCGTGCAGGTCGCAGGCGTGACCACGCGCACATAGTCATGGCCGAGCGCTTCGACGATGTCCGTCATGTCGGAATAGTCGCAGCGCGAGCAGGTAACATGGGTGTAGCCGTCCTCCGTGCAGGTCGCGGGGAACACGGTGGAATGGAGATCGTGACCCAGTGCCGGGATCGTCGGGATCTCGGCAAGCTCGGTGACACCCTCGGCGTCGGCGAACAGCTTGCCGCAGGTGCAGGTCCAGTAGGCCTCGTTGCCGGCCTCGGTGCAGGTCGCAGCCTTCGCGGGGACTGCCGTCAGCGTGTGGACGTGCGCAGCCGGAGCCTTTGCGAAGAGATAGAGGTCAGCCGCAGAAGCGGAAACCGTGAACTTGCCGTTTGCGAAGGAGAGATATTTTTCGTTGCAGCTCTTGAGGCTGACGGATCCGGGCTCGGTTCCGGCGGCAACCGTGAAGATACCGTTCTGGAAGGAGGTCGTAACACGAATTGCCTTGGCGTTCAGGTGCAGATAGTTGCCTTCCGTCGCGCCCTCAAAGCCGATGCCGGTATAGGGGGTATAGGTTCCCTCGACTGCCTTGAACAGGACGGTCGCGTCGGGGGTATTCACGGCGTTGTTCGCGAACGAGACCTCGGTGCAGGTCGTAACTGCCTTGCCGGTCTCGAAGTTGGACAGCGCCCAGTACTTGCCGTCGGCATCCTTTGCAGCAATCACATAGACGCTGCCGGCTGTCAGCGTATCGGTCAGGGTGTAGAGGTCAAGCGCCATCTCTGCGCCGCAGCGGTCGCACTTGCTGTCCTGATCGGCGTCGACATGACCCAGAGCCGGGATCACGACGGTATCAACTGCATTGCAGCGCGAGCAGGTACGAGTCTGTTCACCGGCCTCGGTGCAGGTAGCTTCCTTCGTGACGGTGTATTCGCCGTAGTCATGGCCGAGCGCCGGGATGACCGCGCAGCCGGTGAGAACCTTGCCGCAGTCGGCGCACTTCGTGCCGGCCTCGCAGCCGTCGGCGGTGCAGGTGGCGGCAACCGCCTCGACCTCCACAACGTTGGTATGCCCGCAGGGAGCAGCGTCGCCCTTCCGGTAGATCTCCGGGAGCACCATGCCGGCATTCGGAGCGGTAGTGTAGTTGGTGAAGCGCGTTGCGCTCACATTATAAAGAATCTTGCCGAAGGACGCGTTGGTGCTGGCGATCGTTGCGGCGCCGGTCGCGGCGTCGATCTCGATCGTCCAGGTCTGCGCACCGCTGGCGTTGTTCAGCTCCAGCACCTTGACCGCGCTCGTGCCGACGACACCCTCTGCGGTGGTCAGCGTCCAAGCGCCTGCCTCGCCGCCGAGGGTGATCTCGATGGCGTCGGAGGCGGTGATCGCGCCGGTCTCGGCCGTAGCCACAGTCTGAGCGAAATAGGTTTTCCCGCCCATTGCCGCCGCGGCAGCGCCCTTGCTTGCCGAGGCGATCACGATCACGTCACCGGCCTTCAGAGTCGAAGCGTCGGAGACCAGCACGTAGCTCGTCTTTGCGGGCTCTGCTTCACCGCAAACCGTGCATACGCCGTTTTCATAGGTGTGACCCGTCGCCGGGACAGGCTCAACCTTCGTCTCTGCACAGCGGGTGCAGGTGAAGGTCTTTACGCCGTCGGTCGTGCAGGTCGCGGCCGTGGTGACCTCGCCCTCGTTCCAAGCGTGACCGAGAGCCGGAACAGTCGCGCAGCCGGAGAGAATCGCGCCGCAGTCGGTGCACTTCGTGCCGGCCTCGGAGCCATCCGTCGTGCAGGTGGCGGCGACCGCAGCGACCTGCTCAACGTTGGTATGCGCGCATACCGCTGCGGAGGCATCGAGCTTATAGAGCGTCAGTGCGCCGCCCGTGCTGGCCGCATAGCAGGCAAAGCCGTAAGTACCGTTACCGCGGAGAGTCGCGTTGACCTTCTTCGCCGTATTTGCCTTGTTGACGAACTCGAAGGCGTCCGTGCCGGAGCCTGTCCAGAGTGCTTCGTCGCTCGTGCCGTCGGCAAGGAGCTGTGCCTTGTTCTTCACGCCGGTGCCCGCCGCATAGGATTTGGTCGAGGCGTTATACAGGGTGTAATAGGTGTCGCTTGCCGCGATGTGCCAGACCAGAGCCTCGTCCGGGTTGGCAATCGCGTCGTTTTCGGCCGTGACCTCGGCATAGGACAGTCTTCCGCTGACGACTGCCGCCTTCATGGCCTTTCCGTTGTAGACGACCAGATAGTCGCCCTCTGCGATCGTGCCGTCTGCTTCAGCGGTATACTTCACAAAGCTGCCGCTGACAGACACCGCGCTCGCGCTGATGGTGATCCCGGTCAGCATGCCACAGATCATGGCAACCGCAAGGATCATGCTGAGAAAACGTCTTGTCATTTGCATTCACTTCTCCTTTAATTTTTTGATGGGGTAAAGGGATCTGCTGTGCGTGGCCGATGCGCCATGGAGATCACGAAGTGGGCAATGCATTTGCTCGTCTGGTATGCAGAGAGCCAACCGACCAAATCCGACTTGCCTGTCTGGGTCATCCTTGCGGTGCATCGTCCGAGGGATGGGATACCGGATCACTCCGCATTTCTGCGGAGAAATTCCACAAAACGTTGTGCCGGTTTGCTCTGCGATTTATTTTACCAGAGTATAGCACGGCACATTTTAAATTGCAATAGCTTTTTCGAGATTTGCCTGTTACTTTTCTTAATAAAGTATGTTTTGACAAACTTATTTCATTTTTTGGATAATTATTTTAGTTTTTTCAAATCAATGTGCAGTTTTTCTCAAAAATCCGCATTTTCTCTGCCAAAATTCCAATTTTTCCGAATAATAACATTTTATCGAGCAATTTCTGCAAGATATTCTCTCAAAACCGCTCCTGCGGCGCGAAGCTGGAGCAGCCGCACGGCCGGTGTGCTCTTGGGAAGCTCGGCGATCGGCTCCATATTGATCGCCCCGCGGAAGCCGACCTCGCGCAGCGCGCGCAGAAGCTCCGGCCAGTTCAGGCTGCCATAGCCCGGGAAGAGGTGCAGATCCTCATAGATCGGCCCGATCCTGCCGTAATTGTCGTTCAGATGAACCGTCTTGAGCGCGTGGCCGAGGGTGCGGATCATCGCCGGAACGTCCTGCGCCTCAATGTTGGCGTGTCCCGTGTCCAGACAAAGCCCGACGCAGTCATCGCCGATGTCGCGCATCAGGGCGAGCAGCTCCTCCGCCCGGGTGTAGGGATACGGCGGGTCGCCGGGAAGCTGGACGTGATGAGAATCAAAGGTGTTCTCCAGACAGATGCAGACCCCGCTGCACGCCGCAAGCCCGCAAAGCTCGGAAAACCAGCGCACGTTCCACGCGTGGATGCGCGCGCGCAGCTCCGGCGTCGCGACCCGGTCGGATTGGCGCAGGGGATGAAAGACCAACCAGCGGCAGCCCAGCAGGCGGCATGCCTCGATGCAGCGCGCATAGACCTCCCATGGGCGTTCGGCATGAAAATCGACCGGGATCGCCTGCTTCCACGGTGCGTGCGCCTGCACGATCGGAAGCTGCGTCCGGTCTAGGACATCTGCCAATGTATGAACCCAGTCTCGCCAATCGTCCCGCAGGAGCGGGTCGCCCGCATGGCTGCCGTAGACGCTGAAGGGAAAATCCAAGCCGTCAAATCCGGCGTTTTTGACCAGAGCGACGGCCCGCTCGAGCGGCATGGTGCGGCAAAAGCTCGCCATCGATGTTGAGATCTGCATAGACGCTTCCTCTCCGAAGAAGAATACGCCCGGCCGCCTTGTTCAGGCGTTTCCGCATCCCACGCAGAATTTTTCTGTATTCTCTCGGTTTTTATTCCACATAAAAGTTTTTTCTCGTCATTCGATTGACTTTTTGTTTCGAATAGTATATCATTTTTATCGATCTTTGTCAATTACTCTCCGCCCATGAAATATTTCATTTCGGCGGACATTCGGAAAGGAGCTGCACCATGCGGGCACTTTACGCGCGGATCAAGGCGTTCGTCGAGTGGTTTGCCGGGTTTCATATCCCGCTCTATGCCGCCAACGCCGCGTTTTACCTGATCCTGTCCCTCTTCCCTGCCGTGATGCTGATCGTCGGTATGCTGCCCTACATCGGATATACGCAGGCCTCGCTGCTCAATGCCCTGCGCGGCCTTCTCCCGGACGTGCTGATGCCGCTGATGGAGCGCATTGTCAACGACATGAGCACGAACAACACCGGTGTCATGCTCTCCATCACCGCAGTCACGGCAATCTGGTCGTCCTCACGCGGCGTTTACTGTCTCCAGCTCGGCCTCAACAGCATCAACGGCGCGTCCGAAAACCGCAGCTATTTTTTCCGCCGCGCGCTCTGCGTGGTCTATATGGTCTTTATTCTTGCGGCGCTGATGCTGACGCTCGTGCTGCACGGCTTCGGGCGCGAGATTGCAAGCTTCTGCATGAGCCGTCCGGTTCCGATCCTGCAATGGATCGCCAAGGTCATGCAGTTCCGCGGCCTGCTGCTTATGTTCCTGCTGACGGCACTGTTTTCGGCGATCTTCTTCGTCTTCCCGAACAAGCGGATGCACTTTCTGAGCGTCGTGCCCGGCGCGGCGCTTGCCGCCCTCGGCTGGCTGGTCTTCACGAATCTCTTCTCGGTCTATGTCATATACTCGCAGTCCTATTCCACGCTGTACGGCAGTCTGTCCGTCCTCGCGATCGGGATGTTCTGGCTCTATTCCTGCATGGTCATCCTGTTCTGCGGCGCGGTGTTCAACCTGATGCTTGAAAGGCTGCGCGAGCTGAAAAAATAAAACATTTCGCATGAAAAACCGCTGCGTCGGACGTCCGGCGCAGCGGTTCTTTTCAGGGAACCTCTGATTCAATTGCAAGAACGGTCAGCGAGGGATTTTGTTCCAAATTAAGGTTTGAAAATTGCAGAAATCCTTTACGTATTTCAAGATTTTCAAACCGATAAGCTGGGGCAAAAGACCCGCTGAGCGCCGCAGCCGATTGATTCAGAGGTTCCTCGGGATTTTACTTTCTGTCGAAGGACTTGCAGTCGGTGCACTGCTGCACGGTCGGATCGGCCTCGTGCGTGCCGACCTGAATGCTGTCCAGAGAGCAATAGTTCTCGGCGCCGCAGTGATGCTTGCACTGAGAGACCGAGCATCGGATGCAATGGTTCGCGTTGCAGTTCATGTGTCTGACCTCCTTTTTTGATTTCCTCCGTAGTTTGCGCGATTTTCGGAGGTTCAAGCAGGAAAAATTTGACACGGCCGACGCAAGCCGTTATAATAAAGGCAAGCAGCCGTTTCTGCGCGGGCGGAGTTCCGCAGGCTGCATTTCATACTATGCCTCGGAGGTGCAAGATGGTTAAGGTAGCTCCTTCCATTTTATCGGCAGATTTTGTCAATCTCGAGCGCGATATCCGCGCTTTGAAGGAAACCGGCGCGGATTATGTCCATGTGGACGTGATGGACGGCCTGTTCGTGCCGAATATCACGATCGGCATCCCGGTCGTCGCGGCGATCCGCCGCATCACGGATATGCCGCTGGATGTGCATCTGATGATCGACCGGCCGCTGCGCTATGTCGACGATTTCTGCAAGGCCGGCAGCGACCTGCTGACCGTCCATGTCGAAGCCGACACGCAGGAGAACACGCTCGCCGCGCTCAAGCGCATCCGCGAAAACGGCGTCCGCGCCGCGATCTCGGTCAAGCCCAAGACCCCGGCGGAGGCAGTTCTGCCCTTCCTGCCCTACTGCGACCTGATTTTGGTCATGACGGTCGAGCCGGGCTTTGGCGGGCAGTCGTTCATGCAGGACATGATGCCCAAGCTCAAGACGATCCGCGGGTATATCGACGCGCAGAACCCCGGCTGCGAGCTGGAGGTCGACGGCGGCGTGAACACCGAGACGGCGCGCATCTGCCGCGAGAACGGCGCAAATGTGCTCGTCGCGGGCAGCGCCTATTTCAAGGCGGCCGACCCGGCGGCGTTCGTCCGCGCGGTCAAAGCGTGATTCGCAAAAGCGCATCCAATTCGGCACAAAAAAACAACGGAACGGAACCGACCTCGGCTCCGTTCCGTTTTTTGCTGCGCAAAGCGGTTTATGCGCCGGTCTCTTGCGCAGTTTCGCGGCGCAGGGCACTCATTTTTTATGCCCAGACGAGCCAGATATACGCATAGCCGACCAGCACTGCCACGAGCGTGAACGGCAGACCGACGCGCAGGAAGTCGCGGTTTTTCACCTCGTAGCCCTCCTTGCGCAGGATGCCGATGGCCGCGATATTGGCCGAGGCGCCGACGGGCGTGATGTTGCCGCCGAGCGTCGCGCCGGTCAGAAGGCCGAAATAGAGCACATAGGGCACGCCGGTGAGGCCCATGGCGACGGCGATGCTCTTGATGACGGGCAGCATCGTAGCGACATAGGGAATGTTGTCGATAAAGGCCGAGAGCAGCACCGAGGCAAAGACAATGATCGTGTAGACCGCGAACAGATTGCCGCCGCCGAGGGATTTGATGAGCTTCGCCAGCGCGTCAAGCACACCGGCGCGCTCCACGCCGTTGATGATCACAAACAGCGAGGTCAGCAGCAGGAGCGTCCGGAAATCGATCTCGCGCAGGGAAGTCCCGACCCGGTCGGCGGATTTTCTGCGCAGGAGCGAATACACCGCCGAAACCGCGAAGATCGCGATGCAGATATAGCCGTTGATGTTTGCGGGCAGGCCGGGCAGAAAGGAGGCGGCGATCAGCAGCACGATGTTCAGCAGCAGCAGAACGGACGGCACATAGTCCTCCACCTCGGTGTTCGCCGTGATGACGACCTTGGCGCGCTGCTTGCGGAAAAGGTGAACAATGACCGGAATGGTCGCGACTGCGCCCAGCTCCACCGCCCAGAAAATGCTGAATTTCCCGTTCAGGAAGAAGAATTCAAAGAAATTCATGTCGGCATAGCCGCCGAGCATGATCGACGTCGTGTCGCCGACGAGCGTGGCCGCGCCCTGCAGGTTCGACGAGACGGAGATGCAGATGAGCATCTGCACCGGCGAGATCTTGAGCTGCTTTGCCACGGCAAGGCCGATCGGCGCGATCATCAGGACGGTCGCGACGTTGTCCATAAAGGCCGAAATAAAGCCGGAAAACAGCGAGATCAGTACGACCGCCCACATGGTGTTCGGCGCGATGCGCAGCAGCCGCTCGGCCATGCGGTCGGGCATTTTCGACTCGATGAAGAAATAGACCGTTCCCATGGTGCCGAAGAGCATCATCAGGACGTTCCAGTTGATCGCGCCGGCAAGCTCCGGCAGCAGCTCCGACGCGCCGGACGTGATGAAGCCCCAGACGATGAACAGCACCGCGGAGGCCGCCGCGACCCAATGGCGCACCTTGGGCAGGGCGATCATCAAAACGTAGGTGACTGCGAAGGCAATGATCGGGATGAGCATACACGATTCTCCTTTTCGGGAAATTTTTGAGTGATCCCGGCGGGAGGTAACAAAAAAAGACCTCCAGCACGGAACCGTGCTAAAAGTCTCGTTCCCACAGACAGGCGCACACCCACCGGCCTTCGCCGGGCGATTGTTGAATGTGCGTATCAACTACTCCCTTTTAACGCATTTATCATATCAGCTCGTCTGGGAAAAGTCAAGCCGAAATGTGTCAGCCGGCGGTAAATTTTTCCGGCGGGGCTTCACGCCCCGCCGGAATCAATTTAAATTTCAACGGCCGTGTCCGTCGCGAAGAACCAGAGGATGCGCCGCTTGGTCGGCAGGTCGAAGATCCGCGACAGCGCCCGCGCGTAGGCATCGAGCTGGCCGCGATAGGTCTGCGCGCGCTCCGTCTCCTCGCCGGGACGCACACGGTCGGACTTGAAATCGAGGATCACAAGGCCGTCCGGCTCCACCAGACAGCAGTCCGTCACGCCCTGAAGCAGCACCTGCTCGCCACGCAGCGCCGGCTCATAGCGCCCGGCATCCTCGAGCACGGAGAATTTGAACTCGCGCACGACCCGCTTCGCCGCAAGCACGCGCCCGCCCAGCTCCGAGGCAAAAAACGCCAGAATGCGCGTCGGATCGACCGCCTCGGCCTGCTGCTCCGTCAGGAAGCGCTGCGCGACCAGCCGCCGCAGCTCCGCCTCGATCCCCGCGCGGTCGGTGCAGGCCTCGTAGCGCAGATACTGCATAGCCAGATGGATCGCCGTGCCGCGCTCCGTGGGCGTCAAAGGCCGCGCGCCGCTCTGAAAGCGCGGCTGCGGGAAGCGCACCGGCACGCGCGGCTGCTCCTCCACCTCCCGGTCAATCGGACGCCCCTTGAGCTGGGTCGCCGTCAGCTTGCTCGGCGTCGTCTCGGCCGCCGTATGCTTCGGAAGATGCAGCGCGGGCAGCGCCGCCTCCTGCCGCACCGTCTCGGCCTCCGGGGGACGCCGGTCGGGCAGATAGGCCGCCGCGTCGTTCCATGTGATCGTCCACGGAAGCTCCGACACCGTCCGCTCGCAGGACGGATATCCCCCGACCGCGAACAGCGCCCCGGCCTCGCTGCGCCGCAGCGCCGCCATCAGCACCCAGTCCGCCATGCTCCCGGCGCGCTCCGTCAGCTCCTCGTCGGGCGTGGCGCCCAGCTCGGCGGTCAGGCTCCTGAGCTTCGCGGTCAGTCTCCCGCTGCAGCAGGTCATGACCAGCCGCGAGACCGGCCGCGTCATGCCGACGTAGAGCACGCGAAGCTCCTCGGACATGCCCTCGCGCAGCATCCGGTCGGCGACCGCCGCGCGCGCCGCCGTCGGATAGGAGATCTGCTCCCTGCGGTCGTAAACACTGCCGCCGAGTCCCAGGACCGGGTCGGTCAGGATCATTTTTTTCGCGTCGGTCGTGTTGAATTCCTTGCAGAGATCGGCCAAAAAGACCACGGGGTATTCCAGTCCCTTCGACTTGTGGATCGTCGTCAGGCGCACCGCGCCGCCCGGAGGCGACGCCTTGTCCTCGGCGCCCTTCTGCCTTGCGCGCTCCAGAAAGCGCAGGTAGGCCGGCAGACCGTGCCGCCCGTTCGCGGCGCAGGCGTCGGCATAGCCCAGAAGCCTGTCGAAATGCGCCGCACAGTCGCTGTCAGGATAGACCGCCCGCAGCAGCAAGCGCGTCTCGATGCCGTCGAGCAGCGTCCGCACGGACCCGCTCGCGGCAAGCGCCCGCAGCTCGGCCAGCGTTTGCAGGAACGTCTCGGCGTGCGCGCCGCACAGGCAGTCGAGCAGCTCGCCGTCGCGCCTTTCCCCGCGCAGCCGCGCCAGCTCGTCGGCCGTGAAGCCGAACACGGGCGAAAGCAGCACCGTCAAAAGCGGAATATCCTGCCTCGGATTGTCAATGACCTGCAAAAGCGCGGTCAGGAATACGATCTCCGGCGCGTCGAACAGGCTGTCGCTGCCGCAGACGGCGGGGATTCCCTGCCTTTGCAGCGCCTGCAAATAGACCTGCGCCTTTCCGGCCATCGCCCGCAGCAGGATCACGATGTCATCCGGGCGCACCGGGCGCGGGGCGTCGTTTTCCATGACACATTCCCCCTCGCGGAGCATCCTCGCGATGCGGTCGGCCAAAAAGGCCGCCTCGATCTCCTCGCGCGCGGGCGCGGGCGTCATATCCAGCCCGCCCGTGTCGATGCAGTGCAGCTCGACGGCCGGGCTGCCAAGGTCGAGCGCGGGACGGTTGGCGCGCAGCGCCTCATCCGGGCCATAATACAGGCCGCCGACGCGCGGCGTCATCGTCACGGAAAACACGTCGTTTGCCGCCGACAGAATCGCCGGATGCGAGCGGAAATTATCCGAGAGCAGGATCTTGCAGCTCTCGCCCGCCGCAGCCTCGGCCTCGGGACGAAAATCGGCGTATTTTTTCAGGAAGATCGCCGGGTCGGCCATACGGAAGCGGTAGATCGACTGCTTCACGTCGCCGACGAAGAACAGATTCCGCCCCGCGCGGCTGATCGCCTGAAAGATCGCCTCCTGCACGGCGTTCGTGTCCTGATATTCGTCGATCATCAGCTCAAGGAAGCGCTCGCCGACCTCGCGCGCCGCCGCAGTCGGCGTCTCGCCGCCGCGATAGAACAGGCGCAGCGTCTCATGCTCGAGATCGTTGTAATCCAGCAGGTGGCGGCGGCTCTTTTCGGCGCGGAAGCGCTCGGCAAACGTCTGCGTCAGCCGCAGCAGTCCGCGCAGCGCCGTCGCACTGCGCCGCAGATCGTCGAGCGCGTCGGCCGAGGGCAGGCTGAAGCGCGCCATCTGCCTGGTCAGCGTTTTTTTGACCAGTTCCTTGGTTCTTTTGATGTACTCCTGCGCCTCGGGCGCCTCGCTCTTTATCACTTTTAACAGCGGAGGGAAGGTCAGCGGCACGGCGTGCAGCCCGTCCCACGTCTGCGCGGACAAAAGCCGCTCGAGCATTGCGCGCATGTCCCTGAGGGCAGGCAGGTATTTTTCCGTCAGCTTCGGGCATTGCTCCGTCAGCCCGCAGCAGGTGTCCAGCGCGCGCGCCATGCGTTCGAGCCTGATGCGCAGCTCGCGCATGAGATAAGCGCCCCAGACCGTCTGCGCCATGTCCGTGCAATCGTCGAGCCGCAGGCTCTGCATCAGCTCCTCATAGCGGCGCTTCGGATTTTTCCAGCATTGCAGGTCGCGGTAGAGCTTGAGGATCTGCTCCGGCAGCGTGCCCTCGTCACGGCTGCCGCCGAACATATCCAGCGCGGCATGCAGCTCGTCGTCCTCGCCGAGCCGCGCGTAGGCCTGCTCAAGCGTCGCCTGCATGGCACGCTCGGTCAGCGCCGCCGCGTCGCCCTCGTCGCAGACGCGGAAGTCCGCCGGAAGCTCCAGCTCGTGCGCATAATCGCGCAGGATCGACGCGCAGAAGGCGTGAACCGTGGAGATCTGCGCCAGATAGACCCGGCTGAGCTGCCGCTGCAAAAGGCGGTTGCTCGGGTCGGCCGCGAGGCGTTCGCTGAGCTGAGCGATCAGCTTGCCGCGCAGCTCCGAGGCGGCCGCCTCGGTGAAGGTGATCATCAGGAATTGGTCGACGTCGCAGCCCTCCTCCGCGACGCGACGCAGCACGCGCTCGATCAGCACGCGGGTCTTTCCCGACCCGGCGGCCGCCGAGACCAGAACCGTGCTGCCGCGGTGCGCCACCGCGCTCGCCTGTGCGCGGGTCAATTCAGCCATGGTGCTCCGCCTCCTCCAGCTTGCTCCAGAATTCCTCCGGCTTGAGGCCGGACTTGAGCCAGCGCTGCCGGTTTTTTCCGTCGCCGCAGACCGTCCCATAGGGACAGAAGCAGCACACGTTGTCGTTTTTTGCGCCGAAGGCGAAGGGATTCGGGCTGATCTCGCCGTCGGTCAGCTCCTGCGCCAGCCGCTCCACCGTGGAGAACACGTGCCGCTCCAGCTCTCGCAGCTGCGTGCCGTCCATCAGGTCGCCCTTGCGCGCCCCGTTTTTGTCGATCTTATACGGCAGGTATTCCGGCTCGTCCTCCGTCGGCTCCATGGCGTGCAGCACGGCGTCGCTGTCAAGCAGCAGCCCGCTGCGGCGCTTCTTGCTGCGGCGCTCACGCTCCAGACCCGCCGCATCAAGCCGGTCGGTCAGCGCGACGCGCTCAACCCGCGCCGGGAAATACAGCACGCCTGCCGGATGCAGCTTCTCGCCCGTCAGGCGCAGTCCGCTGCGCTCGAGCGCGAAAAGATAGAGCAGCATTTGCAGCCCCAGGCCCTGAAGCAGCCTGCCGTATTCCAGCTTTTTCTGCCCGGTCTTGTAGTCCACCACGCGGACATACACCCGGTCTCCGTCGCGCCAGAGGTCGGCGCGGTCGATCTTGCCGACGAGCGCGACATTCTGACCGGCAATGCGGATGGGCGGCAGGTCGCCGCGCTTCTGCGAAAAGTTCAGCTCGAACCACTGCGGCACGAACTCAGACTGCGACAGCTCGCGGTAAAGCTCCGAGACGACCGCCCGCACCTCGTCGAAGCTCCGCCGGAAGAGATAATTTGCCCGCTCGGTGTCGAGCAGGTCGCCCAGCTCGGCGGCGGCATAGCGCTCCATGGCCTCGTCGGTCAGCGCCAGCACACGCTCCAGAGGCACGGCGTGGAAGCCGCCCTCCTGCATGGTGCGCCGCGCGACCTCCTCGAGCACCGCATGCACAAAAATGCCGTAGGCCGAGGCGTCCAGCTCCGCCGCGCGGCGCTCCTGCGCCCGCAGACCGTAATCCAGATAAAAGCGGAAGCGGCACTCGGCCAGCTCCTCGATCTTGGAGGACGAGAGCTGCACCGTCTGGCGGTAAAGCGACCGCACGCCCTCGGGCGAGAGCCGCCCCGGCGCATAATCGGCCGCGCGGTGCAGCCGCTGCGCCGCCGTGCGCAGAGCCGGCTCGCGCCCCGCTGCCTCCAGGCCGCCGTGCGCCGCCTGCCACGTCAGATAGTCCCATGCCGAGCGCGTGAACAGCGCGTCGGCGCTTCCGACCGTCTCGGCCAGCGGGAACAGCTTGCGCGCGCGGCGCAGCAGATAGGCCTCCGTCCCGGTCTGCGCGCTCAGGAAGAGCCGCTTTTTTACGCCGCAGAGCATACTGCCGATGGCCGCAAGCTCCCGCTCCAGCCTCCCGGCGGCGGTCGGCATGATCTCGATCTCCTGCTGCTTGAGCACGCCGCGCTCGTGATCCGTCAGCAGCCCGTTCGACGCGGGCGCGGACGGGAGCTGCCCCTCGTTCGCGCCGAGCACGAATAAGAAATCGCAGTCGCACTGCCGCTGCGACAGCACGCTGCCGACGTTCACGCAGTCCAGCGCGGCCGGGATCGTGCCGACGGAATAGCGGCTGAGCGCCGTGCGCAGCATCCGCACAAATTCCTCGACCGAGCGCACGGTCTGCCCCAGGACGCCGTAGAGCTGCTCCAGCAGCGTCGTGAAAATGCCGTAAAGCTGGGCGTATTCCTGCGCCCGCTGCAGATCCCCCGCGTCGAAGCGCGCCTGCGCCAGCTCCTGCAAGCGTCCGGCAAGGTCGATCTCCTCCAAAAAGCGGTTCAGAACCAGCACCATCTCGCCCGTGTTTGCCGCGCGGCGCAGTCCGCCACGCAGATGCAGCAGGGGCGTCAGCGCCGCTGCGCGATCCGCATTCAGCTCGTCCAGAACCGGCGCGCGCTCCTCCGGGGTGCGCTTCTGCATTCCGAAGGGGCTTTTTGTCCACGGCTTTTCCCACTGCGCGCCGCGGATCGACCAGATCAGCGCGTAATTTTCCAGCCGGTCGACGCGCTCCCGCGCCAGGCCGGAATAATCCGACTTCAGCCACGCGAGCACATCCTCCGTCTCCATGCCTCCGGCCGCCGCATTCAGCGCCGTGAGCAGCGCGTCGATCATGCGCTCCTGCAAAATATCCCGATCCCCGGCGAAATACGCCGGAATCTCCGCCCGCTTCAAAATGGATTCGAGCATGGGGCGATACGCGGCGTAGTCCGTGCAGGCCACGGCGATGTCGCGCCAGCGCGCGCCCTGCTCGACGAGCTTCAGGATCTCCCCGGCGACCATGCGGCACTCCTCGGTGCGTCCGCCGCTGCTCAAAAAGGCCACGGCATTCTGCGGCGCGTCCCACGGGTGCATGGCGCCGCCGAACAGCTCGGCGCGCAGACGCGCCAGCGCAGACGTCTCCTCACGCGGCGGAAGCTGCCGCGTTTCGACCGGGATCTGCTGCTGCGCGGCAATCGCGCAGAGGGCGGCGGCCGTCTCACGCGCGGCGGCGTACTGCTGCGCGTGCCCGTGCAGCCCGTCGCAGAGCAGCGCAACGGTCAGCCCTGCCCCGCCGTTGAGCAGCTGGGCGAGGATATTGCGCTCGACGCCGTTAAAATCCGTGAAGCCGTCGATCCAGAATTCCCGGTCGCTCAGGTCGTCGCAGTCCTCGAGCGCGTTCAGAAGACGCGTCAGGCGTGACTGCGGGTTCTGCCCGATCTGCGCGCAGACGGCGTCGTAGCTCTCCATCAGTAGGGCGAATTCCTCGGTCTTGACGGCAAGCGTCCCCGTCAGCCCGGCCGCTGCGCGGCGCAGCTGGTCGGCCGTGACGCAGAAGCTGCGGAATTCCTCGAGCATATCGAGCAGCTGCAGCAGGAATTCCGCCCGCGCGGCGCTCGCACCGAAAATTTTCAGCCGAGAGCGCACCTGCTCCACCGCGAGCGCCATCATCAGCAGCTTGCCGCCACCGTCCGTCTCCGTCTCGGCGACGCCGCCGCGCTCGGCGAACACGCGCGAGGCCAGCCGCGAAAAGGTCAGCACCTCGGCGTGCAGCGAGATCGCGTCGCCGCCGGCGGCGCAGAGCCGCCGCTCCGTCTCGTGCGAAAACTGCTCCGGCACGAGCAGCACCATGCGCCGCTGCCCGGCCTTGGCGCGCGCGGTGATCTCGCGCAGGAGCTGCGCGGAGTTCTCGCGCCGGTCGGCCGACAGCCATAAGCGTAGCATCTTTCTCTCTCCTTTTTCTTTTTTTGTAAGGAAGCTCTGATTAAATCGCAAGAGCGGTCAGCGAGGGATTTTGTTCCAGAT
>URCY01000047.1 GCA_900546415.1 uncultured Eubacteriales bacterium
ATAAGCTGGGGCAAAAGACCCGCTGAGCGCCGCTGCCGATTGATTCAGAGGTTCCCAAGATTTTCTGACAAAAACAATCGGAGGAAGCTATGAAACGATTTTTAGTTGTTGTGGACATGCAGAAGGACTTTGTCGACGGTTCGCTCGGCACGGCCGAGGCGCAGGCGATCGTTCCGCCCGTCGCGGAGAAGATCTGCGGCTTTGACGGCACGGTCTTCGCCACGCTCGACACGCACGGCGCGAATTACCTTGAGACGTCCGAGGGGCGGCACCTGCCCGTTGCGCACTGCATCAAGGGGACGCCCGGCTGGCAGCTCAACGCCGACGTTGCCGCCGCGCTCGAGGGAAAGCACGTCGTCGTGCTCGAAAAGCCGACCTTCGGCTCATTGGAGCTGGTCGAGCGCATCCGTCAGGCTGCGGGCGGCGCGGATTTTTCCGTGGAGCTGATCGGCCTCTGCACGGACATCTGCGTCGTCTCCAACGCGCTGCTGCTCAAGGCGAATTTCTATGAGCAGACCGTCCGCGTCGATGCGGCGTGCTGCGCGGGCGTAACGCCCGAGACGCATCGCGCGGCGCTCACGACGATGCGGATGTGTCAGATCGAGGTGGAAAACGCCTGATTCCCCTCCCCTTTTCCCCTTTTTGGCTTGCTTTTTCCGGCAAGCTGTGCTATGCTTGATACGATAGAAAGAATAACGGAGGCTGGCACTCATGATATATCTGGACAACGCCGCGACCTCCCTGCGCAAGCCGCAGGCGGTGACGGATGCCGTTGTTGAGGCGATGCAGACGGTCGGAAATTGCGGCCGCGCCGCCTATGACGAGGCACTCGACGCGGCGCGAACGGTCTTTTCGGCGCGGCAGGCCGTCGCGGCCTTCTTCGGCTGCCCGCGCGCCGACCACGTCGTCTTCACCGCGAACATCACCGAGTCGCTGAACATCGCGCTGAACGGCCTGCTTTGCCCCGGCGACCATGTGATCGCGACCGATCTGGAGCACAATTCCGTGCTGCGGCCGCTCTACCGGCTGGAGCGCGAGCAGGGCGTGGCCGTCAGCTTCGTCCCGGCCGACCGTCGCGGGCAGATCGATTATGCCGCGTTCGAGGCGCTCCTGCGCCCGCAGACGCGGCTTGTCGTCACGACGCACGCGTCGAATCTGACCGGAAATGTGCTCGATATTGCGAAAATTGCAGATTTTTGCCGCAGGCATGAGCTGATCTATGTGCTCGACGCGGCGCAGACCGCCGGGTCGTTCCCGCTGGATATGACCGCGCTCGGCGTCGACGTGCTCTGCTTCACGGGGCACAAGGGGCTCATGGGGCCGCAGGGCACCGGCGGACTCTGCATCCGCGAGGGCGTCGAGATCCGCCCGTGGAAGGTCGGCGGGACGGGCGTGCAGACTCATCTGCACGAGCAGCCCGCGCAGTATCCGACCCGGCTGGAGGCCGGAACGCTCAACGCCCACGGCATCGCCGGTCTGCACGCGGCGTTGGAGTTCTTGAACAAGACCGGATTGGAGACGATCCGCGCCCACGAGGAGCGGCTGACACGCCGGTTTTATGAGGGCGTGCGCGCGATCCCCGGCGTCACGGTCTACGGCGATTTCGCCGCGCCGCACGCCGCGATCGTGACGCTGAATCTCGGCGCGGACGATTCCTCGGAGGTCGCCGACGCGCTGGCGCAGGACTTCGGCATCGCAGTCCGTGCCGGGGCGCACTGCGCGCCGCGTATGCACGACGCCCTCGGCACGGCGGAGCAGGGCGCGGTGCGCTTCTCCTTCGGCTGGTACAACACCGACGAGGAGGTCGACGCCGCCGTTGCGGCCGTAAGGAGTCTTGCCGAATGAAACAACAACCAAAGCTGGTTCTGACCTTTTACACGAGCGCCGGGGCAATGGAGCTGGAACGGCTCTGCAAGGCAGCCGGCGTGCCGGGTCGGCTCGCGCCCGTGCCGCGCAGCATCACCTCTGACTGCGGCATCGGCTGGACAATGCCCTTGGCCGACAAGCCCAAGCTGCTGGCCGCGCTGAACGGCCGCGACCACGAGATCGCGGGAATGCACGAAATCAACGGAACGGAGCATGAAACATGGAAAACGAAGTAAAACTGACGAAGCTTGCAAAATGCGCCGGGTGCGGCGCGAAGGTCGGCGCGGGCGTGCTGGCGCAGCTCCTCGAGGGCATCCGCGTCCACAAAGACCCGAACCTGCTGGTCGGCTTTGACCGCAGCGACGACGCCTCGGTCTATAAGGTCTCCGACGAGCTGGCGCTCGTGCAGACGGTCGATTTCTTCCCGCCTATCGCCGACGACCCTTATACCTTCGGCGCGATTGCCGCGACGAACGCCCTCTCGGACGTCTACGCCATGGGCGGCGAGCCGAAGCTCGCGCTGAACATCATGGCCGTCCCGGAGGACATGCCCAGGGAGGTCGTGCACGACATTCTGCGCGGCGGCTATGACAAGGTCTATGAGGCCGGAGCACTCATCACGGGCGGCCACAGCATCCTCGACGACGAGCCGAAATACGGCCTCGCCGTGACGGGCTTCGTGCATCCCGACCGCGTTCTGACGAACTCCGGCGCGAAGCCGGGCGACGTCATTCTCTTCACGAAGCCGATCGGCATCGGCGTACTGACCTCCGGCATGAAGGCTGGGCTGGTCAGCGACGAGACGACCCGTTTTGCCTATCGCATGATGACCACGCTGAACAAGGCCGCGCGCGACGTCATGGTCAAGTATCGCGTCCACGCCTGCACGGACGTGACCGGCTTCGGCCCGATGGGGCATCTGCTGGAAATGGCGCAGGGCAGCGACGTCGAGCTGCATATGCAGGTCTCCGGGGTCGATTTTATCCCGGAATCGCTTGAGCTGGCGCGCATGGGCGTGCTCCCGGCAGGCATGTACCGCAACCGGAATTTTGCCGAGCCGTGGGTCGACGTCGGGACGGTCGAGACAGCCGTGCAGGATCTGCTCTTCGATCCGCAGACCTCGGGCGGCCTTGCGATCGCGGTCGATCCGGCCGACGCCGACGCGCTGCTCGCGGAGCTGAAGGCCTGCGTCCCCTCGGCACAGCGCTGGGCAACGGTGCAGCCCTATCGCGGGGGCAAGCGCATCTTCCTCGAGCCGTGACCGGCCTGACGCTCAAGCGGCTTGAGGCCTTCGTCTGCGTGGCCGAGTGCGGCAGCTTCTCCGAGGCGGCCGAGCGGATGTATCTTTCGCAGCCGGCCGTCAGCGGCGCAATCGCAGCGCTGGAGACCACGCTCGGCGTCACCCTGCTCGAGCGCGGGCGGCGTAAAAGAATTCTGCTGACCCCGCAGGGGCAGGAGACCTACCGGCGCAGCAAGGAGATCCTGCGCAGCTGTCAGCGGCTGGAGGAGGCGTTCACCTCGGAGGAGACGGTGTTGACCATCGGTGCCTCAACGATGCCGATGGAGGTTTTGCTGCCGCCGCTGCTGGCCGCGTTCCACCGCAAGCACCCGCAGTGCCGCTTCGTCCTGCGGAGCGGCAACAGCGCGGAGATCCACGCGATGCTGCAAAACGGCGACGTCCAGCTCGGGCTTGTCGGCTCACTGCCGGATGCGGCCGCATTGGACAGCCGACCGCTGTGCAGCGACGAGCTGGTGCTCGTCACGCCGAACACGCCCGCCCTGCGCGAGGCGGCTCGGAGCGGCCTGACCGGATCGGAGCTGCCGGAACAGCCGTTGATCCTGCGCACGGAGGGTTCGGGAACCCTGCGCGCCGCGCGGGCGTTTCTGCACGAGGCAGGCAAAACGCCGCCCATCGTCGCGCAGATCGAAAGCAACGAGGCCATTTTGCGCGCCGTGCAGCAGGAGCTGGGCAGCGCGATCCTCTCCGGCAGTGTGGCCGCGCCCTGGGCAAGGGATGGCCGTGTGCTCAGCTTTCCGCTGCGCAGGCCGCCGGTCATGCGTCGGCTCTATCTCGTGCTCCCGCCGGCTGCGACGGGTCTTTCCGAGCGCTTTGCGTCCTTTGCGGAGCAATACGCCGCCGCACACTTCGCGCCGTGACGAACGAACCGGATATGCCTTCCCCTTCGCGGGACGGACAAGCGCCCCTGGCCGCTCGGTCAGAGGCGCTTTGCGTTTTTTGGGTTACGGAATGTCCTGCTCCAGCTCCTCGGGGACTTCGTCGAGCACCGACGGGTTGCGCAGCAGCTTTTTGAAGTATTTCATGACCGTCGCATAGTAGAAGCCGTCGACGGTGCGCTCGTCGCAGTTGACTGAGAAGTCGACATAGCGGCGCGTCACGGGCTCTCCGTTGAGATCCAGCTCGGTCTTGCGATACTTACGGCCGACCGCCATGAACGCGGGCAGATTGCCGAAGTTATAGAGATGGTGCACGATCGGCGGAATGCCCAGCGAGCCCATGGAGGTGAAGATCACCGAGCCGTGGAAGGGGCTGAGCTCGAGCAGAAAGGCCGGAAGCTTGCCGAAATAATCGGCGACCTTGAGGCACCAGACCGTGAACTTCAGCAGCAGCCCGGGCAGGCTTGCCAGCAGACCCGCGAGGTTGTCAAACGCACTGTCAAGCGGTGTGCTCTTGACCTTCTCGACCTCGGCGTTCAGCTTGTCGTAGACGTCCTTGGCCGTATCGTGACGGTCGAGGTGCAGCTTGATCATGGTGTCCGGCGATTCGGTGGTCATATCCTTCTTGACTGCCATGACGAACTGGATCTCGTCGCCGCGCTGATAGACGCGCTGCCCGGAGAAGAAGCGATTCGTGGCCGGGTATTTCGTGAGGCAGCGCACATAGGCCGCAAGGAACACATGGAACAGGCCGAAATTCTCCATTCCCTCGGCGCGCTTACGGTGGACATAGCGCTCGATGGCGCTGATCTCCACGGTGTCGTGGATGCTGTTGCAGGCGTCGTTGCGATCCGGCATGATGTAGCCTGCGACGACGGACATGCCGTTGAGCGTGCGCACACGGCGGCCGTCCTTGCGGTCGCCCCACGTCGGGTGATAAAGCCCGTCGGTGAAGCGGTGCGCCGCCAGCATGGCCGAAAGGAAGGCCGTGGCAATGCAGACGTTGGCGATCTTCTCGAACAGATACGTCCGGCTGATCCCGCTCTGCACCTCGCTCACAAGGTCGTAGACAAGCACGGCCATGGCAACGGCCGCCAGCAGCTGCATGAGCATCACGTTGCCCATCTTACCGGTCAGCAGAAAACGATAGAGCACGTAAATTGCCAGATAGATCAGGCAGCAGGCAAACACATAACGCAAGTAGCCCAGCAGCGCATAGCTCGAGCCAAGGCCGTCAAGCACGGAGCTGTCGCTGTGGATGCGGACATACCAATCAACGGCGACCGCGCCGAAATAAACGCACATCCAGAAGACGTCGCGCGTCGTGCGGTAAAACTCCTTCGGTCCTTGCAGCACGAGCCGCAGCGAAAAGCCAAGGCCGACCAGCATCGGCAGCAGACGCAGGAAGCAGAAGCTCCAGAAGCCGGGCATCTCGCCGAAGCTGAGCGAGAGCACCTGCATCACGACCGCTGCCAGCGATGCCGCAGCGGCGAACCAAGTCAGCGGATTTTTCCGACTGACGTAATATCGGATCTGATTCATTCATCTCTCCCCTTTTTATCTTGGGATTCTCTGATTCAATCGCAAGAGCGGCCAGCGAGGGGTTTTGTTCCAAGTGGAGGCTTGGAACTCGCAGGAATCCTTTACGTATTTCAAGACGATAGGCTGGGGCAAAAGACCCACGGAGCGCCGCAGCCGATTGATTCAGAGGTTTTCTGGTAATGCCGTCGTCATTATACCATTTTCGCGCCGTTCCGTCAAGAAAAAAGGACGGATGCCGAGCGGCGTCCGTCCTCAAATTCATGATTCCGCCTTTGCAGGCTTCCGCTCGCACCGGACGACCTGCTGCGGGAAGGGCTTCTTGCGCAGGGCGTGGATGTCGGCCAGCGCAAACGAGATTCCGCCAAAAATATGGCGGCGTCGGCGCGCGTGAACGGCTCGGCGGCAAATAAGGGGCTTGCCGCCTGCGATGAACAGACGGCAAGCCCCCTTTTTTAGCAGCTTGACAGCTTATTTTACAAATACTTGCCAAGGCGCTTGGGTCGCGTTATTTCTCCGCTGCGGGGAGGGCACCGACGCGAACCATCAGCGCGGCGGCCTCGGCGCGGGTCGCGTTGTCCTTCGGGCGGATGGCGCCGGTGTCGTCTCCGCGGACGACCTCGACGGCGGCAGCCCATTCAACGGCCTCTCGCGCGTAGCCGGAAACCGCGGCGGAATCATGGAATTTGTCGTTCAGGTCGACCTTCTTGTCGAGGTCGGCCTTCTTTGCGTAGGCGGCGTAGCGGAACAGCATGGTCGCGATCTGCTCGCGGGTGATGTTCTCGTGCGGGGCGAACTCGGTCTGCGTCACGCCGTTGGTGATGCCGGCCTTGACGCCCCAGTTGACGGCGTCGCAGTAATACGCGGTCGGCCTCACGTCGGTGAAGGTGCTCGTTGCGTCCTCGACCTTCTTCTCGCCGTCAAGACGGTAGAGCATGGTGATGAACTGCGCGCGGGTGACCATTCCCTCCGGCTCGAAGGTCGTTTCGCTCGTGCCGTTGATCACGCCTGCGTGATACATCGTGAGCATGTCGGCATAGAACCAGTCGCTCTTGCTGACGTCGGTGAAGGGCTGCTCGATGATCTTGATGCGAACCTCGTTCAGGTCGACCTTAACGGGGTTTTCCTTGGTGGATTTTTCAAAATAGGCCTGCAGCGCGTGGCGCATATATGCGTGTTCTGCACCGAGGTCGACGGGAATACGGATTCCCCCGTTTCCTGATATAGCCGCTCCGCCTCCTCCGAGGCTCTGCTCGTGCTGTAATGCTCGATCTTGCCGGGGAGCAGCAGTGCATTCGCGATTCGCTCCGCCGTGCTGCCGCCGTATTCCTTGTCCTGCCCGTAAGCGTCCGTTTTGACCGGGAGCTGATTGCGCAAGCCGGGAATGCCGTACTGCAACCGATCCTTCATCTGCCCGAAGAACGAATCACTCGTGTAGAGGTCTCTGTAGTAGGGGTCTCCGGCTTTCGCAAACGCCCGGAGGATCGCGGGTTCCGCGCGGGACACGGAATCGAGCAGGAGCTGCTTGCCAAGCTCCGTGAATTTGCTCGCGTCCACGTCGCCGCTGTAGCCGGTCAGCGTTTTATAAATGCTCCCGAGCTGCTCAAGGCCGGGCGTGTTGGCAATTGAGGAAAAGATGCCGTTCGGGAAAGCCTCCAGTGCAGTCTCGCTGTTTGCCATCATCGCGCCGGTCTGCATCATCGCGTCGAGCGGCTGCATGAAGCTCAGGTCGAGCAGCGTGTCCCCATCCTGAAGCGCGGCGTCCTCGCCCTTGATAAGCCGGATCAGGCCGTCCCAGTTGAGCTGGATGCCGTCCAGATGCTGCACGCCGCGCTGTGTGTCGCGTTTCCGGTCGTCATCGTCTCCCACTCCGGCCACGATCAGGATTCCGAGCTTGGCAAGCTTTGCAAACGCATAGGTCATGGACGCTCCCGTGATGCCGCGCCCGAACGTCAGGGCGGCGCTTCTCTGCGTCTCAAATGAGACGTCCTTCCCAAGTCGCATGGTGTGAATCAGACCGGCAAGGCCAATCACAGACCCCGCCTCATACTTGACCGCGAGATCGACCAGCGCACCGGCAACGGTCGTGTAGTTAAGCAGCAAGTTGCCGACGCCGAAGCGCGTCGCGTTCGGGTCGTACAGGTTCTTGATAAGCTGCTGCATTTGCTGCCGGGCTTCCTTGCCTTCCCGTGCCTCGACGAGCTGCCGCCGGTAATCCGCGTCGCCCAGCTTCGATTTCTCGATCCGCACCTTTTCGCCGTTGTCCAGCTCGACGGTCACGACGCCGCTGTTTCCACTGAAACCGACCTGATTCAGCGCGTTCTTGATGCTCGAGGCAAACCGGCCGGAAACGGAATCCTGCTGGAACGTGCGCTCCTGCGCCATCAGGTCGGCGGCTTTCAGCGCGTCCTCCGGCGAGACTTTGCCCTGCTCGACCAGCTTTGCCATGCCGCGCAGCACCTCGCCGCGCGCAAAGCCCTTGAAAAATTCATCGGAATCGACGAGCAAGTGCGCCTGAATCTCCTCCATGCGCGAGAGCACCCGTTCGGCCACGTTCCCGTTCGCCTTGAATACCCGGCTTGTCGTCTGGCCGTATTTCCCCTCGAGGCCGTCCGTGTTGACGTCAAGCGCCGTCTCGACGTATGCCTGCCGGTATGCCCGGATCGCGGTGCTCCAAGCCTGACGCGAGAGCACGGAAATGTCTGCCGAGAGCGTCCTTCTGCCGGTGAAGCGGTAGAGCAGATCGTCGAACGGGACGGCGATGTTGTTTGCAAGAGAATCAACAAGTCCGAACATCGTGTTGCCCGCAAGGTTTCGCATGAACGTTGCAGGGCTGCTCAGGTCGTTCAGCCGGAGCAGGGAGCTTGCTATGTCTGCCTTGGTCGCCTTGCTTGTCAGGTCGCTGGAAACGCCGCGAATCTGACTGACGGCGATCTTCTGCAAAACGTCGTTCGGGAGCTTCCGAAGCGACCCGGTCACGATCCTGCCGAGCTTGTCCGTGAACGCCGTCGTTGTCTTGCGCAGTTTCGCAAGGTCGGAGATCACGCCGATCATTGCCGCGTCGCCGCGCCCCTGCACCTCGCCGGTGTCCGGGTTCCGCAGCGCGTCGGATGCCGCCTGTATGCGGGATGCTGCGTCGAGCAGCTGCCCGCCAAGCTCTTTGACCCGCTCGTTTGAGAATCGCCCGTCATTTAACTCCGTGATCGCGTCAACGGCCGCGCCCTGCGGCGTGCGCGACCATTTCGCGAGTGCCTGAACCGTCTGACCGGCCTGCGTCCCGGCCTCCTTGACGGCAAGCGCAAGCTCGACCGCGCGAGCCGCGTCCCCGTCAAGCTGATTTGAGGCGATCAAGCCCATCGCCGTATCAATGTCCGGCGCGCTCCAGACGTGCCCGTCGTTGTCCGTCAGCAGATATTCCGCCTCGCCCTTCGGGTCGGCCTGAATGCGGTCTTCCGCCTCGGCCAGACTGTCGACCTCGTGCGAAACGTTATATCGCGCGGCGTTCTTGTTCTGCTCGAGCATTTCGTCGCGCACGTCCTGAAACACGCCGCCGAACACTGGGGAGTTCTTCAGCGTGTTTTCCACGACGCGGCTTCTGTCCGTCTTGCGCCCGACCGGGCGAGCAGCGCGGACGGCGGCCACCATATCCTCTGCCGGATTCGATCGCTGCCGTGTGGCCGGTTGGCTGACCTCCGGCGCGGTTCCGGGGGCGTCCGTCTGTCCCTGCTGCGGCGCGGAACTTCTATCGCTCAACAGACTGTCGCGGTACGCCGTCGCTTGGTCGTAACCATCTTTTCCGTAGGTCGGAAGCGCGTCAAGCTGCTCCTGCGTCATATGCCCGTATTTTCCGATGTTCGATACAACGGTTTCCGCAGAATCGCCGTTGTGCATCATGAAATAAACGTAAGGCGTTCCCTTGCTCTTATCCCAGCCGGGGTTTGCATGCTCCTCGTTGAACTCCACGCGGGCAACCGGGACAAAACCGTAGCGTTCATAAATACGAACGAGGCCTTTCCCGTAGCAATCCAGTTTCACGCCTCCCGACGCAATTGCTTGCGGGATAACGCCGTCCATTGCGTGAGGAGTTTCATTAAGTTGCTTGTTTTTGAAAACAGCTTCAATATCTCCGTCGTCTGTGAGCGCAAAGCCTATCGTTCCGCCCTCGTCCATAAAGGTGCGTTTGCCTTGCAACTCCGCGGGTGACTTCGGTGTAACTGCCCAACCGTGGTCTGCATCTGCCGCACGCGCTGCATCCAGCGCAGAAGAAAAGGCGGCATTGTCTGCGTCGAAGTCATACAACTCCGCTGCAACAACGCCGCTTTCCGTGAATGCGTTTTGAACACTCTGGCTTAAATTCCTTCGAGAAAGGACTTGATTTGTTCGTCCGGATTGCCGTCCTCCCGCATCTCGTCTATCAGAAAGCTGTCCTCCGGGAATTTCTTCAACCATTCCTCCAGCCATTCGGTTGCCGTCATTTGAAACACCTCCGTTTGTTTCAGTATAACCCGAATTTTCGGCGTTGTCAATATTCAGTTGTACGTTTTTCCCGGCCTCCACCGCGTCCACCAACGCGCGCCGCATTCCAGAAATGCCGGACGGTTCTTCAATCTGTACGCCAAAAGCCTCGCTTGCAATTGCGCGGCCGTCCGGCGTGTTGAGCCGAAGATTCAGAATCTCGGCGTTTGTTAGGTCTCTGACCGATTTTTCGCCCGTTTTCAGCGCGTTCAGCGTTTCTGCGGCTTGCTGTGCCTGTTCCGGTGATACGCCGTTCAAGGCGGCATATTTTGCCTCTGCCGGTGCTTCAACGGTTCTCTGCGCGGCCTCCGGCACGGATGCCGCGTTCCCGGCAGTCTGTGCAGCCGCCTCCGCGTCGTATTCCGCGCCGATGCTGTTCACGATCTTCAGAAAATCGTATTCCGACATCGGCTTTTTCGGCATGTTGCCATCCGTTACGGCGTCGATCACGGCCTCACCGGCCTTGTAGATCGCAGACCCCTCCGGGGCTTTCATTGCCTCCTGCGCCCATTCTACCTGTGCACGGAGCGTCTCCTGCTCCTGCGCGCGATACCCGACGTAGTCCGACACGGTGTCGCCCGCGCTCATTGCAGTCGTCAGCATCAGGGTCGAGACGGTCGTCTCGAGGAATTCGTCGAAGAACTCCCCGGCAGAACCCCAGAATTCCGGTGCCTGCTGCGTCGCAACGGCCTTGATGAGCGGCTCGATCGCGTTCTGGAAGTTCTCCTCGATCACCTCGCCGGAAACGCGGCCGACCCACTGCATGACGGTCTTCATAGCGGCGGACTTGAATTTTTCGGCGAGCATGTTGCCGAAATTCTCCGACATGACGCCCTGTAGGCCGGGGACGTAGCCGAGGAGCGTCTGCGTCGCGACCTCCGATGTTGCCGTCAGACCGCCGTAGACCGATGCCTGCGTCTCGTCCATGCCCTGTCTGCGACCGTCTATGTAATTTTGCGAGAATATTTCCGTGTAAAAAGCAGAACTAAACGCCGCCTGCGGCACATGCGCGATCGCGGAGGAAACCGCCGCCTGATGCGCGAGGCTTCCGCCGACGCTCAACGCGCCGGAACCGGCAAGGGCGGCACTGATTCCCTGACCGGCGACGGAGGCCGCTATGGCAGGGAGCATCTGACCGGCGGATTCCGCAGCGCTCATACCAGCCCCGGCAAGGTATTTCTCGACGCCCGTCCCGCCGATCGTGACGGGGTCTTCGTGCAGCATACCGCGATACTGCGCCACCACGCCGCCCTCGTCCGGCATGGGCTGATCGGCTCCGAACAGCTTCCCGATCCCGTAGGAAAGACCGCGCATTGCCTTGTTCGTGCCGTATGCCACCGAGCCGATCGTCTGATCCTCGATCTTTCCCCACGTGCCGCGCATGTCCATTGCCTCGTTCGCGTAGAGGCGGTTCAGCTTCGGCTTCAGCAGCTTTGCAAAGCCGAGCGCCGCTTCCTGCCCCTTCGTGTTCCAAAGGTAGCGGAACGTGTTCTTTTCATCGTCGGTCATCCTGCGGTAGGCATACCATTCGTTCTCCGTGTCGTTTTCCGACGAGAACAAATACCCGGCGTAGTCGAGCGGCGCGTCGCTGTGCAGCCATGACCCGATCTCGTCCCCGTCCACCATAGCTGAGACGCGCTCTGCTTCGTTCAGATCGTTCCAGAATACGGCCGGGTCGATCGCACCCGGCGCACTATGCGGCTTGCTCTTGGCCTCGAAATCCGGCTGAGCCTTCGCCCATGCGACCTGCTTCGCCGTCCAGCTCGAAACCGCGTATTCGTAGCGCTCAAGTGTCGCCTGTTCCTCCGTCGTGAGCGGGACGTCGGCTCTGTCCGGACGGTATTTTTCATAGATGTCAAGCGCCTCACGCTGCGCGTCGCTTAACTCGTCGCGCGGCGTTCCTTCCTCGGCAATGATCTTTCCGGCGTTATACAGTCTGCGCCCGTCCTCGCCGAGGCTCTCAACGCCTTCGCTGCTCGTCTTCGCGTCCCGCTTTTCGTAGATTTCCCCCGCCTCTCTTGCAAGCCTTGCAAGCGCGTTGCCCGTCTGAGCCTCCTCCTTGTCCTCGGCGGCATAGTAGCCCGGCATTTTATAGGCACTCTGTGCCTCGTTCCACGCCCGCTGCGCGCGCTGTGCGTTCACCGCCTCCTGCGTCATGCTCTTGTCTGCTGCAAGCTGTGCCTTCTCCTTTTCGGCGTTGATTGCCGCCTCATATCTGGCGTACTGCTTGTCGACCGCAGCCTGTGACGCTCTCATATTGGCGTCATAGAGCGTCTGCAAATAACCGGTCAGGTCGGTCGGCTCTGTGGACTGGGAAATCAGCTGCTGATATGCCGAATAGATGCTGTTCCGGTCGTTCATGTCCGTCCCGGACAGAACCGAGCCGACGTAGCTCGGGTCGCCAGAAAGATAGCTTGCGTACTTGCTCGTCGGGTCATAGTCCAGCTTCTCGCCGGAAATCTTCGCGTTTCGCTGCTGTTCCAGAATCGCGGCCTCCCGGTAGTTCCCGGCGGCCGCTGCCTTCTCAATCTGCGCGGTGTAGTCCGTGTTCGCGTCGTACTGATACGGCGCGTTCTTCGTCGTCGGTGCGGTGCTCTGCGCCGCCGTCTGCGTCTTTGTCTCCGGCCTCGTCGTGCTCACGCTGCCGACGTCCGGGGTCTTGATATTCGTTGCAAGGTTCGACGCGGCGTTTCCGCCGTTTTTGGCCGTTTCCTTCGGCTTTTTGGTAAGCTCGTCCATGCTGCCCTCCTTAATTCAGCCCGCCGTAGTAAAGCGGGATGCTCTCAAACTGCGCCGGGCACGTCCGGCCGAACAGCGCAAGCTTTAAGAACGCCGTTTTACACGGGCTGGGCGTTGCAGTGTGTCCCGAAACCATTCCTGTTTGTTTCCCGCGCCGGAATGGTGCGCGATACCGCCGCGACAGGGAGTTGCACCCCGTTTAGCAGGCCAAGGAGAGTACAAGCCGAGATCGCTCTGGCTCGCGGCGGTTATATCAAAATTTCAGGGGAATAAAAGCTTTCTCGTTTGAGGCCGGCCGTGTTGACCGGCCTCAAGGGCGCCGCGCGGAATCCAACCGCGCTTACCGCTCTCCGTCCGGCGGGTAGCTGCAACAGCGCCATATCTGTCTATCCCGTCGGCTGCTCACTTCACCGCGCTAAAGCCGACTGGGTTCCTTTTTTGATTTTCCAATGCGCGATTTCAAGAGGGAGCGCCCTTCTTTTCCGGCAAGGGACGTCTTAAGCCTGTGATGCGCCGGTTTATGCCCGATTCCACGGGAATGTGAGGAAGGGGAGAATCACTGTGTGGAATACAAGGATAGCCGCCCACAGAACCACCGCGCACTTTTTCCGCTACCCCCACCCCCCGCGCGCGGGCGTGGTTTTGGTGTTGATTCCATATCACGCGGCGCGCCCCGGGGGGATTGCCGCCCAGCCTAGCCCCGCGCCCTGCACCGGATATGCGCCTGGGCTTTGCGGATATGTGCCCGCGCAGCTCGTGCCGCTCGTGCTGTCTTTCTCCGAATTGCGCCCCGGTTGTATGCCGTTTATGCGTCGCGTAACTTGCGAACGCAACAAAATATTCTTTTTGCTGCGTTCAAGCGTCGCTTTGCGCGTCACGTTTTTGCATTATCCGCTTTATTCTGCATATTTAATGTGTTATCTGTCTATCAGTCAAAAGCATCTGTTATATCGCCGAATCCTCCGAGAATCCGAAGCTGCACATCTCCTGACGCGTTAACGTCCTTTTTATCGACAAGCGCAGCCCCGTCGAAGTCCTGTCGCTGATTGAAAACGGCCTTGTTGGTTTGCGCCCCAGACCACGCCGGAGCAGTGCTATATTGTCCACGGATAAAGGTACACAGGCGTCTTAAAGCGTCAGCCGCGGCTCTATTTTTTGAAGAATCCTGTTTCTTCATTGTCTCTTTCCGTTGTTCCGCATCCGCAGCGGGATCAAACCCGCAACCGATAGCGCCATCTGATTTAATGAATTTAGAAACATCGTCAGCGACTTCCCCGAGACATCCGCATAAATGCCAAAAATCCGGACGTTTGATTTGTCCGGATTCGCAAAGATCTTTGTATTGCTTGCAGGCATTCATGATAGCATCGGGAGACGATCTAAGCATGGTTGAGCACCTCCTGACAGAAAAAATAACAGGTTTTTGAATAAATCCCGGGAGAAAGTGCACTTTCTCCCGGGATTTATTCAAAAA
>URCY01000048.1 GCA_900546415.1 uncultured Eubacteriales bacterium
CATCCGGTAGAGCGCCACCTTGCCAAGGTGGAGGTAGCGAGTTCGAGCCTCGTCACCCGCTCCAGAAAAGAAAAGGTCTTTGTCAATCGACAAAGACCTTTTCTTTTCAACGAAATAAATCCCTTTGGGATTTGTGAAATGCCCTTCGGGCGTGAAATACGCCTTCGGCGTATGAAATACCTGCGGGCGTGGGAGGATTTATTTCCTATCACATTGCGGCGCAGACGCAATATTTCACCGTGTTCGGCAGAACACGATTTCACGTCCGAAGGACATTTCACAATAGAAAGGGGCGAAACGGAGATGGCGGAATCCAGACTGCGTGTGCTCTCGACCGATTTTGCGGTAAGCGTGATCCGCCTGTGTGACTCCATCAAAGGGCATTACAGCCTTATGAATCAGTTGGAGCGCTCGGCAACCTCGATCGGTGCGAATATCCGCGAGGCACACTATGCGCATGGTAAGGCGGATTTTATTGCCAAGCTGCAAATTGCACTGAAAGAATGCTTTGAAACGGAGTACTGGCTGGAGCTGCTGGTGAAAGCGGGAATCGTGAATGACGGCGGTGTGGGAATGCTGCAGACGACCTGCGGAACGATTCGCCGCCTCCTGATCGCGTCGATCAGCACAGCGAAAGGACAGCAGACCAAGGCCTGAAAGTAGCCCCAAGCACGATGTGCGTTTTTGGCACACGGTGCTTGGGGCTTTTTTGATCGGGTCAAAGCGCCCGCAGCTCCTCGATCCGTCTTCTCAAAACGGCGGGGGCGGCGGCGCAGTCGGTCAGGTCACGGACGGCCTGCTCCATCGGGCAAAGCCCGTCGCCGCTGCGGTTGATGATATGATCGGTCAGCGCGCCGTATTCGACCTCGATGCCGTTTGCCGAAAGCAGCGCCTCGGCCTCACGGCTCATGACCTGGCCGTAGACTGACGCGACTCGCATCACGACGAGCAGCATTGCGGCCGCCTTGCCGATGATCCGGTCGGCGACGAATGCGCCCTCGAGGCGTTCGCTGCGCTCGGCGCGCTCGAGCAGGGGAGCGATGCCGCGCGCGCGGCTGGTCATCACGCGGTCGCGGTCGGCGATCACGCAGGAATAGCCGCCGCGGGCAAGCAGATTTTTAACGGTTAAAAAGGTGTTCATTCGGCAATAAAATAGTACGCAAGCTGCATCGTGGTGTCGTTGATCATGGACAGCATGGCGTAATTGCCCTGCGTGTCCGTCCAGCTCCAGAGCGTGGGCGCAGCGGTGTCGTCGGTCGACGGCTCGCCGTAGAGGCTCGTGAGCTGACCGGCGTATTCGTTCAGCGTGTCGGCCGTGACGGATTCGCCGGAGAGCGTGCAGGAAATGCGCGTGCGCTCACCGAAGCTGATCTGCACCTGCGAGAAATAGAGCTGGTCAACGGTCATCTCGTTGAACACATAGACGGTTGTGCCGTTCTCGTCGAACGAGAAATCGCAGGAACGCCCCTCGGCCTTCTCGACATCGGCGAGCGTGAAGCCCTTGCCGGTCAGGCCGTTGAAATCGAGCGCCGCCTTCGTCTCGGAAGCGGTCTCGCCCTGCTCGGAGACGGCTTCGCTCCGGGCGGGTGCTGCGGTGGTCGTCGGCTCGTCCGTCTGCGCGTCCTGCGATTTGCAGGCGAACAGGCTCAGCGCGAGGAGCAGACAGAGCAGCAGCGCAAATGTCTTTTTCATGTTGATGAATTCCTCCTGTTTTTGGTGATGCGGTCATAAGCCAGCTGCGCGGCCGTGCCGGTGAGCAGACCGGTCGCGAGGGCGCACAGCAGCATGAGCGGAAGATACCAGAGCAGCAGCGGCGTCTGCGTGACGGCCAGCGCGACGAGCATCTGCGCGCAGATGTGCGCAATGCCGCCGCATACGCCGCAGACCCAGAGCTGATTCTTCGGCAGCGCGCGGCTCAGAAGCGCCATGCAGAGCCAGCTGAGCAGGCCGCCCGCCAGCGCGTAGAGCAGCGCCGACGGCTGACCGAGCAGAAGATTCCCGAGCAGAACGCGTCCGAGCACGATCCCCAGCGCTTCCTTCCAGCCCAGCAGCGCCAGCGCCAGAAGCGTGACGATGTTGCTCAGGCCGAGCTTGATGCCGGGGAAGGGGAGCGGCAGGGGGATCTGCGCCTCCAGCACGAAGATGCCGAGCGCGACCGCACAGAGCACCGCGCAGAGGACGAGCCGCCGCAGCCGCGGGCGGCTCATGCGCGGAAAAACTGCTTGCCGCGGCGGTCGATCAGTACGCACAGCGCCGTGCCGAGCGTCAGCAGCACACCGGCCTCACCGGCGGCGACGCAGAGCGCCGTGATGCCGAAGGGCAGGTCGAAGCAGACGGCCAGCTCGCCGCCGACGATCAGGCCGTTCATCAGCGCGGGCATGAGCAGCGACGGGATCGGCAGCCGGAACACGCGCACCTTGCGCAGCGCCCACATGGCTGAGCACGCGGCCAGCGTTGCGAGCGTGCCGAAGATCAGGTCGAGCGGCATGACGGTCGCGGACGTGACGAGGTTCGCCAGCAGACAGCCGAGTGTCAGGCCGGGAATGGCTGCGGCGGAATAAATCGCCAGCACGCACAGCGCCTCGGACATGCGGAACTGGACGTCCATCGTGACCGAGCTGGGCAGGAGCACGCCCTGCAAAAAGGTCAGCGCGGTATAGAGCGCGGCGAGCACGGCGGCAAAGGTGATCTGTTTGGTCGTTTTGGTAGCTTTCATGAACTTGTCTCCCATAGTTTTATTTTTCGACAGGATGGTTTCGAACTGTCGGACGTTCGGCATAGGTCGAACATTCCTATTCTACATGAAAAAACGCTTTTCGTCAAGGATTATTCTGGGATCGGGGATTTTTCGGCATGGAATCGTTTCCACCGGCTGAAATTGGTTGCACTTTTTTTGCCGGTGTGGTATAATCATAAGAACTGTGGCGCGATGGAGATGAGAGCTTGAAGAAATCACAAAACTGGTGGCGTCTGGCCGTGTCGCTGCTCTGGCTGGCGCTGATCTATTTCCAGTCAGCGCTTCCGGCTCCGACGAGTCAGGCCGAGAGCGGCGGGCTTCTGGCCG
This sequence comes from uncultured Eubacteriales bacterium, assembly GCA_900546415.1. Lineage (GTDB taxonomy): Bacteria > Bacillota > Clostridia > Oscillospirales > Oscillospiraceae > JAZOXB01. The sequence goes on from URCY01000048.1 coordinate 3,065, forward strand.
TGGTGCAGACGGTGTTCCCGTGGATGACGAACCTTCTGCTCCGGAAGATCGCGCACTTTACCGAATATGCGGTGCTGGGCGCGCTTTTTGCGGCGTTTTTTGCCCGCGCACGGAATCCCATCCTGCTCAAGCCGCTCGCCTTCGGCGCTTTTGCCGCGCTCAGCGACGAGACGCTGCAGCTTTTCGTGCCCGGGCGCAGCGGACAGCTCTCCGACGTCTGGCTGGATATGGCGGGCGTCGCCTGCGGCGCGCTGCTGGTCTGGCTGATCCGTAAAATTCGCAAGCACTGAGGGAGGCTTGAATATGAAAGAAAAATTCTTTATCACGACCCCGATCTATTACCCGTCCGAGCGGCTGCACATTGGCCACACCTATTGCACCGTCGCGACGGACGCCATGGCGCGCTATAAGCGCCTGCGCGGCTATGACGTCATGTTCCTGACCGGAACGGACGAGCACGGCCAGAAGATCGAGGACAAGGCCAAGGCCGCCGGGATCACCCCGAAGCAGTATGTCGACAACATCGTCGTCGGCGAAAAGGGCGTGCTGGATCTCTGGAAGCTGATGAACATCTCCTACGACCGCTTCATCCGCACCACGGACGACTATCACGTCGCGGCGATCCAGAAGATCTTCAAGAAAATGTACGAAAACGGCGATATTTACAAGGGCACCTATAAGGGCATGTACTGCACGCCGTGCGAGTCCTTCTGGACGGAGAGTCAGCTCAAGGACGGCAAGTGCCCCGACTGCGGCCGCGCATGCAAGCCCGCTGAGGAGGAGGCCTATTTCTTCCGTCTGTCGAAATATGCCGAGCCGGTGCGCAAGCTGCTGCTGGAGACGGACTACCTCGAGCCGCGCAGCCGTGTCAACGAGATGGTCAACAATTTCATCGACGCCGGTCTGGAGGATCTCTGCGTCTCGCGCACGAGCTTCACCTGGGGCGTTCCGGTCGATTTCGATCCGGGTCACGTGGTCTATGTCTGGGTCGACGCGCTGTTCAACTATACCACGGCGCTCGGCTTCATGAACGACCGCTACCACGACTATGAAAAATACTGGCCGGCCGATGTGCATTTCGTCGGTAAGGAGATCGTCCGCTTCCACTCGATCATCTGGCCGGCCATGCTCATGAGCATGGGTATGCCTCTGCCCAAGAAGGTCTTCGGCCACGGCTGGCTGCTGCTCGACGGCGGCAAGATGTCCAAGTCCAAGGGCAACGTCGTCGATCCGTATCTGCTGGCCGAGCGCTACGGCACGGACGCGCTGCGCTTCTTCCTGCTGCGCTCGTTCCCGTTCGGCTCGGACGGCAATTTCTCCAACGAGCTGCTCATCAACTGCATCAACACCGACCTTGCCAACGATCTGGGCAACCTCGTCAGCCGCACGGTCGCCATGGTGCAGAAATATTTCGGCGGCAGACTGCCCGCCGAGCAGACGGCCGACCCCGCGCTCGACGACGAGCTGATCGGCATGGCCGCGGCGCTGCACGAAAAATACGAGGCGCAGATGGAGCATTTCGCCTTCCAGAACGCCCTCAGCGAGGTCTTTGCCGTGATCTCCCGCGCAAATAAGTATATCGACGAGAACGCTCCGTGGGTGCTGGCCAAGGACGAGGCCAACAAGCCGCGTCTTGCCCGCGTGATGTATAACCTGCTCGAGACGGTGCGCATCTGCGCCGGTCTGCTCACCCCGTTCACACCTGCGACCAGCGCCGAGATCCAAAAGCGCATCGGCGCGGAAGCCTGCGACTGGGAGAGCCTCTGCGCGTTCGGCGGTCTGAGCCGCGAGGCGCAGGTCACGGCCGGCCCGGCGCTCTTCCCGCGCATCGACGCGGTCAAGGAGCTGGCCGAGCTGGAGGCGCTGACGGCAAAGCCCAAGCAGCCCGAGGAGGCGCCGCTCGCCGAGCCGCTGCCGCCCGTGAGCTTCGACGAATTCTGCAAGGTCGAAATGACGGTCGTCAAGGTTCTGACCTGCGAGCCGGTCAAGAAGTCCGAGAAGCTGCTGAAATTCACGCTCAACGACGGCACGGACAAGCCGCGCCAGATCCTCTCGGGCATCGCGAAGTATTATAAGCCCGAGGAGCTGCTCGGAAAGACGCTCGTCGCCGTGACGAATCTGCCGCCGCGCAAGATGATGGGGCAGGAGAGCTGCGGGATGCTGCTGTCGGCCGAACGCGGCGACAAGCTGCACCTGCTCATGCTGGATGACAAGATCCCCGCCGGGGCGAGACTCGTTTGAGGCAGGGCAAAGCTGCGCGGTGAAATTTGCCCTTCGGGCAAGTGAAAGATGCTGCGCATATGAAATGCGGGCTTGCGCCCGCGTGAAACGGCGCTCCCGGAGAAGCGCCGTTGCGCTGTCGCTTCGCGACAGATTTGAATATTTCGGTTGTTAAAACGGCAGGTTTTCACGAAAAAACCTGCCGTTTTTGTGTCATTGCGAGGAGGACACTTTTTTGCGCCCGACGCGGCAATCTTTGACGGAACGAGACTGCATCCCGGAACGCAGCACGGCCGAGGCTGCGCAGTGAAATACGATCTTTGATCGTGTGATCCTGATTTTTGATTCATTATTTTAATCAGAATCAGAGATGACAAAAAGGTAGGTTTTTTCGTAAAACCTACCTTTTTGCATGAAAGTGTTTTGTTAACGCGCTGGCCTTGCACACGCCTATAAGGAGCGGCGTCCCGCGTGCGTTTTTGATTATTTCAGCTCGTTTCCTGCGCGGTAGACAGCCTTGCGGTTCAGCTCTGCGTCGCAGAGCACGAAATCGGCGACCTTGCCGTCGCGGATCGAGCCGACCTCGTCGAGCACGCCGAGCTGCCGTGCGGGATTATAGGTTGCGGCGCGCACGGCGTCCTCGCGCGGAATGCCGAAGGAGATCGCGCGCAGCATACAGTCATAAAGATTCGTCGCCGAGCCGGCGATCGTGCCGTCGGCCAGACGGGCGATGCCGTCCTTCAAAAAGACCTGCTGACCGCCCAGCTCGTATTCGCCGTCGGGCATTCCGCAGCAGCGCAGCGAGTCGGAGATCAGCACCATGCGCGCCGCGCCGAAGATGCGGAACGCCAGGCGCACGGATGCCGGATGGACATGCTGCCCGTCGGAGATCAGCTCGGCGCTGACGGCCTCGGCCTCGGCGGCGGCGGCGATCACACCGGGCTTGCGGTGGTGGATGGCGGGCATGGCGTTATAAAGGTGGGTCAGGTGGGTCACGCCGGCCGCGATCCCGGCGGCAGCGGCGTCGTAATCAGCGTCGGTGTGCGCGATGGAGACGGTGCAAAGCTTGCTCGCCTTGCGGATGAAGTCGCATGCGCCCGCAAGCTCGGGCGCGACGTCGACGATGCGCACCAGCCCGCCGCAGTCCTCAAACAGCTTGCGGAAGGCGTCAAAATCCGGAAGACGCAGGTACGCGCCGTTCTGCGCGCCCTTTTTCTTCTCAGAGAAGAACGGCCCCTCCATCTGGATGCCGCGCAGGGCGGCGCAGTCCGTGCGATTTTCGTCGACGAAGGCGCGCGCCGAGGCGAAGGCGGCCGCCAGCGTCTCATAGGGCAGGGTCATGGACGCGGGCGCGAACGAGGTCACGCCGTTTTTGCCCAGATATTCGGCCATTTTTTCCACACCGGCAAGCGCTCCGTCGGAAAAATCCGCGCCGGAGTTGCCGTGCGTGTGTACGTCGATGAGGCCGGGGATGACATAGGCTCCGTGCAGGTCGACGGCATCGGGCTGCTCCTGCAAAACATGGCAGAAGCGTCCGTTTTCAACGGAAAATGCGCCGCGCTCAAAGCGGAATTTCTCGGTGTAAAGATTTGCGTTTTTATAGTTCATAATACCCTCCGTGCGGCGCTCAGGCGCGGCGCTCCGGCAGACTCGCTGCGGCGACGGACTGGCCGACGCGGCGGGTCTTTTCGTCCGGCAGCATCACGCGCACCTTTTCGTTCAGCGCGGGATATTCCTCGCGCAGGATGCGCAGACAGTTGTCGAGAATGATGCTTCCGCCGATGCCGGACATCACGCGTCCGAGCACGATCATATGGTGTACGTCATAGAATCTGCAATAGAGCTTGAGCGTATGCGCCAGATAAGCGCCGATGGACGCAAAAACGCGCTTGGCGCGCTCGTCGCCGCGCTCGGCCAGCTCCTGCACGGCCTTGAGCTTTTCGGCCGGGGTGAGGGCGGCGTCCAGCTCGATCCCGGCGCGCGGCGCGAGCTTGATGACCGCGTCCTGCGAGAAATATTTGCAGCCGACGCCGAGGTCGGTCGACCATTCGTCCTGCTCGGCGCGCTCAAACAGATCGACTGGCGCGAAGGCCAGCTCGTTGAGCCAGCCGAGAACGTTGCCGTCCGCGTCGACATAGCCGACGGCCTCGCTCGTGCCCATGGCCATACCCATGACCGAGCCGGTCTCCAGACCCATTGCGCCGGCAAGCGCCGTCACGTCGCCGTCGTTTGCAACGACGATGGGCACGTCGCCCAGCTCCTTGGCCGCGCGGTCGTAGATCGTCTTGACCAGCTCGCGCTTCTCGCGCGGGACCTTTATGAACAGGGAGGAGACCATCGGGCTGTTGCCGATGAAAACGCCGGCCGAGGAGACGCCGATGCCGTCCACGCGCGGCATTTTCGAGGCGGCCGTTTTGAAGGCCTCGACGATGCCGTCGAAGTGGTACTGCGGGTCGCTCATCGTCTTCGGATGCCAGACGACCTCCTCGGAATAGACGGTCTTGCCGTCGATAACGGCCGAGACCTTGCGGTCGGAGCCGCCCGCGTCGAAGCCGATGCGGCAGCCTTCCATGTGGCCGCCGATGGAGACGGAGGATTCGTTTGCCGCGGGGCAGTCCTCCGGGGCGCAGTCGATGACCTCGAAGGGGACCTCATAGACGTCCTGCATGAACTGCACGTCGAATTTGCGCTCGCCCTCAAGGGTGTAGGCCTTTTGCAGGCGCTGCGCCAGCGCGGAATTTCCGTAGATATAGATGCGGAAGCCGCCGATCGACCAGAGCAGAAATTTAACATAGCGTTCCACGAAGCGATAGTCGGCCTCGGCCAGCTCCGGCGTGCCGTGGATCTTGGTGTGGTGAACGGAGATCTTGCCCTTGTCGCGCTCGATGGCGATGGTCAGCGGCTGCGCGGCACCCTTTTCATAGGCGTCGATCCAGACGCCGAAGGGGATGAAATCCGGATCAAGCTCCGGCAGGTTTCGGATGGAATAGTCGATTCCAAGATACTTCATGTGCGGAGTCTCCTTTTGTTATCGTATTGCTGCTTCCTCTCGGACGATCTGCTGCATCTGCGACCACTTGCGCTCCATGTCGGCCACGAGCTTCATCTGCGTGCGTGCGCGCACGAGGTTGTGCTCTTCATAATCGGTCTTGAAATAGCAGTCGCCGTTGAGGTAGTCTGTCAGGAAGCGCACGGCCAGCTCGAGCGTGATGATCTTCGCGCCCAGCGGCAGCAGCTCGACCTCCTTGTCGGTCAAGCCGGGGCAGGCCTTGAGATAGCCGGAGGTATAAACGCGGAACAGCTTCAGGTCGATGGACATTTTGGAAAGGTCGCGCTCGTCCTCGGCGGCGGTCGCCGCGCCGAAGCGGATGGAATCGCCGAAGTCATAGAGCGCCGAGCCGGGCATTACGGTATCCAGATCGAGCACGCAGAGCGCCTTGCGCGTCTTGCGGTTGAGCAGGACGTTGTTCAGCTTGGTGTCGTTATGTGTTACACGGAGCGGAAGCTCCCCGCTGTCAAGCAGATTGCAGATCGTCCCGGCCTCGTTTTCGCGTTCGAGCACGAAGTTGATCTCGCCGGGGATTTTTTTCGCGCGGCCGGCCTCGTCCTTTTCCAGCGCCTCGTGGAACTGACGGTAGCGGTCGACCGTGTTATGAAACAGCGGGATCGTCTCATGCAGCTCAGCCGCCGGAAAGTCGGCCAGCATCTCCTGAAAACGGCCGAAGGCGATCGCGCTCTCGTAAAAATCGCGGTCGGATTCCGGAGCTTCGAGGCAGATGCCGTCGGCGTATTCATAGCAGCGCCAGAATTCGCCGTCTGTGTCGACATAATAATATGTACCGTTGTCGGCCTGCTGGAAGTGCAGGATCTCGCTCTGATCCTCCACGCGGTCGCGCAGGTATTCGGTGATTGCGCCGACGTTTTCCATCACGGCCTTCGGGTTGCTGAAGACATATTTATTGATGCGCTGCAGGATGTAGACCTTGCCGCTGTCAGTTTTTACCTGATAGGTGCTGTTGATATGCCCGGAGCCGTACTCCTTGCAGGAGACAGGGCTGCCCTCCAGCGCAAAATGCGGCAGGACACGCTCCGGATGCAGTTGCTTTTTCAATGAAGATCACTCCCAAACGTTTTCTCATCCTATGCAGGAATGAGTGCGTTGCCTCGTTCTGATTGGCGATTTTGAGCTATTATACCACGCAGCGACAAAAAACGCAAGAAAATTCTTAATCCCGGCACTTTTTGACGCTCTGTTAAATTTTAATCTTGCGGAATATCCGAAAAAAGAATATAATGGGAGCAGAATACCGAGACAGAAAGAGGAATTCCCATGACTTATCACATCCTGTTCAATCCGCTGGCAGGAAACGGCAAGGGCGAGGAGCGCGCGAAAAGGCTCGAGACCCTGCTGACGGACGGCGCGCGCTGCTATCATGACCTGACGAAGCTGAACGGCTATGCGCCGCTGCTCAGGACGCTCGAACCGCAGGACGTGCTGGTGCTGACAGGCGGCGACGGCACGATCAACCGCTTCCTGAACGAGGCAGATTATGACGCGTTTGAAAATGAAATTCTATATTACGCAACCGGAAGCGGCAACGACTTCCTGCACGATCTGGACAAGCCGGCTGACGCCGCGCCGTTTTCGCTGCGGCCATATCTGAAAAACCTGCCGTCCGTGACGGTCAACGGGCAGACGCGGAGGTTCCTCAACGGCATTGGCTACGGCATCGACGGCTACTGCTGCGAGGTTGGCGACCGCCTGCGCGGGACGACGGACAAGCCCGTCAACTACACGGCCATCGCGATCAAGGGTCTGCTGTTCCACTATCATCCCGTGCGCGCGACGGTCACGGTGGACGGGCAGACGCGCACCTTCCGCCGTGTCTGGCTTGCCCCGACGATGCACGGCCGGTTTTATGGCGGCGGCATGATGGTCACGCCGGATCAGTGGCGCAATAACCCGGCGGGCACGGTGTCCACCTGCGTGCTCTACGGCTCCGGGAAGCTCAAGACGCTGCTCGTATTCCCCTCGATCTTCAAGGGCGAGCATGTGAAGCATGAGGAGATGGTGCAGATCCTGACCGGACATGAGATCACCGTGCGCTTTGACCGTCCGACGGCGCTGCAGATCGACGGCGAGACGATCCTCGGCGTGACGGAGTACAGCGTCCGTGCGGGCGTTCCGGCGGCAGTCGTATGATGCCCGAAACGGGGAAAATCATGCAGCGGGCGCGATACGCCCTGCCCGGATAAAAAAACGGCTTGGAAGCGAAAGCTTCCAAGCCGTTTTGCGCGGGTGCTATAAAATTTCCAGCAGACGGAATCGGTAGCGCAGGATGCCGTTTTCGGCCTGCTCGTCCGACACCAGCTCGGTCATGCAGGCGTTGATGCTGCCGTAGACCGGGTGGGAAAAGGCGTGCGCCTGTCCGTCGAGCAGCGCCGCGAGGGAGCGGAACGACGCGCCGGGACTGTCGCCGTAAAAAATGCCCTCGCCCTCTATGACGCGCCCGAGCCGCCCGAGCAGCCGTACCTGCCATGCGCCGGTATTCGTCTCCTTGGAGACGACCTTCCAGCCATAGGTGATCTCCAGCCGCTCCGGGTCGTTCGGAAAGGCAAAGCTTCCGTATTGAATCATGCTCCGCCTCCTCTCAGGATGCCGTCTCAACGCAGCTGCGATGGCGCGCCTGGAGCTTCGCGTGCGTCAATAGCTGCTTGCCGTTTTCATGCCGGGTCGTCAGCTCGGTGAACTCGCAGTTGCGATAGATCGTCAGCAGCTTGCCGCAGCGGATGGCCAGCGTGAAATCGTGCAGCGTGTGCCAGTCTGAAATTGCCTCCTGACCGGGCGCGACGAGGCGGCTCTGCTCCAGCTCGACCTCGTAGCGCTCGGCTGTCGGCTTGAGGATCACGGGCAGCTTCTGCCCGAAGCTCCTGACCGGCACGACCGTGCGCACCGTGTGCTCGCGTACCTGCTGCATCAGCATGAGCGCGCGGTCGTTGATCTGGATCAGAAACGGCAGGGTCGTCGGTAGATAGTGATTTTCCATACAAGCCTCCTCAAGCGGTCTGATAGCAATAGGCCGACAGCTCGATGCGCAGCCGGTGGCGGAAGCAGTCCGTTCTGGCGTCGTAATACGGCGGATCAAGCCGGATCGCCCCGACGGTGTAGTCGTCCAGCTCCCCGAGCACCGCGTTGAGCACCAGCGGCAGCAGCGTGGCGTCCTGCCGCGCGGACTTGGGATAGGAGCTGTAGCTCTCGAGAAACAGCGTTCCGGAGACGCGGCGTCCGCGCTGGGTGACGCCGTCGGCGTTGCGGAAGAGCGCATTGTCCAGCCCGGCCGGCTCATAGCGGATTGCCTCCACGCCGATCATGATGCGCGGCCCGGCCAGATTCGGCGTGAACCGCTTCTGCGGGAAGGCGACCGTGACGCCGAGGTTTTTCTCGGCCAGCGCGGCTGCAAGCGTTTCAGGCAGCTTTACCATCCTGCGTCCTCCCCCGTCTCGACGCACAGACCCCAGACGAACAGCCGGTCGTTGCGGAAGACGATCGCGTCGGCGCGCCGCACGATGAAGGTGCGCGTGTCATAGACGACGAAGTCGCCGCCGTTCAGCATCAGCTCAGGCGGGCCGATGTAGAGGAACTGACCGCGCGGGATCTCGCCGCAGTCCGGGATCATGCGCTCCATATTCTGCCAGCTCTTCGAGGTCACGAGCTGCAAAAAGGCGCGCGTGTGGCGGTAGGTGTTCGTTCCGTTGAAGACCAGCGTGGTCGCCGCGCCGTAGTCGCGGATGAGCCTTGCGATCAGCTCCTTCATGCGCGCACCCCCACAAAGGCCGTGCTGCCCTGACAGTACGGCGCGATCAGCTCACGAGCCGCCGCAGAGAGCTGGTCGTTTGACCGGTCGAAGACCAGCCGCATTGTGCCCGCCTGGAACTGCTCCAGCCCCTCGCTTGCCATGAGATTCAGGCAGGCAAGCGAGAGCATCGCCGCCGCGAGCACGAACACGTCGTGGCAGTCCGCGGGCGTCAGCTCCCTGCGCAGCCGCCGGGTCAGGAACTGCTCCGTTCCCACGCAGACGGCCGTCACGAGCGAGGCGTTCACGGTCGATTGCAGCAGGTTCACCGTCAGCTCGCGGATCTCGTCTTGCATCGCCATAGGGCTTACACTTCCAGCATACAGGCCGCATCGTTGTAGATCTTGCTGAAGCCGCAGATCGCCGTGATGGCCGCGCGCTCGAGCTGACGGTCGATCAGCTTGTCGTATTCCACGCTCAGCTCGCCTGCCTGCACCATCTCCAGCGCGTAGCGGCGGTCAATGGCGAGAATCGCGCGCTCGTCCAGCGCGTCGCAGCGCAGCAGCTTTGCGCCGAGCGGCGTTTCAAAGCGTCCCGTGCCTTGAAAATTCAGCCCCGTGAGCGGATTTTTGAACTCGCTGAGCTTCATCAGGTTGGTCAGCGTGCCGGTGTTGACGAGCATGGTGTTCATCTCGAAGGGGTACATCTGCGCCCAGAAATCCACGAGCGCATCATAGCTCAGCGTGCCGCTCGTGCCGCCGATCGGTTCTGTGCCGATCGTATAGCACGGCGCGGAATTCTTGTTCCCGTCGCCGGAGACGAGTACGTTCACGGCGTCGGCCAGCTGAGATTTCTGAATCTGTGCGCCGATCTGATGGAGCATAACGGAGAACAGGTCGAGCTTCTGGAAGCGCAGCGCCTCATACGACGCGATCAGCATTCTGCCGCGCTTCTGCAGGTGCACCAGAGTTTCCCGCGTGCGCACGGAGGTCGAGGGGATGGCCGCGCCCTCTGCAACGTTGTGCAGGGAGCGTTCCTTTTCCGTGGGCACGGAGTAGATGCTGCGATAGTCGCGGCTGTCGATCGTGGTGATGCTCGCGGCGATCATCGGCAGGATGTCCTCCTCTTCCATGCCCTGCCGCACGACGCGCGCGACGAACTCGGGGAAGAGCACGGCCGACTCAAAGGTCGAGAAGAATTTCTCCACCGGGTCGGAGCCCGCGCCCTTGACGCGGATGCCGAAGCGCTTGAGCTGACGCTGGAAGGCGTCCGTGCCCTCAAGCGCCGTGCCCTTGTAGCTTTCCGAAGGGTCGAGTGCCTCAAGCACCTGTGAGAAGCTTTTTCCTGCCTCGCGGTACATACCCTTTTCGAGATGCAGCGTATCAAATGCCATAGTTCAGCCTTCCTTTCTTAAAGCAGAATGGTGATGGTTTTGTTGACGGTGTCGAGCTGGACGATCCAGTAGGCCTGTCCGTTTTCCTTGTCGACCTGAAGACCGCCGTTGCCGTCGGCGCTGAGCTTGTTGATGCCGTAGCTGGGCAGCGTCCCGGTGTAGGAGACGGTGATGAAGCCGCGGACGGTGACGGCGTGCAGCAGTCCGTCGCTGTTCTCCACGCAGCCGAGGAAGGCGTCTCCGGCGCTGCACGCCGAGACGGTGCCGTTGACGGCCATTTTACAGATCGTGCCGGGGGTCAGAGCGGTTGTGCCCTGAAAGGTCGCGCAGACCGTGCCAATCGAACCGAATGAAATTGCCATAGTTCCAATACCTCCAAATTCATGTGTGAGAAGGCTCCGCCGCCGTGCGGTCAGGCAGACGGCCCGGCGCGTTCGCCGCATGTGACGCAGTCGGTTCGGCCTTGCCTGCGGCCGTGCCGCCGCAGCTCCGGCGGAGCGGGAAGGAATTTAAGGAAGCTCTGATTCAATCGCAAGAGCGGTCAGCGAGGGATTTTGTTCCAGATTGA
>URCY01000049.1 GCA_900546415.1 uncultured Eubacteriales bacterium
GAGTGTGCGTAGCACACGGGATTCTTGATTCAATATTTTAATCAAGAATCAGTATCAGATTGCCGCGTCGGGCGCAAAAATACGCGCCTGCGGAGCTTGCATCCGCAGGCGCGTTTGTGAATTTCAGAACGGTTGCATTCCCGCGCGTCGATCTGACGGTGCTTCAGCCCTCCAGCGTCGCCATGACGGCGGCGCAGCGCGGGCAGAGGCCATCAGCGTTGGCGCGGGTGGAGTGCATCCAGCAGCGCGGGCACTTCACGCCGTCGGCGTTGCGCACCTCGATGTGCAGGCCGGGGAAGCGCTCGCCTCTGCCGACAACGCTGTCCTCGCGCGGCTTCTCGTCGAGCGCGACGTCCGAGACGATGAACAGCTCGGCCAGATTCAGCCCCTTGACCGCCTCAACGGCGGCGCGGGCAGCCTCGTCCCCGGCCGTGAGCACGACGTGCGCCTCGAGCGCCTTGCCGATGCGCTTGTCCGCGCGGGCGGCCTCGAGCACGCTGTTGACGTCGCCGCGCAGAGCAATGAGGGTGTCCCACTTGGCCATGGCCTCGTCGGGCAGGGCGTAGGCCGTGTAGGGCTTGACCATCTCGTTGAGCACGACGTTGCGGGCGTCGTCCCCGGCGCGGTGCGGCATGGCCTGCCAGATCTCGTCGCAGGTGAAGGCCAAGATCGGCGCGTACATTCTCGTCATGGCGTCGAGGATGAGCCAGAGCGCGGTCTGGGCGCTGCGCCGCTTGAGGCCGTTGCGCTCCTCGCAATAGAGACGGTCCTTGAGGATATCCAGATAGAAGCTCGACAGCTCCACGACGCAGAAATCGTTGATCGCGTGGGTCAAAACATGGAACTCGTAGTTTTCATAGGCCTTGAAGCCCGTCTCGATGAGGGCGTTGAGCTTCGTGACCGCCCAGCGATCCAGCTCAAGCATCTCCTCCGGGGCGACCAGCTCGTCGGCATTGAAGCCGTCGAGGTTGCCGAGGCAGTAGCGCGCGGTGTTGCGGAATTTCAGGTAGCTCTGCGAGAGCTGCTTGAAGATCTCCTTCGAGCAGCGGACGTCCGCGCGGTAATCCGCCGACGCCGCCCACAGGCGGACGATGTCCGCGCCGAAATCGCGGATCAGCTCGGCCGGGTCGACGCCGTTGCCGAGGGACTTGTGCATGGCCTTGCCCTCGCCGTCGACCGTCCAGCCGTGCGTCAGGCACTTTTGGAACGGAGCGCCCGCGCCGAGCGCGCCGACGCTCGTCAGCAGGCTCGACTGGAACCAGCCGCGGTACTGGTCGGCGCCCTCGAGATACATGGTCGCCGGCCACTGCTCGGGGTGCTCGCGGCGCAGGGAGGCGATGTGCGTCGAGCCGGAGTCGAACCAGCCGTCGAGGGTGTCGCTCTCCTTTTCAAAGGACGCGCCGCCGCAGTGCGGGCAGCGCAGCCCGTCGGGGATCAGGTCGGCAGCCTCGTGGGCAAACCAGAAGTTCGAGCCGTGCTCGTCAAAGAGCTTGGAGATATGCGCGATCGTCTCGTCGGTGCAGACGGGCTTGCCGCAATCCTTGCAGTAGAACACCGGGATCGGCAGACCCCAGCGGCGCTGACGGGAGATGCACCAGTCGGCGCGGTCGCGGATCATGGCGACCATGCGCTCCTTGCCCCACGCGGGCAGCCACTGCACGTTGTCGCAGGCGGCGACGGCCTCGTCCTTGAAGCGCTCGACGGAGCAGAACCACTGCGGCGTGGCGCGGAAGATGATCGGGCTCTTGCAGCGCCAGCAGTGCGGATAGCTGTGGATGATCTCCTCGGAGGCCAGCAGCATCCCGGAGGCCTTCATATCCGCGAGGATGACGGGGTTGGATTCCTCGGTCTTCATGCCGGCGTATTTGCCGGCGTAGTCGGTGTGGCGGCCGCGGTCGTCGACCGGAACGACCAGCTCCATGCCGTAGCGGCGGCAGGTCTGATAGTCGTCGGCGCCGAAGCCCGGCGCGGTGTGGACGCAGCCCGTGCCGGAGTCCATCGTGACGTACTCGGCGTTGAGCAGGCGCGAGGTCTTGTCCAGGAACGGGTGCTTGGCCAGCATATTTTCAAAGAAGCTGCCCGGATGCGTCTCGACGATCTCATAATGCGCGATCCCGGCGACCTGCATGACCTTCTCGGCCAGCGCCTCGGCGACGATATACAGCTCGCCGTTGTCGGCCTTGACGATGGCGTAGCTCTCGCGCGGATGCAGCGAAATGCCCATGTTGCCGGGAAGCGTCCAGATCGTGGTCGTCCAGATCACGAAGAAGAGCTTGCTGTGGTCGAGGTGGGGCAGCTTGCCCAGATCGTCCTGCATCGGGAACTTGACGTAAACGGTCGTGCAGGGGTCGTCCTGATATTCGATCTCGGCCTCGGCAAGCGCCGTCTCGTCCTTCGGGCACCAGTAGACGGGCTTGAGCCCCTTATAGATGTAGCCCTTGCGGTACATCTCGCCGAACACCTTGACCTCCTCGGCCTCGAAGTGTCTGTCCATCGTGCGGTAGGGATGCGCCCAGTCGCCCAGCACGCCCAGACGGCGGAAACCGGCCATCTGGCGCTGAATGAAGTCCTCGGCGAAGCTTTCGCAGGCCGAGCGGAACTCCGTGACGGGCATGGTCTTGTGGTTGAGCTTGTTTTTCTTGATGATGGCCGACTCGATCGGCATTCCGTGGTTATCCCAGCCGGGGGTATAGGGCGTGTAATAGCCGCGCATGGCATAGGAGCGGATGATGAAATCCTTGAGGGTCTTGTTCAGCGCGTGACCCATGTGGATGTCGCCGTTCGAGAACGGAGGGCCGTCGTGCAGGATGAAGGCGGGCTTGCCCTCGTTCTTCTTCAGCAGCAGGCTGTAGACATCGATCTTGTTCCAATGCTCCAGCATCGGCGGCTCCCGGGTGGGCAGACCGGCACGCATGGGGAAATCGGTTTTCGGGGTGATGATGGTGTTTTTGTAATCCATAAGATCCTCCACATAGCTAAAAATTGAAAAAGCACGCTCCGTCTCCTTCAAGAGACAGGGCGTGCGCTCTGCGGTACCACTCTTGTTCCCCGCTCGGCGGGGCACTCGAAACGCGGTAACGGGCGTGAACCGTCGCGCCCTACTGCTCCTTCGGGCGGAAGCTCGGGAGGGATGCCCTTTCGTCTGCGCCGCTGCCTTGCACCAACCGGCAGCTCTCTGAACGGCGTCGGGGACGAAGGACGTGTCTCCGTCTTCGCTGTTTGCTTATTTCTGCGTTTTTTTGGGGCCGGGCTTGTAATTCTTGCCGAATTTCAGCCCCTCGAATTTTTTCGGCGTCCCGGCGGCGTGCTCCGGCTGCGTCTCGGCTGCGTTCGCCGGGACGGCCTGCTCGATCTGCGCGCCGATCTGCTCGATCAGGGCGTCGGCCTTCTCCTCCGTGGAGGGGGGCGTCGGATTTTTGTCGAAATCAAAGGCCTCGCGGGTCTCGGCGGGCTTCGGCTCGGGGGCGGCCGCCTTCGGCAGCTCCTTCTCCTTGCGCAGCTCGTCGATCAGCTCAAGCTGACGGCGAATGCGGCGTTCCATCCCGTCGAGGAACTGCGCCGTGGCCTGCTTGGCGACCTCAAGGCGCTCCTGCTCCGCGCCGAGGCGCTGATCCGTGTTCTGCGCCTTGCTCTGGGCGGTCTCCTCAGCCTCGTGCAGCAGTCTGGCGCACTTTTTCTCCGTCTCGGCGAGCATCTGCTCCGAGGTTTTCTGCGCCGCAAGCAGCGCGCTCTGCATGGACGATTCCTGCTTGCGGTATTCCTCGAGCTTTTCCACAAGAATGCGCATCTTGCTCTTGAGCACGGAGTTTTCTTTATAAAGCGCGATATAATCCTCCGTCAGCGGGTCGAAGAATTCGTTCACGGAATCCACGTCGTAGCCGCCGAAGAGCGCGCGCTCAAAGCTGACCTCTTGAATTTGCTGCGGGGTAATCAAAATGCTTCAGCTCCATTCTGTCTGTAAATTTCGGGGATCAATAATATTTCGCGTTGTTCTCCAGATCCTCGACCAGATCGCCCTGGATCTCCACGTTGTAGGGCGCGACGAGATATGTAGAAATGGCGATTTTTTTGATCTTTCCGTCGAGCGCATAGGCGCAGCCGGAGAGGAAGTCCACCAGCCGGCGGGCGACGTCCTTGTTCGTCGACTCGAGGTTGAGGACAATCGCGCGCTTATCGCGCAGGTTGTCGGCGATCTCGGAGACCTGATCGAAGCGCTCGGGTCTAACCAGAATGACCTGGATCTGCGCGCCGTTGTTGAGGTTCACAACGCGCGCGCCGCCGGTGCGGGGCACCTCGTTCGTGACCGAGCTGCGCGAGGAGGAAAAGCTGCTGACCGGATTGCGCCGGGGAGCGGGATCGGGCGCGGCCGCGGGCTCGTCGTCCTCAAACGGCTCGTCGTCATAATCGTCGTAATCATCCTCCGGCTCGGAATACGGGTGCGTGAGCTTGCGGAATTCATCTAAAAGTCCCATTGTGGGTCAACCTCCGTTGTGTTTTCGATATAGTTGGAAATGGAAGCCGAGCCGAATCGTCAAGGCTTCTTGGAATAATCTCGTGCGCCGAAGATCGCGGTGCCAACGCGGATCATCGTACTGCCGCAGGCGATGGCGTCCTCAAAATCGTCGGTCATCCCCATCGACAAAATTTCCATGCTAATATTATGCTTATTTTTTGCCGCTATGTCAACAGATAATCTTTGAATTTTCTCAAAAAATCTGCAATTATCGCCTTTTTTTTCGGAAATCGGCGGGATCGCCATCAATCCGCGCACCCGGCAATGCGGAAATGCTTCCAATTTGTCCAAAATTTCGTCCATCGCGTCCGGGTCGAAGCCGGACTTGCTCTCCTCATGGCCGACGTTGACCTCGAGCAGAATGTCCTGAACGAGCCCCTGTCGGGCGGCCTCCTTCTCGATGCAGGCCAGCAGCTCCATGCGGTCGACCGACTGGATCAGCGCGACCTTGCCGACCACCTGCCTGACCTTGTTCGTCTGCAAATGGCCGATGAAGTGCACCGGCACGCCGTCGTAGGCGTGCTCGCCGAGCTTCTGCATCAGCTCCTGCACGCGGTTCTCGCCGCAGAGGTCGACCCCCGCCGCCACCGCCTCGCGCACACGCGCAGCATCATTCATCTTCGTCGCGGCGCAAAGCAAAACCTCCTGCGGCTCGCGTCCGGCGGCTCGCGCCGCCGCGTCCATTTTTTCGCGGATCATCGCAACATTTTCCCGAATCGTCATTCTTGCAGCACCTTCCCGTCTGTAATTTCTTTTGAGGTGAGGATCAGCTCGTCCTCCGGCCAGAGGTTGTCCACGCTGTCGCGCTCCCACGCGACGAGGAAGCTGTCGTCCTGCTCAAAGAGCACCTCGACCGGCTTCCACTGCGCACGGGCGCCCTCGAGCACATAGACGCCCGTCTCGCCGTTTTCGACATAAAGCGCCTTTTTCGGCACACGCAGACCCTCGTAGGTCTGAAATATCAGCTCCGCATACTGCTTGCGCAGCGCGGTCACTTCCTGTAAATACTGGCTGCTCGACAGCACGAGCACGCGCATACCGTTCTCCTCTGCGCCGACGCGTCGCACCTGCATCCGCAGCTCGCGCACGCCGGACAGGCGCACCGTCAGCCGGTCGCCCTCGGCGCACTGGGCGGCACGCTCGGCCGGGAGCGCCGCGACAAAATACCACGTCTGTCCGAGGCAGAGCTTGCCGTATTGCTCCGGCAGGCCGCCCACGCTGAGCGCGGACAGGCGCTCCAGCTCCCCGGCCGTCAGCCCGTCGAGCCGCTCGGGCGTCAGCAGGCTCTCATAGCCGTCAACATGGGAGGAAAAATAGCCCGCCTGCGGTGCCAGCAGCGCCTCGTTCAGCGCGGGCTGGGTCTGTTCGAGGGCAGCGGCCTGCTGCGCCAGCTCCTCGGCGCGCTGTCGCAGTGCCTCGCCCTCCCCGGCCGCACACCGCCGCAGGATCAGCGGCGAGAGCGCCGCGCCGCTCGCGCTCACGGCGTCGGCATCGCCCGCAGCCACGCCGCGCGAAAGCGCGACCAGCGTCTCGGAGATCTGCCGGTCAAGGTGTTTGCGTCCGGCCGCGTCGGTCTGCCCGGCCAGCGCAAGCTGCTCGCTCTGCCATTGCAGACGCGCCTGCTCCGCGCGGGACTGCCGCTCGGCCTCGGTGCGGTAGCCCGCAGCCACGAGCTGTCCCCCGCCGACCCATTCGCCCTCGGCGCACTCGGCTACCACGAGCGGAGACCGCGCCGTGAGCGCAAGCTCCTGACGCACCACAAAGCCGGAGACGGAGACCCCGTCGCCAGCTTCGCAGTAGAGCGCCGGCTCAAGCGAATAGCTGCTGCCCGCATTCAGGAGCACGGAAAACAGCACATACGCCGCAATGACCAGCGCCAACGATATGGAGATGATTCGAAGATAAAAATCGCCCTGCTTTTTCATAACCGAAACAGTCCTTTTTACCTCCGCAGGGCGTCCGGCCGGACGCGTCAGTCGAGCCGGACAGGCTGCAGGGGAACGAGCGTCGAGATCGCGTGCTTGTAGATCATCTGCTGCTTGCCCTCTGAGCAGAGCATGACGATGAAGCTGTCAAAGCCGGTCACGACGCCCTTCATCTGAAATCCGTTCATCAAAAACATGGTGACCGGCGTATGCTCACGGCGCAGCTCGTTGAGCATGAGATCCTGTAAGTTTTCTGCGTTTGCCATTATAAGTACCTCTTTTCATATATTCGGGATACTTATATTTTATACGCTATACCTTGTCGCTTGCTGTCGCAACGCGTCGCGCCTGCGAGAATATTTCGTCAAACGGCGCGCCCGCGTCGAGCCATCGCACGGCGGCGTTGCGGCGAAACCACGTCCGCTGCCGCTTGGCATACTGCCGCGTGCGCAGGCTGATCTCGTCGGCCGCCTCGGAAAGCGCCTCGGGCGGAAGCGCGCGGCCGTTCTTGAGAAACGGCAGCAGCTCCTTATAGCCGATGGCCTGCATGGCCGTCGCGTCCGCCGGAACGCCCGCGTCGAGCAGGCTCAGAAGCTCCTGCCACAGACCGTTTTGCAGCATCTGCGCCGTGCGGCGCTCGATGCGGCGGAAAAACGCGGCGCGGTCGGCGTCCTCCAGCCCGATCCAGACCGGGTCGTATTTCGGCGGGATCGCCTGCGTCTCGAGATTGTGCTGGGTGATGGTCTTGCCCGTTTCCTCATAGACCTCGAGCGCCCGGATGACGCGCTTGCGGTTCTCCGGCTGGATGCTTGCCGCCGCCTGCGGGTCGACCTGACGCAGACGCTCCATGAGCGGCTCGATGCCCTGCTCCTCTGCAAGCCTCGTCAGCGCCTCGCGCCGCCCCGTCGCGGGAAACGGCGCAAACTGTCGCCCGGCGACGAGCGAATCGACGTAAAGCCCCGTTCCGCCGACGAGGATCACGGGCTTGCCCCGGTGCAGAATGTCCTGCACGATCGGGTCGGCGTCGCGCACATAGCGGCCGACGGAATAGCGCTCGCGCGGGTCGAGGAAGCCGATCATATGATGCTTCACGCCGCGCATCTCCTCCTGCGTCGGCGCGGCCGTCCCGACGGTCATGCCGCGGTAGACCTGCATGGAGTCGAACGAGACGACCTCGCCGCCGAGCGCCTCGGCCAAGGCGACAGACAGGCGGGTCTTTCCGGTGGCAGTCGAGCCGACGATGCAAACGACCATGGCTCAGCTCCTCCTGAACTGCCGCTCAAGTTGAGCGGCAGTCATGACCGCGCAGATCGGCCGCCCGTGCGGGCAGTATTTCAGATCGTCGCGCGCAAGCACCTGCCGCACGAGCGCGGCGCGCTCGGCCTCTTCGGTGTGCCAGCCGCCCTTGATGGCGGCCTTGCAGGCGATCGTGTGCAGCATATTGTCGCGCAGGGTCTTGGGGTCGGTCTGTTTTCCGGCCAGAAGGTCGCTCGCCAGCGCGCCCAGCGTCGCGGCAGCGTCCTCCGGCGCAAGGTCGGCCGGGATCTGCCCGACGGCCAGCGTACCGTCGCCGTAGTCCGAGATGCCGTAGCCGCACTGCTCGAGCAGCGCGGTATTCTCCAGCAGGACGGCCGCCTCCTCGCGATCGGCGTGATAGAGCACCGGCGTGAGCAGCAGCTGCGAGAGGATCGGCTCCTGCCGGGCGCGGAATTTTTCAAACAAAATGCGCTCGTGCGCGGCGTGCTTGTCGATGAGCAGAAGCTGCCTGCCCTGCTCGACGAGGATATAGGTATCGAGCACCTCGCCGACGATGCGGTAGGGCTGCTCGGATCCCTCCGTCAGGTCGACGGGCTGCTCCGGCTCCTGCGCGGCCTTTTCCTGCGCGGGCAGCTCCTGCGCGGCGGCCTGCGGCGGCAGCACCGGGCCGTCCGGCTCCTCCAGATCGCAGAGCACGTCCACGGGCCGAACCGTCCGCTGCACAGGCGGGACGGGCGCGGCAGGACGCGGCTCAAAAGGCGGCACGTCCGGCTTCTTTTCGACCGGCTTCGGGCGCTCCGGGGCGCTCGGACGCGGCGCAGGACGCACGGTCTGCGCAAATTCGCGGAACTCTCCTGCCGTCATCGTGCGGAAAAATTCGGGATTTTTCGCCGTCTGCACCGCCGTCGGCGAAGCGACGACCGGCGCGCTGCGGCTCGGCTCGGACGGCAGCGGCGTTTTGCCGAAATGCAGCTCCACGCGCCCGGAGGCACGGTCGAGCGCGCCCTGCACGCCGTAGCGCACGCATTCAAACACGTCATGCTCCCGCAAGAACTTGACCTCGATCTTCGCCGGGTGGACGTTCACATCCACCAGATGCTCCGGCAGCCGCAGCTCCAGCACGCAGTAGGGATAGCGCCCGACCATCAGCCGGTTGCTGTAGGCCTCCTCGAGCGCGGCGGTCATCGTCTTCGAGCGCACCAGCCGCCCGTTGACGAAAAAGATCTGCTGCATCCGGTTGCCGCGCGTGGCCGTCGGGCGCGAGACATAGCCCGAGAGCGTGAAGCGCTCCCATTTGCTCTCCACGGCGACCATCTCGCGGGCGCTCTGCCGCCCCAAAACGGCGTAAAGCGCGCTCTCGAGCTGCCCGTCGCCGGGGGTCTGGAGCTGCTCGGCGCCCTCGCGCAGCACGCGGAAGGCGATCTCGGGATGCGCCAGCGCCAGCTTCTGCACGGCGGCCAGAACGGCCGCGCCCTCGACGGTGTCGCGCTTCATGAATTTCAGGCGTGCGGGGGTGTTATAGAACAGATCGCGGACGATGATCGTCGTGCCCACGGGACACCCGGCCTCGCCGCGCTCGGTCACGACGCCGCCGTCAAGATGCAGCGACGTGCCGAAATCGTTTTCGCGTCGGCGCGTGAGCAGATCGACGCGCGAAACGGCGGAGATCGCCGCCAGCGCCTCGCCGCGGAAGCCCAGCGTGCGGATCGCCTCGAGATCCTGCGCCGTGCGCAGCTTGCTTGTGGCGTGGCGCAGGAAGGCCGTCTCGGCGTCCTCGGCGCTCATGCCGCAGCCGTCGTCCGTGACGCGCAGGAAGGTCATGCCGCCGTTTTGCAGCTCGACCGTGACGTGCTTCGCCCCGGCGTCGATCGCGTTCTCGACCAGCTCCTTGGCGGCGCTGGCAGGACGTTCGACCACCTCGCCGGCAGCGATCATGTCGGCGACCTGCTGCGGCAGCTTTTGAATGATTGCCATTGTTTTCTCCTATTTCATCATAAACGGGTCACAGGCGCGCTCGGCCGCGATCGTCGTCTCCGGACCGTGACCGGGGAAAACGCGCGTCTGCGGCGGCAGCGCGGCCAGACGGCGCAGAGAGGCGCGGAGCGTCGGCTCACTGCCGCCGGGGAAATCCGTCCGCCCCCAAGAGCCTCCGGCAAAGATCGTGTCGCCGGAGAACAGCGCGTCGCCGCACAGCAGGCTGACCGAACCTGCCGAATGCCCCGGCGTTTCAAGCACGCGGAAGCGCAGCGCGCCGACCGCAAGCTCGTCGCCCTCGCGCAGCGCACGCGTCTGCGGCAGCGCTCCGCCGGTCAGCCGCGCAGGGAGCGCCCGGTCTGCCTCATGCAGATACACCGGACAATGGTAGCACTCCGCGAGCGCAGCAACCGCGCCGACGTGGTCAAAATGGCCGTGCGTGAGCAGGATGCAGCGCGGCGTCAGGCCGCCGCTCTGCAAAAGGCCGAGCAGCCTGCCCGCCTCGTCTCCCGGATCGATCACGGCCGTCTCGCCGTTTTCGTCGGAGACAAAATAACAGTTTTCCTGAAGCATTCCGACCGGAATTTTCCGGATTTTCATCTGAATCTCACATCCAATCGTCCGTATCGAGCGGGATCGTGACCGGCCCGTCGTTGCAGGACTCCACCTGCATATCCGCGCCGAATTCGCCGTGCCGCGGCTCGAAGCCACGGGCGCGGCAGTCGTCTAAGAAGCGCTCATAGAGCGCGTCTGCAAGCTCCGGCGCGGCCGCGCCGAAGAAGCTCGGGCGTTTGCCCTTTTTGCAGTCGGCGAAGAGCGTGAACTGGCTCACCACGAGCACCTGCCCGCCGACATCGGCAAGGGAACGGTTCATTTTCCCGTTTTCGTCGCAGAAAATGCGCAGTCCGAGCGCCTTTTCCGCCAATTTATCGCACAGCGCGGGCGTATCGGTCGGCGCGACGCCCAGCAGGATCAGCAGTCCCTGCCCGATCGCGCCGTTGACGCGCCCGTCGATCGTTACGGAGGCGTGCTTCACACGCATCACGACCGCGCGCATCAGTCCTGCCCCCTGCGCACGTCCGTAACGCCCGGGATCGCGCGGATCTTCGTGCGGATGCTCTCCAGCTCCTGCACGTTTTTGACCTCAAAGGTCGCAACGGTGCGCGCCTTCCCGGCGGGCATTTCGCGCGCGGAGATCTCGGAGACCTTGACCTTGGCGGTCGACAGCGCGGTGGCGATGTCCATCCAAAGCCCGCTGCGATCCTCCGAGTCGATCTCGAAGGTCGTGGAAAACGGCTTGTCCTCGGCGGTGTTCCAGTGCACCTGCACCCAGCGCCCCTTCTGCTTGGGGTCGTTGGCACCGGCGGCGTTGCGGCAGTCCTTGCGGTGGACGGACACGCCGTAGCCCCGCGTGATAAAGCCGATGATGTCGTCTCCGGGGACGGGCGTGCAGCAGCGCGAGAACTTGATCATGCAGGAATCAATATCCTCGACCGTCACGCCGGAATCCTTATGGCGGCTCTTGACCGTCTCGGCCTGCTTGGGCGGCTCCTTGGCCGCCGTCTGACGGCTGGCGCGCGTCAGCTCGTCGCGCACGCGGCCGAAGGCCTTGGCCGCCGTCAGGCCGCCATAGCCGATGGCGGCATACATATCGTCCAGCGAGTCGAAGGCCAGCTTGCGCAGCAGCGTCGGCAGCAGCTCCGGAGCCTGCACGAGCGCCGGGTTCACGCCCCCGCGCCGCAGCTCGCCCTCGAAGCTGGCCTTGCCGTGCGCGACGTTCTCCTCGCGCTTTTCCTTTTTGAACCACTGCTTGATCTTTGTGCGCGCCTGGTTGGAGTTGCAGATGTTCAGCCAATCGCGGCTCGGCCCCTTGGCGGTCTTGGAGGTCAGGATCTCAACGATGTCGCCGTTTCTGAGCGGCTGATCGAAGCTGGCGATCCGGTTGTTGACCTTCGCGCCGACCATGGCATTGCCGACGCCGGAATGGATGGCATAGGCAAAATCGATCGGCGTTGAGCCGGCGGGCAGGCTCATGACCTTGCCCTTCGGCGTGAAGACGAAGACCTCGTCGTCGAACATATCGACCTTGAGCGAGTGGATGTAATCCTCGGCGTCGTTTTCCTCCTGCTGGGATTCCAGCAGACGGCGCACCCATTCAAACTCCTTCTCGTCGCCTCCGGCCACGCCCTGCTTGTATTTCCAGTGGGCGGCGATGCCGTATTCCGCCGTCTCGTGCATCTCCCACGTGCGGATCTGCACCTCAAAGGGGATGCCCTGATGGCCGATGACGGTCGTGTGGAGCGACTGATACATATTCGGCTTCGGCGTGGAGATATAGTCCTTGAAGCGCCCCGGCACCAGATTGAACAGGTCATGGATGTGGCCGAGAACGTTATAGCAGTCCGGGATCGAATCGACGATCACGCGAAAGGCATACATATCATAAAGCTCGTCGATCGTCTTGTTCTGCGCCTTCATCTTGCGATAGATGGAATAGACGTGCTTGATGCGGCCGTAGATCGTGCCGTGGATGCCCACGGAGGACAGCCGCGTCGTGATGGTCGTCTGAATCTCCTTCATGAAGCGGTCGGCCTCGGCCTGATGGGCGTCGAGATAGGTCA
The DNA here is from genome assembly GCA_900546415.1 of uncultured Eubacteriales bacterium. Classification (GTDB taxonomy): domain Bacteria; phylum Bacillota; class Clostridia; order Oscillospirales; family Oscillospiraceae; genus JAZOXB01. The sequence continues at coordinate 12,291 of URCY01000049.1, forward strand.
TGATGTCGTTATAGCCCACGGGGTCGAGGTATTTCAGGCTGGTGTCCTCCAGCTCCCATTTGATCTTCTGCATACCGAGACGGTGCGCCAGCGGGGCGTAAATATCCATCGTCTCGCGGGATTTGGAGATCTGCTTGGCCGGAGTCTGGTATTCCATCGTGCGCGTGTTGTGCAGCCGGTCGCAGATCTTGATGAGCACCACGCGGATGTCCTTGCTCATGGCCATGAACATCTTGCGCAGATTCTCCATCTGCTGCTCCTCGAGCGTGGAATATTCGACGCGCGTCAGCTTCGTGACGCCCTCGACCAGCGCCGCGACCGTCTGACCGAACTGCCGGGCGATCTCGTCATAGGTCGAGTCGGTGTCCTCGATGCAGTCGTGCAGGATCGCGCCCAGGATCGCGTCGGTGTCCAGCCCGGTCTCCGCAACGATCTCCGCGACGGCCAGCGGATGGATGATATACGGCGAGCCATCCTTGCGGAGCTGCCCGTCGTGCTTGGCGCGCGCATAGTCCACCGCGCGGTTGATGATCGCAAGATCGGCCTGCGGGCAGTGCTGCGCAATGGTCTTCATCATGCTGTTATAATGATCCTGAAAGGTCTCCATATTTCAGCTCTCTCCCTTCAAAGCGCGGTAAAGCGCGCTGTTTTCGAGCGCGGAGCGGACGCTGCCGTCGGCCAGCGTGAGCGTGAGCATCGCGCCGTCGCGCCGGACGGTCAAAAGATGCAGCTCGGCCAGGATCGCCACGCAGGGCAGCGTGCGCTCCGGACTGTGGCGCGGGCTTGCCGTTGAAACGGCCAGACACAGCGCGCTGCGCTCGCAGTGCAGCGTTCGGCTGCGGTCGGCCGCGCGGCAGAGATAGCGCCAGACGTCGGCCACGTCGCTGCGCTGCGGCGCAAGCGCCGCGCGCTCCGCACCGGTCAGCCGTTCGCCCTCGCGATAGCGGTCGAACAGCCCCGCCGGGGCATAGCGCCGCAGATCGAGCACGTTGAGCTGGACGCTGCGCACATTTCGAAATTCGTTGATCTGCGCGTGGAACGCGACGTCCACGCGGTCTCCGGGGTGCAGCCTCTGGGCAAGCGCACCGGCCGAAAAATAGATTGCCTGCAGACTGACGCCGTCGGCGCTGCGGAGCTGCAAGCGCAGATGACCTCGCGGCGCGGCGTGAAGGTGGTGCCGATGCTGCAGCTCCTGCAGGACTTCTCCGCGCGCCACGCGAGCGGCGCGACCGCGGACTATGTCGGCTTCGGGCTGGACGTGCTTGACCACAACAGCTTCATCCGGCGCGGCGACGTGGTGGTGCTGGGCGGCTACCCGAGCGACGGAAAGACGGCCCTTGCCCTGATGATGGCCTACCACATGGCCAAGACGCTCAAGGTCGGCTTTTTCAGCCTCGAGACGGATGTTGGCAAGATCGGCGACCGCATCGTGACGCAGGGCATGAAGATCGACTTCGACGCGATCAAGCGCAGCCGCCTGACCGACCGCGACTGGGGCACCTTCGCGGTCTGCTCGGAGGACGCAGTCAAGCGCCGGCTTGACGTGATCCAGGCGAGCGGCATGACCGCGGGCGACATCATGGCGGAGTCCATCACCTACGGCTACGACGTGATCTTTGTGGATTACGTCCAGCTGATCGTCCCTGAGGGCAACCCGCGCGACCTGCGCAGCGAGCAGATGGCGACCGTC
>URCY01000050.1 GCA_900546415.1 uncultured Eubacteriales bacterium
TGCAGAGCTCGTCGGGAGAGAAGTGCGTGGCGTCCGTGCCGTTGGTGATGCCGTTGCTCTCCGCCCAGTCGACCGCCTCTTCATAATAGCTGCCCTCCGGAACATCGACGAAGGTGCGGAGCTTCACAAAGCTGACCGCGATGGTATGCGCCCGATCGACGTTTTCAAACGTATACGTCTGCACCGCGCCGACGCTCACGCCGTCGACCGTCACGTCGGCGACGGCGTAGCGGCTGTCGGGCGTGAAGGTGAAGGTCTGACTTGCACCCTCCCGGACGGCAATTTCACCGGCAGGGGAGATCGAGCCGCCGACTCCGGCGGAGGCCGTGATGAGGTGATAGACCTCTCCGGTTGCGGGAATCGTCTGCGTCTGCTTGTATGCGCAGATCGCGCAGGTGCGCTCCTGCTCGCCGTTTTCACGCGGCGTCGGCGCTTGCGTGACTGTCCACTCGCCGAAGGTGTGCGCCGCCCTCGCGACGAGCACCTTGCCGCAGAGCGAGTAGCTTTGCTCATGCTCGGTCTCGGTGGTCTTCCATTCCGGCGTGCAGCCGTTTGCGTGGTGCTCTGGATCCGTCTCGCCGTAGGCGCCGCCGCAGGTCGTGCAGACGGCCTTTTCCGTGCAGGTCGCCGTGCCGCCGGAGCAGTCGCCGCCTTCGGTGTGCGACGCGTCGCGCTTGCAGACGCGGCTGTGTGTGCCGTCGCCGTTGGACGTCCACGCGCCCCAGTCATGGCCGAGCGGCTCGCCATTCTCGAAGGTACCCGTTCCCTGCGCGTGGCAGGTGGAGCAGGACTGATAGTACACCGCCGGGCTGGTGCAGGTCGCGGCGGACTTCAGCCGGAACTCGTTCAATTGATTGACGAAATGGTGCGGGCCAAGCTCACCATACGAATGGAAACAGACCTCGCAGAGGGCCGGGGCAAGGCAGTCCGCCGTGCCGCCCTGATGCGCGCCGCGATCCACCTCCAAATGGCAGCAGGTGTAGAATCTCCAGTGGCTGTCGGCGTCAAGCTGCCAGTCACCCGGATCTTCGGCGTGCCGGTTCGGATTCTTGTCCCCGCTTGCAAAGGTCGCCTCGCTGTCCGTGCCCTTGGAGGACAGCATACAGATCTTGCAGGACTTGTAGTAGAGCGCGGGAGAGAGGCAGTTTGCTTCCCTGTACAGAAGCGCCGTGATCGGGAGCTCTCCCGTGAAGTCATGCTCGGTCATTTTGATGCCGCAGGTATCGCAGAAATGGTCGCAGTCCGGGTCGGAGTGGTTGAGGCGCTCGGTCTCTCCGCCGCAGACGGTGCAGGTCTTCCAGTGACTGTACCGGTTCGTGTTCCAGTCACCGTAGGTGCAGTCGGCCGTTTCGACATGGCCGGCATCATGTGCGCAGACGCGCTTGTGCGTGCCCTCCACGTCGGGCGTCCACGCGCCCCAGTCATGGCCGAGCGGCTTGCCGGACACGAAGGTCGCCTCGTCGTCGGTTCCCTTGGAGCTGGCTCCGCAGACGGCGCAGGATTTGTAATACACCGCCTTCTCGGTGCAGGTCGCGGCGGTCTTCAGATACGTTTTCTGGGCGTTTTCCGCCGTGAAGCTGTGTGCTTTCAGCGCGCCGTAGGGCTGACCGCAGTGGTCGCACACGGCCTGCTCCGTGCAGGTCGCCGTGCCGCCGGAGTGCTCGCGGAGGGTGATATTCTTGGAAACGCTGAACCGATAGCCCTCCGCCGTCGTGGCAGAGGCGATAAACCGGAAGCCGTTTTCTCCCGCTATGTAGGAAGCGGCAGGGATCGTCCCCGTGCAGAGGCCGTCGACCGGGGCGATGGGTTCGCCGTCGCCCGAGAAACTGAACTCATAGCGGTAGGCGGGATCCGTGCAGCCCTCCGGCAGAAGGAAGGAGAACTCGAAATCCTGCGTGCGGCAAACGGCATCCGGCGCGGTGATGGTCAGGGTGGGAACGTTCGTCTTTTCGACCTTGTTGCCGCAGAATTCGCATTCGCCCCAATACTGGCCGTTCTCCGTCTGCCATTTGTAGGAATGGGACGCATGGACGGTCACGGTGAGCGTCGTGGAATTGCCCGCCTTGTCCGTGGCAACGACGGTCTGCGGGGTTCTCGCGTCGGTGAGGGTGATCTGACCCTGTTCGTTGGGGGTCACGGCCACGCCGTTGACCGTCACGGTGTCCAGATACAGGTCGGTCACGGTGAGGGTCTTATCGCCCTCGCCGCAGAAAACCTCGCCGTTCTTCGCGCCGGTGATCGCCGGTGCGGTCTTGTCGATGATGATTTTCTCCGTGCATACAACGCCATAGCGAGCAAGGAGCTTTGTCCCCAACTGTGCATAGATCACATAGGGCTTTCCCTCCTCCAGATTCAGAGATGCCGTATTGAAGGCGCCGGTATAAGTAAAATGATCGTGTCCGCGGCTGAAAAGGACATCATCCGCAGCTAAGCTATTCGAGTAGAACTGATCGCCGACGGCGTACTCAAAATACGACAGTTCCTCCGGATGGGCGGTATTGATCTGTACGATCTGATCTTTGTTGAAGAAGTGTTCCGTACCTTCGGAGCGGAAGCCGGTCCACTGGGAATCGCCCACGGAAATGGTGCTGTAATCAATGAAAACGCCGCTCCAAAAAGCAACGAAGGTAAGGCTGTCCTCGCCGCCCGTGGCAAATGTGCCGTAGGTATCTCCGCCCATGACTCTCTTATTGCCGATCAGCAGTGCTTGCAGCCTTTCATCATTTTCTCTTGTCGGCCTTGGCGTCAGGAGATTCCAAATTTCATCCGTCCACTTGACGTTTTCGTAGTCCATGACCTTGGAGCCGTCCTGGTTGACGATATGGACGGTATAGTCGCTGCGCTCCTCCCAGACGGGGTAGAGCGTAAGCGCCTCGTTTTGCTCATAAATCGCGTTCAGGGAATAGTCCATCTCGCCGCCGTCGTGCTTCGACCAGCCGACCTGCGTATAGCCGAGGCGGGTAAAGAGCGCGCCCTCCAGCTCCAGCGCTTTGTCGTGCTCCTTGTTGACCGTCTTGCTGTCGCCCGTGCCGTTTGCGCCGGGGGCGTAGGTCACGGGATAGGTCATGGTTTGCAGCTGGAGCTGCTGCGCGGCGTTATAGCCGATGCTGTAGCCCGCGCTGTCCGGGGTAAAGCGGCTGGCGTAATTCGTGCCGTTGGCCTCGGCGAACACCACGGGAACCGCCGTGCTTTCCGTGGTCAGGCCGATCTCGGCAGCGCTGCCGAGCTTATCCAATGTGACGGTTTTTCCGCTGGCGAGGTAGAGATTCGCGCCGGTGTTTCCGGTGATCTTCACGTCGCCGGTAAGGGTCAGCGAGCCTGCGCTCAGCGCGACCGCGCCCTTGCCGCCGGAGTTGCCGGTAATCCGGCCGGTGCCGAGGTTGGCGGTCGAGCCGTCTCTGGTCAGCGAAATCGCGCCGCCCTTGTTGTTCTTGATTTCGACGGGAATGGCGCTGCTCTGCTGCGCCATTGTCACTCTGCCGTAGGCCGCGTCGATGCCCGCGCCGGTATTCTCCGAAATCGTGCCGCCGTAGAGGTTGACATTGGTATAATAGTCGCTTGTCGCGATGGAGGGCATGGGCCAGTGGGTGGCCGCAATACCCGCGCCGGTGTTGCCGGTGATCGTGCCGCCGTAGAGGTTGATGGTATCATCTGAACGGGTGATGGTGGACATCACGCCGTTCCGCTCGTTGCCGGAGATGATGCCGTCGTACATGTTGAAGGTTCCCCTGTTAATTACACCGGGGCCGTACTTGGTGTTGCGGATGTTGCTGATGACCGGGCGATCCGTGGGATAGTCGGAGCTTTTTTGATAGTAGCATCCGCCGTACATATTGAACGTGCCGCAGTTATAAACGCCGCAAACCGGGTCGTTGTAAACATCGCGGATGCCGTCCGTTTCCGAGCTGGTCATGCAGATGCTCACGCCGTAAAGCTCAAAGGTGGCAGCTTCTGCAACAGAAACAGCAGCGCAGCTGTCGCCGGTGATGAGGCCGCGGTCGCCGGAGAACTGGCAATCCGTAAATACCAGACGCGCGTTATTCATCACAAGGAAAGCGCTTTGTGCATCCGGCACATTGCAGGTAAGGGTATGACCGTGCAAACAGATCACAAACGTGCAGCCCTCCCAAACATAGATCCGTTTCGTGAGGGTGACATCATTGGCAAGGTAATAGTAGAACGTTTTTCCCTTGTTGTTCGCTGCGTTATGGTGGATCTCCATAAGGTCCGCTTCCGATCGGATCACGTTCATCTTTGAAATGTCGTTGCCGGAGGTATTTTCCTTCCCGTCCTTGGTGAAGTAGACCCCTTCATAGGTCGTGTGTCCGTTCATGGCTTTATGATTGCTGATTCCTCCACCGCAGACGCAATGCGCGGACGGATGCGGCCAATCAAGGCGAACCGCGCTTGCCGTGAGCGGGAATAGCTGCGCGAGCAGGCAGAGCGCCAGCAGAATGGCGAACAGTCGTTTTTTCATGTGGTTGCCTCCTTTTTTATTGGGTTGGTTTCAATTTGCTGCAGGGAAAATTCGTAGTGCATGGCCAGCGCCTGAAATAATTCCCGCATCACCTTTTCCGAGATCGCGCGGATGTCCAGCCCCGCCACGAAGCCGATGACGCGCTCGATTTCGTCCGCCGGGACGCGGTACGCCCGCAGGCTCATGGTCAAAAACAGCCGCAGCTTCTTTTCCAGCGTCAGCTCCCCGTCACACGGGTGCGCCATGTAGCCGCGCATGATCCCGGCCGAGCCGATTTCCATGTCGTAAAAATCGCGGGCGGTCAGCTCCGGCTGATAGGGGCCGAAGATCTGATGCAGCTCCTTGGACGTCTCGCGGAGGATGAAGTCCGATGCCTCCTGCTGTGTGTAGGCTTCAATGTAAATTTCGCGCAGGTTTTCATTCAGCTCCGTCAGGGTCATCTGGATGGCCGTCTCGACCGCATAGACAAAGACCGGAGGCAGATGCGCCTCGGCCGCGCCGCGTGCAGCGGCGAATTGGTTGGAAAACATGAACGCGACCAGCTCCGTCAGAACGCCGTCCTTCGCGCGGAAAATATTCTGAAACGAGCTGTAAGACACGTCCGCCTTTTCAATGATCTCCGCCAGCGTGGTTTTGCGGTAGCCCTTTTCCAAAAACAGCTTTACGCAGACGGTGAGAATGCGCTTTTTTGCGGGTAAGCTTGCACTTGTCAGAGCGATGCGATCACATCCCTTCCCAAGGACCCTCTGAATCAATCGGCTGCGGCGCTCAGCGGGTCTTTTGCCCCAACTGATCGGTTTGAAAATTTTGAAATACGAAATCCCGCGATTTTTGAAGGAGGCTGCCATGAACGAAAAACCCTTTGCCGGCGTGCTGTTCGCCAGCGACTACGACCACACGCTCTCCGCGCCGGACGGCACCGTCCCCGAGGCTAACCGCGCCGGGATCAGGCGCTTCATCGACGCCGGCGGCCGCTTCTGCATCGCCAGCGGCCGCAGCGTGCGTCTGCTCTCGTCGCGGCTGGAGCTTGTGCCGGTCAACGCGCCCTGCCTCTGCTTCAACGGCTCGGCCTGCTACGATTATCAGGCGCACCGGCTACTCTGGGAACAGCCGATGCGCTTCGACGCGCAGCGGCTCATCGACGCCGCCGTCGCCTTTGACCCCGGCATCGAGGCCGAGGTGCAGACTGCCGAGGGGCATTTCATGCGCGGTCAACCCGATCAGCGTGCATATTTCCTGCAAACGCAGGGCGTCGCGCCGCATTTCGGCGAGCTGCCTCCCCAGCCGTGGATGAAGCTCGTGTTCTGCGTGCCGTCCGAGCGCACGGCGGCCGAGGCGATCCTCATCGAGCGCCCGGACGAGCTGCCGCCGCAGACGGCGCAGCGCGTGCAGCGGCTGTGGGACTTTTTGCTACGCGAGGCCGGGGACAGTTGCTATGTGACGCGGTCCCTGCCGCGCGTGCTCGAGGTCGGGCCGAAGGGCTGCGACAAGGGCGCGGCCGCGCGGCGCCTGATGGCTGCGCTCGGCTGCGACCGGCTGGTCTGCGCCGGGGACGCTCCGAACGACCTCGAGCTGCTGCAAAGCGCCGACCTCGCTTTTGTCCCGCGCGACTGCGACCCCACGATCGCGGCGCTCGACTGCGTGCATTTTGCCGCCGCTTCGGCCGACGGCGCGGTCGGAGACGCGATCGAGCAGCTTTTTTCCGGGAAAATCGCTTTTCCTGACAGAAAATAGGGGAAACACTCTTGCACAAAGGAGAAAAATGTGCTATATTTCTTTTTTGTGAACACATTCTACAGATAGCCATGCGGCAGAGCCGCAGAGAGGGGTAAGCCCAATGATCGAACAAGAAAAAATCAGAAATATTGCCATCATCGCCCACGTCGACCACGGCAAGACCACGCTGGTCGACGAAATGCTCAAGCAGGGCGGCATTTACCGCGAGAATCAGACGGTCGTCGACCGCGTGATGGACTCCGGCGACCTCGAGCGCGAGCGCGGCATCACGATCCTCGCAAAGAACACCGCCGTGCACTATAAGGGCTACAAGATCAACATCGTCGACACCCCGGGTCACGCCGATTTCGGCGGCGAGGTGGAGCGCATCCTCAAGATGGTCAACGGCGTCATTCTGCTGGTCGACGCCGCCGAGGGCCCGATGCCGCAGACGCGCTTCGTGCTGCAAAAGGCGCTGGAGCTGGGTCATAAGGTCATCGTCGTCGTCAACAAGATCGACCGGCTCGATGCCCGCATCGAGGAGGTCATGGAGGAGGTGCTCGAGCTGCTGCTCGACCTGAACGCCACCGACGAGCAGTTCGAGTCGCCGACGCTGTTCTGCTCCGCCCGTCAGGGTATTTGCAGCTATTCGCCGAACGAATCCGGCGTCGACCTTTCGCCGCTGTTCGACACGATCGTCGATTATATCCCCGCGCCCACCGGCGACCGCAACGCGCCGCTGCAAATGCTCGTCTCGTCCATCGACTATAACGACTACGTCGGGCGCATCGGCATCGGCCGCATCGAGCGCGGCACGATCCGCCTGAATCAGGAGGTCGCCATCTGCGACTATCACGACCCGAGCCACAGCGCCAAGGGCAAGATCGCCGCGCTTTATGAGTTCGACGGTCTGAGCAAGAAGCCCATCTCCGAGGCCTCGGCCGGCGAGATCGTCGCCTTCTCCGGCATGGCCGACATCACCATCGGCCGCACCCTCTGCGCGCCGGAGCAGGTCGAGCCGCTGCCCTTCGTGAAGATCTCCGATCCGACGATCGAGATGACCTTCTCGGTCAACGACTCCCCGTTCGCCGGGCGCGAGGGCAAATTCGTCACCTCGCGCAACCTGCGCGACCGTCTGAACCGCGAGCTGCTCAAGGACGTCTCCCTGCACGTCACCGAGCAGGGCACGGACGCCTTCAACGTCGCCGGACGCGGCGAGATGCACCTGTCGATCCTGATCGAGACGATGCGCCGCGAGGGCTACGAGTTCCAGGTCAGCACGCCGCGCGTTTTGACCAAAACGATCGACGGCAAGCTCTGCGAGCCGATCGAGCGCATGGTCGCCGACGTTCCCGAGGCGTCCATGGGCAGCGTGATCGAAAAAATGGGCAAGCGCAAGGGCGACCTGCTCGCCATGACGCCGGTCGGCAGCCGCTACCGTCTGGAATTTCTGGTTCCGTCGCGCGGCCTGTTCGGCTACCGCAGCGAGTTTTTGACCGACACGCGCGGTGAGGGCATCATGTCCTCCGTGCTGGATTCCTATGCTCCCGTCAAGGGCGAGATCGAGCGCCGCAAGGTCGGCTCGCTGGTCGCCTTTGAGACCGGCGAGGCCTGCGCCTACGGCCTGTTCAACGCGCAGGAGCGCGGCCAGCTCTTCATCGGGCCGGGCACGGAGGTCTATGCCGGCATGGTCGTCGGCGTTTGCAGCCGCAACGAGGATATGACCGTCAACGTCTGCAAGAAGAAGCAGCTGACCAACATGCGCGCCGCCGGCTCGGACGACGCCCTGCGCCTCACCAGCCCGCGCGTCATGTCGCTCGAGCAGTGCATGGAGTTCCTCGCGGACGACGAGCTGCTCGAGGTCACGCCGAAGTCCCTGCGCATCCGCAAGCGCGAGCTTGACCACGCCGTGCGTATGCGTCAGCTGATGAAATCCAGAAATCAGTAACCGGATCAGAGCCGCCCCTGCGGCGCGCAGTGTATACGCAAATTCTGAGAAGCTCTGAATATTTGAACGCAAAAGTGGCAGGTTTTCTGTAAAACCTGCCGCTTTTTAGCATTGCAGCAAGAAAACCACCGGCGCTGCCGGTGGTTTTCTTGCTGCAAAAAGGGGCTGCCGCAAGGGAAATACCTTGCGGCAGCCGATACATCGGAGGTTTTGGCGTACAGAAATTTTTCGCATCAAGCGGGAATCCGGCTCGGCGAGCCGCGGTTTATTCGGCGAACAGCGGCGTGGAAAGGTAGCGGTCGCCGGTGTCCGGCAGGAGCGCGACGATGGTCTTCCCGGCGTTCTCCGGCCGCTTGGCCAGCTCGATGGCCGCCCAGACCGCAGCGCCCGAGGAAATGCCGACCAGCACGCCCTCGTGCTTGCCGATCTCGCGTCCGGTGGCAAAGGCGTTCTCATTTTCGACGGGAATGATCTCGTCATAGATCGCCGTGTCGAGCACGTCCGGCACGAAGCCCGCGCCGATGCCCTGGATCTTATGCGAGCCAGCCACGCCGGTCGAGAGGACGGCGGAGGTCTTCGGCTCGACGGCGACCACCTTCACCTGCGGCAGCTTTTCCTTGAGGTAGCGGCCGACACCGGTCACGGTGCCGCCCGTGCCGACGCCCGCGACGAAATAGTCGACCTTGCCGTCGGTATCGGCAAAGATCTCCGGGCCGGTCGTCTCATAATGCGCCTTGGGGTTCGCGGGGTTGACGAACTGGCCGGGGATGAAGCTGTTCGGCGTGGCCTCGGCCAGCTCCTTGGCCTTGGCGATCGCGCCCTTCATGCCCTTCGCGCCCTCGGTGAGCACCAGCTCCGCGCCGTAGGCCTTCATGAGCTGACGGCGCTCGACGGACATGGTCTCGGGCATCACGATGATGATGCGATAGCCGCGCGCGGCCGCCACGGCCGCCAGACCGATTCCGGTGTTGCCGGAGGTCGGCTCGATGATGACAGAGCCTTCCTTGAGCAGACCCTTCGTCTCGGCGTCGTCGATCATTGCCTTGGCAATGCGGTCCTTGACCGAACCGGCGGGATTGAAATATTCGAGCTTCGCGAGTAGCCTCGCGTTCAGGTTATAAGCTTTTTCAAGATGGGTCAGCTCCAGCAGCGGCGTTTTGCCGATCAGCTGATCGGCAGAGGTATAGATATTCGACATGATTTTGTTCTCCTTTTCAATTTTGTTTTGTGGTTTTGGATTTCACGGGTTGAAAAGGCTGCTACATCGTCCGTAGACTTGATTTTTCATCGGTCATGCCTCCGTTTTCTGGAAGTTTCCTGTATTATAGCTCCATATACCTACCGTGTCAATAGGTTTATAAAAAATTTTTGATTTTTTTGGGAAGCTCTGATTCAATCGCAAGAGCGGTCAGCGAGGGATTTTTGTCATTTTCCGCTCCCGTGCTTCGCCACGGGAGGCCATGCCTTTGGCTTTAAGATTGCCACGTCGCTGCGCTCCTCGCAATGACACGAAAACGGAACGCTTATGTTTGGGAAACACACGTTTTTTGTTTTATGAAGTCATTTTTGCGCGGTGCTGCTCCGCATCATTTTTCAAACGTTTCGTTCCAAAAACTGCTCCGTTTTTCCGCAAAACCCACCAGATTTGTCATTGCGAGGAGGGCGCATTTTTGCGCACGACGCGGCAATCTTAAACGGAACGAAACGGCATCCCGGAACGAACTATGGTAGGGCGGAACGAAACAGAACCTTGAAATAAAGAAAGATGACGCGAAACGATGCAGCAAATCTCCTGTTTTTTGTGATAGGGATTCCTTTTTGTTTCGCGCTCCCGTGCTTCGTCACGGGATGCCACGCCTTTGGCTTTAAGATTGCCATGGCCGCGCTGCGGCCTCGCAATGACACAAAAATGGCAGGTTTTTACGAAAAACCTGCCATTTTTATTTCCGAAATATTTGAGATTCGCCGCGGGGCGACACCGCATGGCGTCCCTCCGGGGCGCCATATCATGCGGCCGCAAGGCCGTATATCCTGAGCATATATCGCACGACGAAGCCATATATCCTTGCACGGCCTCAGCCGTGCCTCGCTGTGAAGCCGCACATGGCCAACGGGAAGCTCTCGCTGCGAAGCCCCGGCTGCGGCTGCTTACTTTTTGCCGCAGTCCGGCAGGACGCGCGTGGCGTCCGAATCGTCGAGGAGAACGCGCGTGGCATCCGAATGCTCCGGGTCGCCGGGCGCAGCGTCAGAGCCGTGCGGGGCGCTGTACGAAAGCTCCGGGGCGACACGCAGAACGCACGCCGCGTCCGTGACGCCGTGCGGGGCGTTTGGGTCTTCCGGCCGGGCGCGCGGGATCATGCGGGTCTCGTCGAAGGACGCCGGATGCCACGCCGGATCGCGCTCCGCATCCTGATCGTAGGGGTGGGGGCGCGGCGTCGGCCGCAGAGCATCCGCCCGGCCGTCAAATTGCCGCGAGCCGTCCGCGCGTCGATACCCGTCAGACGGGCGCGCGCCGTCCGTCCGGTGCGGCTCGTCAGACGGCTGCGTCTCCTCAAAGGTCTCCGGCTCCTGCGCCGTCATGCGCGGCGTATAGACCTGCGGGCCGAGCGCGGGCGGACGATAGCGCTCGTGGCGCTTGCCGCGCTCCGGCGGATCGTCATAGCCGTCCGGCTCGTCATAATCGTCATAATCGTCGTAGTCGCCATACTCCTCCGGCGCGTCGTCCGGTTCGTCGGCATAGCCGCGCTCATAATCGCCGTCGGCATAGCCGTCATCATACGCCTCCGGCTCGGCCGCACGGCGCGGGGCGCGCCAGCAGAGCGTCCAAAGCAGGGCGGACAGCAGCGTCGCGGCGAAGGCCGCCACGGGCGCAGGGCGCAGCGTCAGCACGTTCTCGCCGTACTCGCCCTGCGCATAGAGCAGCAGGAGCACGAAGAACGGCGCCGAGAGCGACACGAGCAGCGGCAGCGCCCAGCCGCGGCTCCTGCGGCCGCAGAGGTGCAGGATCAGCTCGATGAAGCCGACGAGCAGCGTGATCGCCGTCGCAGCCGTGGAGATCAGATAGAACACCAGCCCAAGCACGCCGCCGTAGGCCTCCGGGTCGCCGCCGGCCAGCGACGGGAGCATGGAGAACAGCTCCGCACCGGTCAGGCTGCCGTCCTCCAGCAGCGGATCGACCGCCGTGCCGAAGCTTGCGCCGTCGGGCAGGCCGTCCGGCGCGCCGAGCCAGTCGAGGCAGACGCAGAGCATCGCCGCCGCCAGCAGCAGCGCACAGAAAATTCGAATGGGTGTTTTCACGAAAAGTCTCCCCTCTCTGTGCGAACGGAGAAGCCGACCGAAGCCGGCTGTTCCTCAGCGCGAAAGATTGGTGTAAATTTTCATGGCAAAGATCTGAAGCTCCGTCGAGGTCATGTCGAGAAGCGACTCCGCCCCGGAGGTGTCAAGCTCGATCGGATCATACGGCATCACGGCAAGCTCGAAATCGACGCCGTCAGCCGACTGCATGGTGAGCTTCATCCCGTCGTTCTCGGTGGAATAGTGCAGCTCACGCACCTTTCCGTTGCGCGTCACGCGCAGCAGGCCGTCGCCGTCCTCAAAGGCCAGCTCCAGCGTCGCGGTGGGCGTTTCGCTGCGCTTCAGCATCAGATTCCACGCGTCGAGGATCATGTTGTCCTCGGTCTGAATGCGGAACTCGTCGCCGACAAACTCGGCCGTGAGCGTGACGCCCTTGTCCGTTTTTTGCAGCGTGACCGTCAGGCTGCTCGTTTCGTCCTCCTCGTCGGACAGCACGAAGTGCAGACCCCCGTCGGTCTGCTCCATTGTGAGCAGCAGCTCGCTGCCGCCAAGCTCCAGCTCAAGCGTGTGCAGCAGGCCGTCGCGCACGCCGACGGTCAGCTCGGCCTCGGCGTCGTCTCCGAACAGCTCGGCCTCGGTGTCGTCTCCGAACAGCTCGTCGACCGTGATGTCCACCACGTCCTTGCCATAGACCGCGTCAAACTGATAGCGCAGGTAGTCCTCCACGAGCGCCTGAAGCGCCTTGGCGTCGGCCGTGACGCGATAGCGCGTGTCGCCGTCCTCCTTGTCGAGCGACTCGACCTCGAGCGAATCGGTAAAATCCGTCCACGCGGCCGGGTTGCTCGCGCGGTAGGTCGCAAACGAGGCATCGGTGAAGGGGTCGATGCTCAGATTTTCGTCCACATCCAGTCCAAGCGCTTCGGCAAGCGCCGAATCCTTCAGCTCCTTGCCCAGATTTTCCAGTGGGAGGGAATAGACGTCGCCGGAGAGCGCCCGGTCGCTGGTGAGATAAGCCGTTCCGTCAAAATCCGCGAGGGTCAGGTCGAAGGAATTGCCGTTGCTCTCACTGGAGGCCGTGACGAGCGCCTCCCGCTTGGCGCGGCTGACATCCACGCGGCAGGCCGCCTTCATCTCGGATGACCACTCGTCCCCGGCCGATTCCGCATTCAGCTCGACCGAGAATTCTGCCTTCTGATCCAGCGTCTTTGCATTCTGCACCGCCCGCTTCAGGTTCGTGCAGTCGACAAACTGCGCCTGCAGCAGCTCGCCCGTGCGCTTTGCCGCGCGCATCAGGCGATAGGTCGGCGTGTTGAACATCAGAAAATACAGCGCCAGCGCGGCCGCGACCAGAACCACCGCCACGCTCGGCAGCGTGATCGCCAGGATCTTCCTGCGATTGCGCTTTTTCGGCGCGGGCGGCGTCTCATAGGCCGGGTTGACCACATAGCCCTGCGGGACGTCCGCGTTCCAGAGCGGCTGCTCCGGATCCTCCGGCAGCGTCGGCTGCGCGGCATCCGCCGCAGGGGCATCGGCAGGAGCTTCTGCCCCGTCGACCGGCTGCGCGGGAGCTTCTTCCGCCGGAGCGGGCACGGTTTCGTCAAGGGTCGTCGGGGCAAGGGCTGCCTCCGGCGCGGGCTGCTCCTGCTGCTGCGGCGCACCGCAGACGTTGCAGAAGCGCGCGGAGTCCGGAAGCTCGTTGCCGCAATTTTCACATTTCATAACTCTCTCTCCTTTTGCGTCTTTACGGGCGCGTTCGTCCCGTCAAGGGAACCTCTGATTAAATTGCAAGAGCGGTCAGCGAGGGATTTTGTTCCAGATTGA
>URCY01000051.1 GCA_900546415.1 uncultured Eubacteriales bacterium
CCGTTTTCCCGCAAAACCCACCAGATTTGTCATTGCGAGGAGGGCGCGTGCGCCCGACGCGGCAATCTTTAACGAATCGATTTGCCATCCCGTAACGAACTATGGTTGCGCGGAACGAAACAAGAACCATAAAATGAAGAAAGAGGATGCAAGACAACGCAGGGAATCCATGTTTTTGTGATAGGGCTTCCCTCTTGCTTCGTGCTCCCGTGCTTCGTTCCGGGATGCCATACCTCAAACTTTAAGATTGCCACGTCGCTGCGCTCCTCGCAATGACACAGAAACGGTAGGTTTTCCGTGGAAAACCTACCGCTTTTATTGTAGCAAAAAAACGGAAGCCCCGTCGGTTCGTCATGAACCGGCGGGGCTTCCGTCATCGGGAAGCTTTAATTTGGCTCGCGGGGAAGCGGGAAAAAGCCCGCCGGATCGAAAAAGACCCGGCCGGTCAGCGGTAAAGGCCGTGAAGCAGGAGCATCAGCACAGCCAGCAGGAGGGCAACGCCGCACAGCAGCAGCCCCATCAGCAGGCGGCGGTTCGGCCTGTTGTTCGGGGAGCGGTCGAGAACGGCCTGCGACGGCTCGTCGGCCGCGTCGGCTCCGTCCGAGGGATAGATGTCCGGCGCGGGCTCGGCCTCGTCGGCAGCCACGTCGTCTGTCGATTCACGGCGCTCATCGAGCCGGTCGGAGAGGTCGGCGCCGCACTCCGTGCAGAATTTTGCCCGGTTCGGCATCTCCGCGCCGCACTGCTTGCAAATCATGGTGATTCCTCCTTCTATGACCAAAGGGCCCTCTGAATCAATCGGCAGCGGTGTTCAGCGGGTCTTTTGCCCCAACTGATCGGTTTGGAACAAAATCCCTCGCTGACCACTCTTGCGATTGAATCAGAGCTTTCCAAAAAAATTCGGTTTCCGAACAAGCGCGTTTCAAATTCGTGCCATTGCGAGGCCGCAGGGGCGGCACGCTGCACTCAGAACCTGTGCCCGTTCTGCTCGTCGAAGTGGCGGTTGAGCTGCTCGGTGAACTCGGCGGCGGCGTTATAGCCCATCTTCTTCTGGCGGCTGTTCATCGCCGCGATCTCGAGGATGATCGCCAGATTGCGGCCGGGCTTGACCGGGATCGTAATGGCCGGAACCTTGACGCCGAGCAGATCCATATGCTGCTCCTCCAGCCCGAGGCGGTCGTACATCTGCTCGCTGCTCCACGGGACGATGTTGATGACCTGATCGATGGCCGTCTCGGTCTTGATCGCGGCCATGCCGAAGAGCTTGGCAACGTTGATGACGCCGATGCCGCGGATCTCGATATAGTTCCGGATCAGCTCGGGTGACGTGCCCATCAGGGTGTTTCCGGCGATTTTACGGATCTCGACGGCGTCGTCGGAGATCAGCCGGTGGCCGCGCTTGAGCAGCTCGGCGGCGGCCTCGCTCTTGCCGATGCCGCTCTCGCCCATCAGCAGCAGCCCCTCGCCGTAGACCTCGACGAGCACGCCGTGGCGCGTAATGCGCGGGGCGAGGGCGCTCTTGAGGTAGGTGATGAGCGACGAGACAATGTAAGACGTCGACTCGAGGCAGCGCAGAACGGTGACGTCGTATTTTTTTGCCATTTCAAGGCATTCCGGCGTCGGCTCGATGTTCCGGGCGAAGATCAGCGCCGGAATTTTCTTGGAAAACATCTCGCTGAACACCTCGAGCAGGCGCTCGTGGGAAAGCTCGCTGATATAGGCGGACTCGACATTGCCGATCACCTGCAGCCGCAGCGGCTCGAAGTGGTTGAAGAAGCCGGCAAGCTGAAGGCCGGGGCGGCTGACCTCCTCGACCATGATCTCGACGGTCTCGTAATCCGTCGACGCGTGAAGCACCGTAAGGTTAAACTGCTCAACGACCTGTTTCATGCGGACACTGTAGGTATTCATGCAGAATCGTTCCCCTTTCCGTATTCTGATCTCATTATAGACGAATTTTTGCGTTTGTGCAACAGCCTGACGGCAGATTTCGTCAGGTTTTTTTGCATCCGGGGATTCCGCTCTTGAAAAGTCACGAAAAAATTGATACAATAGTAAAAATAATCATCGAATAAAATGCGGAGGAATGCCCTTTGAACAGCAAAACCACTCGAATCACGCCGGAGCAGGTCGAGCGCCAGCAGCGGCTCTGCGCGGAGATCCGCGATTATTGGACGACGCAGGGCGTCACACCGACGGCCTACGTCGAAACCTACGGCTGCCAGCAGAACGAGGCCGATTCCGAGCAGCTGCGCGGGATGCTCGAGGCCGCGGGCTACGGCCTGACCGACTCGGCCGAGGGCGCCGACGCCGTGATCTTCAACACCTGCGCCATCCGCGAGCACGCCGAGCAGCGCGTGTTCGGCAACGTCGGCGCGCTCGTACACACGAAGCGCCGCCACCCGCGTCAGAAGATCTTCCTCTGCGGCTGCATGATGGGGCAGCCCGCCGTGGTCGAGCGCGTGAAGAATTCCTATCCCTATGTCGACGCCGTGTTCTCCACGCATCATCTGTGGGAGTTCCCGTCGCTGCTGCTGCGCGTGCTGACCGGGAAAAAGCGCGTGTTCTCCGTGGAGGACTCCGCCGGGTCGATCGCCGAGGGCATCCCCGTCGTGCGCACGAACACGCTCAAGGCGTGGGTCTCGATCATGTACGGCTGCAACAACTTCTGCTCCTACTGCATCGTGCCCTATGTGCGCGGCCGCGAGCGCTCGCGCCGTCCGCAGGACGTGCTCGACGAATGCCGCGCGCTGATCGCGCAGGGCTATAAGGAGATCACCCTGCTCGGGCAGAACGTCAATTCCTACGGCAGGGATCTCGACTGCGGCATGGATTTTGCCGATCTGCTGGCCGCCGTGGCCGAGCTGGACGGCGAGTTCCGCCTGCGCTTCATGACGTCTCATCCGAAGGACGCCAGCCGCAAGCTCTTCGACACGATCGCAAAATACGATAAGATCTGCAAGCAGTTCCATCTGCCCTTCCAGTCCGGCAACGACCGCGTGCTGCACGCGATGAACCGGCGCTACACCGCCGCGCAATACCTCGAGCTGGTCGACTACGGCCGGAGCCTGATGCCCGAGCTGGTGCTCACGAGCGACGTGATCGTCGGCTTCCCCGGCGAGACGGAAGCGGAATTTGAGGACACTCTGAAGCTCATCGAGCGCGTGCGCTACGACGCGCTGTTCACCTTTATCTTCTCCCCGCGCGCCGGGACGCCTGCGGCGTCCATGGACGATCCGACGCCCCGCGCCGAGAAAAATCAGCGCTTTGACCGCCTCTGCGCCCTGCAAAACCGCATTTCCGAGGAAAAGCACCGCGCGTACATCGGCAAAACGCTGCGCGTGCTGGTCGACGGCCGAGACGGCGACAAGCTGACCGCGCGCACCGACGGCGGCCGCCTTGTGCGCCTCGACGGCGGCGACGAGCTGATCGGACAATTTTTGAATGTAACCGTCACCGATTCGACCACCTGGAGCCTGGTCGGCGAACGATAACAAAGGAGGGAGGGCTGCTCATGGCGGAAATGACGCCGATGAAGCGGCAATATCTCGAGATCAAGGAGCAGAAGCCCGACTGCATTCTGTTCTTCCGGCTGGGCGATTTTTACGAGATGTTCGACGAGGACGCGCGGATTGCGGCCAAGGAGCTGGATCTGACGCTGACCACGCGCGACCGCGGCAAGGAAAAGCAGGATCAGACGCCGATGTGCGGCGTGCCGTATCACGCGGCCGAGGCCTATATCGCGCGGCTGGTGCAGCGCGGCTATAAGGTCGCCATCTGCGAGCAAATGGAGGATCCCGCGCTGGCCAAGGGCTTGGTCAAGCGCGACATCGTCCGCATCGTCACGCCCGGCACGGTCGTCGAAAGCTCGATGCTCGACGAATCGCGCAACAACTATTTCGCCTGCGTGTTCGGGGAAAACGGCGCCTACGGCGTCAGCTTCTGCGACATTTCGACGGGCGCATTTTACCTTACCTGCTGCGACGGCGCGCTGGCCGTCGACCGCGTGATCTCCGAGCTGGGGCGCTTTGCTCCGGCCGAGGTGCTGCGCGGCGGCGAGGCCTCGCACAACGACGCACTCACGGCGGCGCTCAACGAGCGCCTGAGCTGCTGCGCCGATCAGGGCGCGGCCGTGCTCTTCGACCCGCAGACCACGGCGCAGACCGTGCAGGAGCAGTTCGGCAAGAGCCTTGCCGAGCTGGGCATTGACCGGCAGCCCGTGCTCTGGCGCAGCGCCGGAGCGCTGCTGCGGACGCTGCGCGAGCTGCGCAAGGTCAGCCTGACGCACGTCCGCACGCTGGATTATTACGACACCGGGCGCTTTCTGGAGCTGGATCTGACGGCGCGGCGCAATCTGGAGCTGACCGAGACGCTGCGCAGCGGCGAAAAACGCGGCAGTCTGCTCTGGGTGCTCGACAAATGCTGCTGCTCGCTCGGCAGCCGCACCCTGCGGAGCTGGCTGGAAAAGCCGCTCATGCAGCCCAAGCGCATTTCCCAGCGGCTCTGCGCCGTGGAGGAGCTGAGCAAGCGGACGATGGAGCGCGAGGAGCTGCGGCAGACGCTCGGCGACGTGACCGATCTCGAGCGCGTGACCGCGCGGATCGTCACCGGGGCGGCCAACGCCCGCGACCTCGTCGCGCTGAGCGGCGGCTGCCGCCCGATCGCAAAGCTGCGTGAACTGGTCGGCGGGCTTGCCGCGCCGATGTTCGCCGTGCTGCTCGGGGAGATGGACGATCTGACCGACCTCTGCGACGCGATCGACGCCGCGATCGTCGACGAGCCGCCCTTCACCGTCCGCGAGGGCGGGCTGATCCGCGACGGCTACGACGCCGAGATCGACCGCCTGCGCGACGTGCTCAGCGGCGGCAAGGGCACGCTGGCCGCGATCGAGGCGCAGGAAAAGGAAAAAACCGGCATCAAAAACCTGCGCGTGGGCTACACGCGCGTGTTCGGCTATTACATCGAGGTCGCCAAGGGGCAGGTCTCGCAGGTTCCGGACAGCTACATCCGCAAGCAGACGCTCGTGAGCGGCGAGCGCTTCATCACGCCGGAGCTGAAGGAGCTGGAAAACACCATCCTCACGGCCAAGGAGCGCATCACCGCGCTCGAATACGAGCATTTTCAGACCCTGCGGCAGCAGCTTGCGGCGCAGGCCGACCGCATCCTGCGCACGGCGAACGCCGTCGGCGCACTGGACGTGCTGGCCGATTTTGCGCACATCGCCGTCAAATACGGCTACTGTCGGCCGGAGGTCGATTTCTCCGGCGAGATCACGATCCGCGACGGACGGCACCCGGTCGTCGAGCAGGTGCTCAAGGACAGTCTGTTCGTCCCGAACGACACGGCGCTCGACACGCAGAGCAGCCGCGTGGCCATTCTGACCGGCCCGAACATGGCCGGTAAATCCACCTATATGCGGCAGGTCGCGCTGATCGTTCTGATGGCGCAGATCGGCTGCTTTGTTCCGGCGGCCTCGGCGCGCATCGGCGTGGTCGACCGGATCTTCACGCGCATCGGCGCGTCCGACGACCTCTCCACCGGCAAATCGACCTTCATGGTCGAGATGAGCGAGGTGGCGGAGATCCTGACCCATGCGACGAACCGGTCGCTGCTGATCCTCGACGAGATCGGGCGCGGCACGTCGACCTTCGACGGCATGGCCATTGCCCGCGCCGTGCTCGAGTACGCCGCCGACCCGAAGCGCCTCGGCGCAAAAACCCTCTTCGCCACGCACTATCACGAGCTGACCGACATCGAAAACGAGCTGGAGGGCGTGCGGAACTATAACATCGCCGTGCGCAGGCGCGACGGCGAGATCGTCTTCCTGCGCAAGATCGTCCCCGGCGCGGCCGACGATTCCTACGGCGTCGAGGTCGCGAAGCTGGCCGGTCTGCCCGACCGCGTCGTGCGCCGCGCACGGGAGCTGCTGAAGAAGCTCGAAAACGGCGCGCCGGTCAAGACCGTGCGCGTCGCGGCGGACGACCAGATCTCCATGACCAATTTGGAAAACGACAGCCTGCGCAGGCGGCTGGAGCAGCTCAGCGTGGAGACGATGACGCCCATCGAGGCGATGAACGCCCTGTTTGAGCTGAAAAAGATGATTTGAGGCGCTTATGAAGCTACTTTTGCGCGGTCATGACGACCGCTACGCTGTGGAACAATTGCAGCTCGCCCTCTTTCCGGACGAGCCGATGGAGCCGGTCGACGCGCCCTTCTCGGGCGACGGCGCGGTCTCGGCGCTGCACGTCGGCAAAACGTGGCTGACGGCGACGGCCGAGCTGACGCTGCACGGGAAAACCGCCCGCGCGGTGAGCCGTCTGCGCGCAGACCGGGCGGACGTCCCGTCCCGGCGTCGCCTGCTGCAAAACGCCTATTATGACGCGGCCATGCAGCTCCGCGACCCGCCGGAGTGGGGAAGCCTTTCCGGCGTGCGCCCGACGAAGCTGACCACCCGCTGCCTGCTGAGCGGCGGCACGGCCAAGGACGCCGACCGCCTGCTCAGGGAGCGCTATCACGTCAGCCCGGCGCGGCGGCGGCTCTGCGTTGAGGCAAGCCTTGCCACGGCCGAGGCCGTGAAGCGGCTCGAGCCGAACGACGTGTCGGTCTATATCGGCATTCCGTTCTGCCCGACGCGCTGCATCTATTGCAGCTTCGTCAGCGCCAGCACCGAGAAGACCGCCGGGCTGCTGCCGCAGTACCTCGACGCGCTGATCCGCGAGGTCGAGACGGTCGGGCGGCTGCTGGCCGGGAGCGGACGGCGCGTACGCACGCTCTATATCGGCGGCGGCACGCCCACGACGCTCTCCACGCCGCAGCTCCGGCGGCTCATGGACGCGATTCGGACGCATTTTGACCTCGGCGGTCTGATAGAATATACCGTGGAGGGCGGCCGGCCGGACACGCTCGACGGCGAGAAGCTCCGCGCCATCCGCGCCGGCGGCTGCGACCGCGTGAGCATCAATCCGCAGACGATGAACGACGCCGTCCTGCGCGCCGTCGGCCGCCGCCACACCGCCGCGCAGACCGTCGCGGCCTATGAGGCGGCGCGCCGGGTCGGCTTCGACGGCATCAACATGGATCTGATCGCCGGTCTGCCCGGCGACACGCCGGAATCCTTTGCGGCCTCGCTCGACGCCGTGCTCGCGCTTGCGCCGAGCAACGTCACAGTTCACACACTGGCGCTCAAGCGCGGCGCGGAGCTTGCCATGCGGCAGCTCACGCTCCCCTCGGCCGAGGAGGTACGGCAGATGCTGCAATACGCCGAGCGCGCCCTGCGGGAGCGCGGCTATGCGCCGTATTACCTTTACCGGCAGAAATATATGTCCGGGAGCTTTGAAAACGTGGGCTGGTGCAAGCCGGGCTACGCCGGACTTTATAATATTTACATGATGGAGGAGCTGCACTCGATCCTCTCCCTCGGCGGCGGCGCAATGACCAAGATCAACCTGCCCGACGGGACGCTCGAGCGCTTCCACAACCCGAAATTTCCCCAGCAGTATCTCGCGCGTCTGGACGACGTGCTGGCGCAGAAGGCGCAGGCCTTCGCGCTCCTCAACCGGAAAGAACCATAAGGCGGCGCCGTCGACGAAGCCGCCTGCCGAATTGCTCGGCGCTGCCACAAAAATACACATATAAGAAAGGATCAATGCAATGGACACACTTTTTTCCAACGTCACGGTCGTAACGATGGACGAAGACCTGCGCGTGCTGTTTTCGGCCTTTGTCGGCGTGACGGACGGCAAGATCAGCTATCTCTCCCGCAAGGCTCCCGAGGAAAAGCCGCAGCAGATCATCAACGGCGAGGGCATGGTGCTCATGCCCGGCCTCATCAACTGCCACACCCACCTGGCCATGTCGCCGATGCGCGGCTTCGCCGACGACACCGAGCTGCAAACGTGGCTCAAGGACTACATCTTCCCGACCGAGGAGCGCCTCGACGGCCGCTGCGTGAAGGCCGCGACGCTGCTGTCTCTGGCC
Organism: uncultured Eubacteriales bacterium; assembly: GCA_900546415.1. Lineage (GTDB taxonomy): Bacteria > Bacillota > Clostridia > Oscillospirales > Oscillospiraceae > JAZOXB01. The sequence continues at coordinate 7,978 of URCY01000051.1, forward strand.
GAGTGCCTGCGCTTCGGCACGACGTCCGTCTCGGATATGTACACCTTCTGCGATGAGGTCTGCGAGGCCGTCGCAGAGAGCGGCATCAAGGCCAACATCTCCCGCGGCGCGACGCTCTTCGGCGAGGAATTCTGCTTCGACACGAACCCCGCCTGCCAGGAGCTGGTCGCCATCAAGGAAAAATGGCACGGCTATGACAACGGCCGCATCCGCATCGACGCATCCATCCACGGCGAGTATACCTCGGACTACCGTCTCTGGGAAGCGCTGAGCGAATACTGCCAGAGCGAGGGGCTGCGGATGCACATCCACCTCTCCGAGACGAAGCTCGAGCACGAGCAGTGCAAGGAGCGCTACGGCCTGACCCCGGCGCAGCTCCTTGACTGCCACCACGTTTTTGACGGCCCGGCGAGCGCGGCGCACTGCGTCTGGCTCGAGCCGGACGACATGAAGCTGCTGGCCAAGCGCGGCGTGAGCGCGGTGCATAACCCCGTCTCCAACATGAAGCTGGCCTCCGGCATCGCCAAGGTCGAGCAGATGGTCAGGGCCGGGATGAACGTCGCCCTCGGCACGGACTCGAACGTCTCGAACAACAACCTCGATATGTTTGAGGAGATCAAGGCCGCCTCGCTGCTGGCCAAGGTCGACTCGCTCAGCCCGAAGGCGCTGCCGGCGCAGGCGGCGCTGATGATGGCGACGGTCTGCGGCGCGCGCTCGCAGGGGCGCGAGGCAGAGTGCGGCATGATCAAGCTCGGCATGGACGCCGACCTGATCCTGCTCGACTTCACGCAGCCGCATCTGATGCCCTGCCACAATGTTCTGAGCCACCTGACCTATGCCGTTCACGGCAACGACGTCGTCATGACCATGGTGCGCGGCAAGATCCTCTATGCCGCCGGGGAATACAAGACCATCGACCTGCAACGGGTCGTTGAGGAGCTGAGCAGCTATGTCATGCCGAAGCTCTTCCCCGCGAACGCCAAATAATTTTTCCCGGAAGGAAGGATCCATTTGAGCAATCAACCCGAAAAAAAGCAAAATTTCCTGACCGGCGCCGCGATCCTCTCGATCTCGACCATTGTCGTCAAGGTCATCGGTATGCTCTACAAGCTGCCGCTGAACCAGATCATCGACTCGCAGGGCTTCGCCTATTTCAACAAGGCCTATGCGATCTACACCGTGCTGCTGGTCGTCTCGACGACTGGTCTGCCGGTGGCCATGAGCCGCATGGTCTCCGAGGCGCGCGCACGCGGCAACGGCAGGCAGATGCAGCGCATCTTCCGCACGGCTATGACCGCCTATCTCATCATCGGCTTCCTCGGAACGGGCGCCATGATGCTCTTCCCGAAGTGGCTGGCCACGGACGTCATGTCCATGCCGAACGCGTGGTATTCGATCTTTGCGCTCGGCCCTGCCGTGCTGTGCATCTGCGTCGCCTCGGCCTGCCGCGGCTTCTTCCAGGGGCAGGGCGATATGACGCCGACGGCCGTCAGTCAGGTCATCGAGGCGCTGGGCAAGCTTCTGCTCGGCCTGACCTTTGCGTGGCTCGTCAAGCGCGCCACGGATGACCTCGCGCTGGCCTCCGGCGCGTCGATCGTCGGCATCAGCCTCGGTGCGGCGGCCTCGGCGGGCTACGTGATCGTCAAGTACCGCCGCAACCGCGGAAAGGTCGCCGCGCTCGGCGGAGAGGCGGAGTCCTACGGCGCAACGGCGCGCAAGCTGCTGGCCATCGCCGTGCCGATCACGCTGGGCGCAGCGGGTCTGCAGCTCATCAACCTCGTCGACGAGATCATGGTCACGCGCCGTCTGCTCGACGCCGCCAGGGCGACCGCCGTCGGCGCGGAGAGCTGGATGGGGCAGATGCTCGCGCTGGCGCAGCAGAACGGCTCGGCCGGAATGTCCCTGAGCGACGTGATGCAGACCGCCGTGGAGAACCAGAGCGGCGTCTACGCCCTCTGCTCGACGATCTTCAACTTCCCGACCGCCTTCTTCCCCTGCATCACGGCGGCGATCATCCCGGCCATTACCGCCTGCCTGACCAAAAACGACGAAAAGGGCGCGACGCTCGTGCAGGATTCCTCCCTGCGCCTGACCGGCCTGATCGCCATGCCCTGCACCGTCGGCCTGCTGGTGCTCTCCGAGCCGATCATGGCGCTGCTCGGGCACTACGGCGACAGCCGCGTGCAGATGGCGGCCGCACTGCTGGCGCTGCTTGCGCCGACCGTGCTCATCAACGGCGTGACCACCGTCACGACGGCCATCATGCAGGCGCATAACCGCCCGTGGCTCCCGATGGTCAACATGCTCATCGGCGGCGTGGTCAAGGTCGTGGTCAACTATATCCTCGTCGGCAATCCCGCCATCGGCATCCTCGGCGCGCCCGTCGGCACGCTGGCCTGCTTCGTGGTCTATATGCTGCTGAATATCTTCACCATGCACCGCATCATGAGCAAGCCGCCGCGCCTGATCCCCGCGTTCTGGAAGAGCGCGCTCGCCGCGATCGTCATGGGCGCAGCCACCTTTGGCGTCTACCGCCTGCTGACCGGTCTCATTGCCAACACGATCCTCTGCTGCTTCGGCGCGCTGCTCGTGGCTGTGATCGTTTATGCGTTACTGGTCATTATGCTCAAGGCGATCACCTATGACGACTGTATGCTGCTCCCGAAGGGCGACAAAATCGCAAAAATTCTGCGCATTCGCTGAGTTTTCCCATTTTTTTACTTGCGTAATTGCGTAACATATGGTAAATTTTATAGGCAGAGACGCAGACGTCTGAAATCAGACAGATTATATTGAAGAAAGAGGTAACTACTCATGAACAAAAATGAACTCGTTGCAAAGGTCGCCGATCAGTCCGGCCTGTCCAAGAAGGACGCAGAGAAGGCGCTCGCCGCCGTCATCGACACCATCACCGCCGCGCTCGTCGCAGGCGACAAGGTTCAGCTCGTCGGCTTCGGCACGTTCGAGACGAAGCAGCGCGAGGCGCGCACCGGCCGCAACCCCAGAAGCGGCGAGACGATCGAGATCCCCGCAGCCAGCCTCCCCGCCTTCAAGGCAGGCAAGGCTCTGAAGGACGCCGTCGCAAAATAAGTTTTGATGCGAAAAGGGGCTGCCAGGCAGCCCCTTTTGCAGTGCCTGCCTGACAAGAAAGGTGTTTTTATCATGCGTTTAGACAAATATCTCAAGGTCTCGCGGCTCATCAAGCGGCGCACCGTCGCCAACGAGGCCTGCGACAACGCCCGCGTGACGGTCAACGGCAAGCCCGCCAAGGCCTCCTACGACGTGAAGGTCGGCGACGTGCTGCGCATCACGTTCGGCGCAAAAACGCTGGCCGTTGAGGTGCTGGCCGTTGCCGAGGCCGTCCGCAAGGACGACGCGTCGGCCATGTACCGCGAACTGGCGGAATAACAAGGAGCATATCTATGGAAGCATTACTCGAAAAGCTGTCGGCGACCCTTGCCGATGCCTTTGAAAAGGCGGGCTATGACCCGTCCTATGCCAAGGTCACGGTATCGAACCGCCCCGACCTTTGCCAGTTTCAGTGCAACGGCGCCATGCCCGCGGCGAAGTCTGCCCATAAGGCGCCGCTGCTGATCGCCGAGGACGTCGTGCGCGCGCTCGAGGCCAAGGGCGTCGTGGAGCGCTGCGAGGCCGTGAAGCCCGGCTTCATCAACTTCTGCGTCTGCCCCGCGTGCCTCGCCGCGCATCTGAACGAAATGCGCGCCGGAGCACGCCTCGGCGTCGCCGGAGCGCCGCGCAAGCGCACCGTCGTGCTCGATTACGGCGGCCCGAACGTCGCCAAGCCGCTGCACATCGGCCACCTGCGCTCGGCCATCATCGGCGAGAGCATCAAGCGCATCTATCGCTACTTCGGCAACGAGGTCATCGGCGACATCCACCTCGGCGACTGGGGGCTGCAAATGGGGCTCATCATCGCCGAGCTGCGCGAGCGCCGCCCCGAGCTGCCCTATTTCGACCCCGATTTCACCGGGGAATATCCCGCCGAGGCGCCGTTCACCATCGGCGAGCTGGAGGAGATCTATCCCTGCGCCAGCGGCAAGAGCAAGGTCGACGCGGAGTTTGCCGCCAAGGCGCACGCCGCCACCGCCGAGCTTCAGGCGCACCGCTGCGGCTACTATGCCCTCTGGCAGCAGATCATGCGCGTCTCCGTCGCCGACCTCAAGCGCAACTATGAGAACCTGAACGTCAGCTTCGACGTCTGGAAGGGCGAGAGCGACGCCGAGCCGTATATCCCGCCGATGCTCGAGCGGCTCGAGGCCATGGGCATCCTGCGCGAGAGCGAGGGCGCGAAGGTCATCGACGTGGCGCAGGAGGGCGACAAGAAGGAGCTTCCGCCCTGCATTCTCGTCAAGTCCGACGGCGCGACGCTTTACGCAACAACCGACCTCGCGACGCTCGTGCAGCGCGTGCAGGATTATCACCCCGACAAGATCCTCTATCTGACCGACAAGCGGCAGGCGCTGCATTTTGAGCAGGTGTTCCGCGCGGCCAAGAAGAGCGGCATCGTCCCCGAAACGACCGAGCTGCAGCACATCGGCTTCGGCACGATGAACGGCAAGGACGGCAAGCCCTTCAAGACCCGCGACGGCGGCGTCATGCGCCTCGAGACGCTCATCGCCGACACGACCGGCTACGTCGAGGAGCGCATCCGCGAAAACAAGATCGTCCCGGCCGACGAGGCGCACGAGACCGCCAAGCTCATCGCCGTCGGCGCGCTGAAATACGGCGACCTGTCCAACCTCGCCACGAAGGACTACATCTTCGACATCGAGCGCTTCGCGGCCTTCGAGGGCAACACCGGCCCGTATCTGCTCTATACCATCGTGCGCATCAAGTCGATTATGGCGCGTTACGATTCTGACTGTGCCGACCTTGCCGTTGTTCCGGCGGACAGCGAGAGCGCCCTTGCCCTCCAGCTCTGCCTTGCGAACATGCCCGAGCAGCTCGCCATGGCCTACCGCGATTCCGCGCCGAACGTCATCTGCGCCTATGCCTACGAGCTGGCGGGCGCGGTCAACCGCTTCTACCACGAGACGCGCATCCTGACCGAGCCGGACGAGGAGAAGCGCCGCGGCTATGTGGCGCTCGTCGCCCTTGCGCGCCGCGCGCTGGAGGAATGCATCGACCTGCTGGGCTTCTCGGCGCCGGATAAAATGTAAAAAACGAAGCGCGGCCAATGGCCGCGTCAGTCTGTCAAAGAACCCCTGCTTTCGCCGCGTGAAAGCAGGGGTTCTTTGACAG
>URCY01000052.1 GCA_900546415.1 uncultured Eubacteriales bacterium
CACAAAAATGGTAGGTTTTGCAATAAAACCTACCATTTTTATTTCCGAAATGTTTGAAATCCGTCTCGCAGGGGCACCGTACTTCGTTCCGGGATACCATACCTTCGGCTTGAAGATTGCCACGGCCGCGTTGCGGCCTCGCAATGACACGAAAATTGGGACGGTTTAATTTGGAAAACCGGGATTTTGGGTCTTATATCGTGTGTTTTCGTCCCGGTTATCTGTTTTCGTCCCGCCTTTCTTGCAAAAAACCGCCGTGCGGACGGAAACCCGTTCGCACGGCGGTTTTGGTATGCGGCGCGCCCTGCGGGAGCGCTCCCTCAGGCGGCTGCGCCGGATGCAGCCTGTTTGTAAAAATTACAGCAGGTTGGAGAAGTGCTTGATGGTGCGGACCATCTGAGAGGTGTAGGAGTTCTCGTTGTCGTACCAGGAAACGACCTGAACCTGATAGGTGTCGTCGTCGATCTTGCTGACCATGGTCTGCGTGGCATCGAACAGGGAGCCGAAGCGCATACCGATGACATCAGAGGAGACGATGAGATCCTCGTTGTAGCCGAAGGACTCGTTGGACTGCGCCTTCATCGCGGCGTTGATGCCGTCGACGGTGACGTCCTTACCCTTGACGACGGCGACCAGGATGGTGGTGGAGCCGGTGGGAGTCGGGACACGCTGAGCAGAGCCGATGAGCTTGCCGTTCAGCTCGGGGATGACGAGGCCGATGGCCTTGGCAGCGCCGGTGGAGTTCGGAACGATGTTCACAGCGGCAGCGCGGCTGCGGCGCAGGTCGCCCTTGCGCTGCGGGCCGTCGAGGGGCATCTGGTCGCCGGTGTAGGCATGGACGGTGGTCATGATGCCGGAGACGATGGGCGCATAGTCGTTCAGAGCCTTGGCCATGGGAGCCAGGCAGTTGGTGGTGCAGGAGGCGGCGGAGATGATGTTGTCTTCCTTCGTCAGCTTGTCGTGGTTGACGTTGTAGACGATGGTGGGCAGGTCGTTGCCGGCCGGAGCGGAGATGACGACCTTCTTGGCACCGGCGTCGATGTGAGCCTGAGCCTTTGCCTTGCTGGTATAGAAACCGGTGCACTCGAGGACGACGTCAACGTCGAGCTTGCCCCAGGGCAGGTCGGCCGCGTTCGGCATCTTGTAGATGACGATCTTCTTGCCGTCGACAACGATATAGTTGTCTTCGCCTTCGCCCTCGTTGTACTCGACCTTGTGGTCACGAGCGTAGTTGCCCTGCGTGGAGTCGTACTTCAGCAGATGCGCGAGCATCTTGGAAGAGGTCAGATCGTTGATGGCAACGACCTCATAGCCTTCAGCGCCGAACATCTGACGGAAAGCCAGACGACCAATGCGGCCGAAGCCATTGATAGCAACTTTAACAGACATAATAGATTCCTCCAATTTCAGCGTCGCTTGCGCGGCGCGGATTTATGACATTATCGCCCGACCGTGCTTTGATCGCGCGGTTTTGCCTTATGTTTTCCAACATCCTTTATTATATACGAAAGGCTCTCCATCCGCAACTGTCATTTTTCATCAAAATTCGATCATTTCATGTCATTTTTTGGAAACAAATGCGTAAATCCTCCAAAAGGTGCGAAAAAGCCCCCGTCAGTGGATCAGGCAAGAATGCCGAGCGCCCGCAGTTTTCCGAGAAATTCCGCGACATCCGCGCGCAGAACGTCCTCCTCGACCTCGTATTCCGCCAGAAGACGCCGCACGATCTCCCCGTCGTTCTCCGCCTGCGGCAGCAGACGCCAGATCTCCGCGCCAAGCTCGTTGAGCGTCAGCATCCCGTTCAGATCCAGCGCGGTCCTGCCCGTCGGGATCAGCAGCGTGTCGCCCGCGATCTCGCGCAGAACAAATTCCCGTTTCAGCTCCATGTGTGCTCCCCTCTCAGCCCGCGACGGCCGTCTTGACCATCAAAAAGATCAAAAAAGCCAGTGCCAGCCCCGCCGCGATTGCAAGGCCGACCGTCAGGCCGCGGTCGAAGCGCTTCATTTTCTGCTTCAGCTCGGCCTGCTGCCTGCGCTTTTGCTGCTGCCTTTCATGCTTTTTGGACATTTTTGTTCCTCCGATCGGGTGATTTTCCTAGTTTCAGCATAGCACGCGCCCGGCAAAAAATCAAGAGGATTTCTCTGTTTTTCGACGTCGGAAAATCCTGCAAATCCGTTTTTTCTGTTGCATTCGCCCGGTATATGTGATATTATATTAAAGTATGTTATTATGGGTTAGGTATCTGCATGTGCGCGGTATGCCGCGTGCAGCATTTCCGACACTCGGAAAGGACCGGCATGATCGATCTGCACTGTCACATCATCCCTCATCTGGATGACGGCGCCTTTGATGCGCACGTCTCCTGCCAGATGGCGCGCCATTTGCTGCAATGCGGCGTCAGTACCGTCGTCGCCACGCCGCACAGCAATCTTGAGGGCACGCGCACGGGCTTTCTCAGCCCGCTCTATTGGCAGCGCTTCGGTCTGTTCCGCGCCCTGCTGCGTCAGGCGCGCATCCCGCTGCGCGTTCTGCCGGGCAGCGAGCTTCTGGCCGACCCGTCGAATCTGGCCGGGCTGCTGCGCGACCGTCTGCCCATCCCGCTCAACGGCACGGATTATCTGCTCGTCGAGTTTGCCTTCTCCACGCCCGGCGCGGAGATCACCGCCATGCTCGACGACATCCGCGGCGCAGGCTATCGCCCGGTCGTCGCCCACCCCGAGCGCTATTACGCCGTGCAGGAGCAGCTGCGCTGGGCGGAAACATGGTTCGACCGCGGCTATCTTTTGCAGATCAACAAGGGCAGCCTGCTCGACCGGCTCGGCCGCAGCGCCTTTGAGAGCTCGAACCGTCTGCTCGCGCGCGGCATGGTCGACGTGATCGCCAGCGACGCGCACGATATGCGGATGCGCCCGCCCGGCTTTCAGACGCTGCTGCCGATCCTGCAGCGGCTCTGCACGCCGGAATACGTCCGCCTGCTGCTGGACGAAAACCCGAACCGCATTCTTAAAAACCGCACGGTGCGCGAAGCGCCGTGATCGGAAGGAGGCTCCCGGATGAGGAATCTGAGAATCATTGTCATCTCCCTTTTTCTGGTCGTTTCGATCCTGTTCTGCGTGGTGTTCGCCTATACGCAGTTCATGCTTGACCGCACGCCGCCGATGATCCGCTGCGACGGCACGCCGCTTCAGGTCAGCGTAAAGGCCACGGATCAGGAGCTTTGCTCCGGGCTGACCGCCACGGACGACGTCGACGGCGACCTGACCGACCGCATCATCGTGCGCAAGGTCTCCAAGCTCGTCGGCAACAACACCGCCACGGTCAACTATGCCGTGTTCGACTCCTCGTCGAATTTCTGCACCTTCTCCCGCAACGTCTATTACACGGACTACTGCAAGCCGAAATTCGCCCTCTCGCAGCCGCTGATCTATAGCGTCAGCAGCACGGTCAACCTGCAGGATCGCCTGACGGCCTCGGACGTGATCGACGGGGACATCTCCGGCCGCATCCGCGTGTCGTCGGCCAATCTGACCAACACTGCCGCAGGCAAATACCCGATCAGCGTGCAGGTGACCAACAGCAGCGGAGACACCTCGATCCTGCAGCTGACGGTCACGATCCAGAACACCGTCTCGACTCAGCCGATCATCCGTCTGTCGGACTATCTGATCTATATCAACGAATCGGAGCATCTGACGATCGACGATTTCCGCGCCTACATCGACACCGTCCAGAGCGACGGCATCCTGCTCGAGCCGGTCGACCCGTCGCAGGTGCAGATCAGCGGCTTTGCCGACATCAACAACGACGGCGTGCAGGAGGATCTCTTCCTCGCCGACGGGAGCTTTGCCGACGTTCCCACCGGCAGCTACGACGTCGTCTATTTCTACACCAATCAGGACGGGCAGAGCTACGAGGTCATTTTGACCGTCGTGAAGGAATAAGAGGAGCGCACAAATGGAAGAACGGAAACATTTTAATTGGTCGGACTACGACCTGTTCTGCATCCTGCGCTTTCTTCTGCGCAACTGCTGGCTGATCCTCGTCGCGGCGCTGATCGCCGTTATGAGCATATTTTTAGTCGAAACCTTCATCCTCACGCCGCAGTATACCAGCACGACGACCTTCTCCGTGACCTCGCGCAGCTCCGTCGGCGGCGCGGGCACGGTCGCCGCCACGGACACCCTTGCCGGGCAGTTCGGCGAGGTTTTGCAGAGCAACATCGTGCAGCAGGCCGCCGCCAAGCGCATGGGACTGGGCAGCTTTCCCGCGACGATCTCCGTGACCGTCCCGACCGGCACGAACATCATTCAGATGAGCGTCTCCGCCGAATCGCCGGAGCTTGCCTATAAATCCGCGCTGGCTGTCATCGACTGTCACTCGGAATACACCGCCATGGTCTTCACCAGCGCCACGCTGGACAGCATCAACGGCCCGATGCTGCCGAGCACGCCGTCCAATCAGGCCTCGCAGACGCAGCTTCTGCGGCTCTCGGCGCCGCTCGGCGCAGCCGCAATGACCGTTCTGCTCGTGTTTCTCGCAATTCAGGCCGACACCGTGCAGACCCCGGGCGGTGCCAAGCATCAGATCGACGGCAAGCAGCTTGCCGTGATCTATCACGAGCGCGCGCACCGCTCCCTGAAGGACCGTCTCCGCCGCCGCAAGCGCTCCCTGCTGATCTCGAACCCGACGTGCAGCTTCTATTATACCGAGACGATCCACCTGCTGCGCGTGCTCCTGGAGCGGCAGCACGAGAAAAAGGGCAGTCAGCTCTTCCTGATCTCGAGCTACGGCGAGAACGAGGGCAAATCGACCATCGCCGCCAACCTTGCCCTCTCGCTGGCACAGAAGCATGAGCGCGTGCTCCTGCTCGATGCCGACCTCCGCAAGCCCGCGCAGGGGCTGATCTTTGAAAAAGAGGTCGATCCGCGCCGGAATGTCTCGCGCTTCCTGAGCTTCGGCTTCACCGACGGGCAGCTCGACGAGGCCGCCGTTCCGATCGACGGCACGAAGCTGCACCTCATGCCGGCCAAGGCGCTCCCCCGCAAAAAGGTCGAGTCCTTCTCGGCGAACGCCTTCCGGCCGCTGCTCGAGGCGCTGCGCCGGAAATACAGCTACATCATCATCGACACGCCTCCAATGGGGCTGTTCGTGGACGCCGAGGTGCTTGGCGACCTCGCAGATGTCTCAATGCTGGTCGTGCGGCAGGACGTGATGCCGGCCATCGTCATCAACGACGCGATCGACAGCCTCTCGGACACCAAGGCCGAGTTCCTCGGCTATGTGTTGAACAATGTGCAGTCCTTCCGCGCCGTCGTGCTCCCGGGCGCGCGCGGCTACGGCTACGGTTACGGTTACGGCTATGGCTACGGCTACGGCTACGGCTATGGCTACGGCTACGGCTACAGCAAAAAGAAGAAGGCCTCCAAGGCGGCCTCCTATCGCGGCTCCGAGTCCGCCTCGTCCCACAGGGCCGACGCAAAGGCCGATTCCGAAAAGCAGGAGGGCGATCACAATGGATGAACAAAAGACACGCCCCGGCATGACAAACGTGAATTTTTCCGTCGTCATGCACAACTTTTTCGCGGCGGCGCGGCGTCTGCTCTGGCTGTTCGTGCTGCTGGCCGCTCTGGTCGGCGGGCTGACCTACTATCGCACGGACGCCACCTACATCCCGCAGTATTCCACCAGCGCGGTCTTTATGGTGCGCGCGAATTATGCCGCCACGACGGACATTCTCAGCTCCAGCAACTATATGGACAAAAGCGCGACGCAGATGCTCGCCGCGACCTTCCCCTATGTGATCCAGAGCGAGACGACGCAGGCGCTCCTGCGGCAGTACCTGCACGCGGATGTCATCAACGGCTCGATCAGCGCGACTACCACGGCCGACACGGCGCTGTTCACCCTGACCGTGACCAGCACCGATCCGCACGCCGCCTATGACATTCTCAAGGCGACCATCGCGGTCTATCCGAACGCCGCAAGCAGCATCCTCGGCGACACGCAGATTCACATCATCAACGAGCCGGCCGCCCCGCCCACCGTCCCCATCAACCAGAACACCGCGCGGAAAACCGCGCTGGCCTATGCGGGCGTCGTGCTGCTGGTCGGTCTGTTTCTGATCTTCCTGCTGTCCCTTTCCCGCAGGACCGTGCATTCGGCCGACGACCTGCGCAAGCTGGTCAACCTGAAGTGCATGGCTTATATCCCCTCCATCAAGCTGAAAAAGCACTCGAGCAAGGAGCGCCTGCATCTGACGATCACGAATCCGAACATCTCGGCCTCCTTCACCGAGTCCATCCGCAACCTGCGCGTGAAGCTCATCAAATATATGGACGACCGGCGGCAGCAGGTGCTGCTCATCACGAGCACGATGCCCAACGAGGGCAAGTCGACCATCGCCACGAATCTGGCGCTCTCCCTCGCCTCCGAGGGCAAAAGGGTCATTCTGATCGACGGCGACCTGCGCAAGCAGGCGCTCAAGGCGAGCATCGGCATCAACGAGCCGTCCGACGGTCTGGCCGAAATTTTGCAGAATTCGGCGAAAAATTTCCGTCTGCTGCAGGTGCCCGGCTCGTCGCTGGTGCTGCTCTCCGGCGACATGACCTACGACCAGCCGCAGGCGCTGCTGGATTCGCCCCGCATGAAGCAGGTGATCGAGCTGCTGCGCGAGCGCATGGACTATATCATCATCGACGCCCCGCCCGCCGGCATTCTCTCCGATGCCGCGACCATGGCCAAATATACCGACGCCGTGCTCTATGTCGTCCGGCAGGATCTTGCCGCGACGACGCAGATCCTCAGCTCGATCCAGTCGCTCTCCTCGAGCGGCGCAAATCTGGTCGGCTGCGTGCTGAACAAGACGCAGGTTGGCACGACGCGCACGGGCTACGGCTCAAAATACGGCAACAGCTACGGCTACGGCTACAACTACGGCTATAAATACGCCGCCGGCTACGGCCGCCACGACAAATCCAAGTACAACAACGATGCAGCCGAATACGAGCTGCTCACGCGCGAGCTCCACGACGCCGCCGAGCACGGCAGCGACGAGTAAGCGCATTCAGGCAAGGAGGTGCAGCATGTCCCTGATCCGGAAGGTTTTCCGCCGCATTCAAGACGGAACGCTTCGCAGCACCGTCCTCGAAACGCGCTGGATCTACCGGCACACGCGCGCCTATTGGAGGGCCGTCGTGCTCTACACCGTGCTCGGCCTCTGCGCCACCGGCCTGAGCATGGGCATCGCGCTCGTGTCCAAATCGCTGACAAACGCGATCATCGGCCGCCACGGCCACGCCGTGCTCCGGCTGGGAATCTGCGTCGTCACGCTCGGGCTGGTGAACATCCTGCTCTCGGCCTTCATCGGCCGCTTCTCCGCAAAGATCAACTATCGCATCTCCAACGAGCTGCGCGCCGAGGTATTCGGCGTGTTCCTGAACACCGAATGGCAATCGCTTCAGGAATACCGCTCCGGCGACCTGCTCTCGCGCATCAATACCGACGTCACGACCGTCGCCGCAAGCGTGCTCGGCTGGATTCCCTCGCTGATCCTCAAGCTTGCGCAGTTCGTCGCCTCGCTCGTCATCATCCTCTGCTACGACCCGACCATGGCGCTGCTCGCGCTCGTCACCGCGCCGCTGACGCTGCTGGTCGCCAAGCCCTTCATGGGGAAAATGCGGCACTACAGCCGCGAGATGCGCGACGTCAACAGCCAGATGATCTCCTTCCACGAGGAGGCGCTGCAAAACGCGCAAAGCATCAAGGCCTTCAACCTCGTCGGCACCTTTCTCGAGCGGCTGCACCGGGTGCAGGAGCTGTATTATAACACCTCGATGGATTTCAACCGCTTCACCGTGCTCAATTCGTCGCTGCTCTCGGCCTGCGGCCTGATCGTCAGCTACCTCTGCCTCGGCTGGGGCGCTTACCGACTCTATCTCGGCGCGATCGACTACGGCACGATGGTGCTGTTCATGCAGCTGGCGGGCTATCTCTCCGCCGCGCTCACGGCGCTCATCAAGCTCGCCCCCTCCGCGATCGAGTGCACGGTCGCCGCGCAGCGCATCATGACGATCTTCGAGCTTCCGCGCGAGCGTGACGCGGACGGCGCGGACGTTCAGGCGATGCTGACCTCCGGCGAGCCGGTCTCCGTGCAGCTCGAGGGGCTTGCCTTCGGCTATCACAACCGCTCCGCAACGCTGTATGACGTCAGTCTGACCGTCCCGGCCTACAGCATGGTCGCCATCGTCGGCGCGTCCGGCGCGGGAAAGACCACGCTGTTCCGCCTGATGCTCGGTCTGCTGCGGCCAAGCGGCGGCAGTGCCTCCGTCGCGACGCAGGCGCAGACGCTGCCCCTCTCCCCCTCCACGCGCCGCCTGTTCTCCTATGTTCCGCAGGACAACGTCATCTTCTCCGGCACGGTCGCCGAAACGCTCCGTCTGGTCAAGCCCGACGCGACGGACGAGCAGCTCTGGGGCGCTCTGCGCACCGCCTGCGCCGAGGACTTTGTCCGCGCGCTCCCGCAGGGGCTGGAGACCCGGCTGCGCGAACGCGGCGGCTCGCTCTCCGAGGGGCAGAATCAGCGCCTCTCGATCGCGCGCGCGATCCTCGCCGACGCGCCCATTCTCCTGCTCGACGAGGTCACCTCCGCCCTCGATCTGGACACCGAGCGGCAGGTGCTGCGCAACATCTCCGCCCTGCATCAGAAAACCTGCATTCTCTCCACGCACCGCCCCAGCGTTCTGGCGCTCTGCGACCGCGTTTACCGCATTCGCGGCGGCCGTCTTGAGCCGCTGCCGCCCGCCGAGCTGGCGCGGATGTGCGCGGGCGTGTGACCGCGCAGCTTGCACGAATATTTTGCTGTTTTTCTGTTATGATGACACCTGAATACCGCCATAGCCGTGCTGTGACGAGCAATGGGGCTGCTGCAAAATTCGTTTTTTGCAGCAGCCCCATTGTCATGCAGAAAGCGCGCAGGCGCTTCTCGGCCGACCCGGAAAGATGCGCGTTGCCCCCCATGCGCGCGAAAAATTTTTCCGGTTCGACCGGCTTCCGTTGCATTCGTCACACGCGGTGTGCTATATCTTCTATGACCGTCAAAAAAGGGGGATTCTCGATGAAAAACCGCACCGCACAGCTCATTTTTCAGTCGGCCTACTGCGCCGTCGGGCTGATCGGCTTTGTCGCCGGGTTCGGGCTGTTCGACGACTTTCGCAACGCCAACGCCGACTGCTTTCTCTATTTCACGCACATCAGCAACGATCTCTGCATCGTCGTGATGTTCGCCGAGCTGATCCAGACCGCGCGGCGCTCCGGCGATTCCTATGTCACGACACTGCCGCGCCTGAAATTCGTCTCGCTGCTCGGGATCATCCTGACGTTTCTGGTCTTCCAGCTCTTCCTTGCGAATTACCCCACACGCGAGCCGCAGCTTAACTGGCGCGTCGGGAGCGTCTGCTTCCACCTCATTCTGCCGCTGATGTATGTTGCGGATTGGTTCTTGTTCTGTCAGCACGGCCGTCTGCGCTGGTTCGACCCGCTCTGCGCCCTTGCGCTGCCGCTGGCCTACACCGCCTTCATCTATATCCGCGCGGCGATTTTGCACTTTGACCCCGGCGTCGCCTGTCTGTATCCCTATTTCTTCTTCAGCCCGGAGGCCGTCGGCCGCTTCGGCGTTCTGCTCTGGGCGCTTCTGATCTGCGGCGGCTTTCTCTTCCTCGGCTACCTGCTGCTTCTTTTTGACCGCCTGCTCGGCCGCAGGGCAGAATAACTATATTGTGCCGCAGAGAATTCTGCGGCACAATTTTGCATCTTTTATGCGTCGAAATGGTACGAATGCCCGCGGTCATAGGACATGCGGTTGCTCTCGGTGATGAAATCCATGAAACGCTCGGCGGCAGGCGTCGGCGAGACGGCGCGCAGGGTACACATGCTGACGGCGCGCGCCGGAACCTCGAAATCCGTGCGCAGCGGCACGATCACGCCCCGGCTCAGGCCGGATTGCGAGAATTCCTCGGTCACGCAGGCCACGCCCAGCCCGATCCGCGCCAGCGAGATCAGCAGATTGTGCGACCCAAGCTCGATCTCCGGCCGGATGGTCAGCCCGTGGCTGCGGAAATAATCCTCCAGATGCGCACGGGAGCTGGCCTGCTGCTCCAGCAGGATCAGCGGCAGCGCGGCGACCTCCTCCATCGTGAAGCAGTGCTTCGGGTCGGGAAAATAATCCGGCGCGGAGACGAACATCGTGTGCGTCACGATGCAGCGGCGGCAGGAATAGGCCGTGCTGTTCTTCGGCTCGGTCGCAAAGGCGATGTCCACCGCGCCGGTGTTCAGATATTCGAGCACGAGGCGGCTCGTGCCGTTGCGGATGCGGATGCGGATTCCGGGATGCGCCTTGTGAAAGGCCTCGAGCCGCGAGAGCAGATAGGTTTTCGTCACCGTGTCGCTCGCCCCGATGACCAGCTCGCCGGTTTGCAGGCTGCGCGCCTGCGCGATCTTCTCCTCGCCGCTCTCGAGCAGCCCCAGCGCGTGCGTGACGTATTCGGCCAGCATCCGCCCCTCGCCGGTCAGCTTCACGCCCTTCGTGCTGCGCGAGAACAGCCGCACCTGCAATTGATCCTCGAGCTGGCGGATGGCCTGACTCACGGCCGACTGCGAAATATAGAGATTCTGCGCCGCAAGCGAGATGTTTTCGGTCTTCGCGACCTCCTGAAAGGTTCGGTAAAGCTCCAGCTTGACGCTCATAGGCTCCTCCTTTTGATATAAGCGGTGTTAATGATTAACATTAGAATTATCTTCTTTACTTATGCCGATAAATGTATTATACTGTGCAGGCTTGCGAAAGTCAACACTACAAATACGGAGGGCTTCAACATGCTGATACGAGATCCGAGCCAAGATATTGCGCGCGTGCTTTTTTCCGAGGACGCCATCGCCGACCGCGTGCGGGAGCTTGCCGACGAGCTGACGGAGCGCTTCCGCGGCGAACGGCCGGTGCTGGTCTGCGTGCTCAAGGGCGCGGCGTTTTTCTTCGTCGACCTCTGCCGCCGGATGGACTGCCCGCTGGACATGGACTTCATCTCCGTCTCGAGCTACGGCAAGGCGGCCGCGTCGAGCGGCGTCGTGCGGCTGCTGCGCGATCTGGATCACGACATTGCCGGGCGGCACGTCGTCATTGTGGAGGACATTGTCGATTCCGGCCTGACCATGGCCTACCTCAAGCAGCTCCTCGGCGCGCGGAAGCCCGCCTCGGTCAGCAGCGTGTCCTTTCTGCAAAAGGAGGGCGCGCAGCAGCCCGTTGACTACTGCGGCTTCTCCGTGCAGGACGAATTCCTCGTCGGCTACGGGCTGGACTACGCGGAGCACTACCGCAATCTCCCCTATATCGGGGTTTTGAAAACCGAATGCTATGGAACCTCTGAATAAATCGGCTGCGGCGCTCAGCGGGTCTTTTGCCCCAACTTATTGGTTTGAAAATCTTGAAATACACAAAGTATTCCTGCGATTTCCAAACCTCAATTTGGAATAAAATCCCTAGCTGACCGCTCTTGCGATTTAATCAGAGGTTCCCTATTGCTGAATATCAGAAAGGACGTTGCATCATGAGAAACACAGGTACCGTATCGAGAGGAATCCGCTGCCCCATCATCCGTCAGGGCGACCCGCTGGCCGAACAGGTTGCAAGCAGTGTGCTGGCTGCGTGCGAATCCGACGGCTTTTCCCTGCGCGACCGCGACGTCGTCGCCGTGACGGAGTCCGTCGTGGCGCGCGCGCAGGGCAACTACGCCTCCGTGCAGGATATTTCCGCCGACGTAAAGGCCAAGCTCGGCAGCGAGACGATCGGCGTGATCTTCCCCATTCTCTCGCGAAACCGCTTCGCCATCTGCCTGCGCGGCATTGCCGGCGCGGCCAAAAAAATCGTTCTGATGCTCAAATACCCGGCCGACGAGGTCGGCAACGAGCTGGTCAGCGAGGACATGATCGACCGCGCGGGTGTGAATCCCTACCGCGACACGCTCACGCTGGCGCGCTACCGCGCCCTGTTCGGCGCGCCGAAGCACGAGTTCACCGGCGTGGACTATGTGCAGTATTACGGCGACCTGATCCGCGAGAGCGGCGCGGAGGTCGAGATCCTCTTCTCCAACCGCCCCACGACGATCCTGCAATACACCGACCATGTGCTCTGCTGCGACATCCACACGCGCGAGAGAACCAAGCGCCTTCTGAAGGAGGCCGGCGCGTCCTGCGTCTATGGCCTCGACGAGATCCTGAACGCGCCCGTGAACGGCAGCGGCTATAACGAGCGCTATGGCCTGCTCGGCTCGAACAAGGCCGCCGAGGACACCGTGAAGCTCTTCCCGCGCGACGCGCAGGACTTCGTGCTCGACGTGCAGCGCCGTCTGCTCAAGGCCACCGGCAAGCATGTGGAGGTCATGATCTACGGCGACGGCGCGTTCAAGGACCCCAAGGGCCGCATCTGGGAGCTGGCCGACCCGGTCGTCTCGCCGAACTACACCGACGGCCTCGTCGGCACGCCGAACGAGCTGAAGCTGAAATATCTGGCCGACGAGACGTTCAAGGAGCTGTCCGGCGAGGCGCTGCGCGACGCCATCTCCGCGCGCATCCGCGAAAAGCACGGCAGTCTGGTCGGCAACATGGCCGCGCAGGGCACGACGCCGCGCCGCTTGACCGACCTGATCGGCTCGCTCTGCGACCTGACCAGCGGCTCCGGCGACAAGGGCACGCCGATCGTCCTTGTGCAGGGCTACTTTGATAACTACACCGACTGAGCAGGCTTCGCGGCATGGCCGCGCAGTGAAATTCGGCCTTCGGCCGAGTGAAATATGCTTTGCATGTGAAATGCGGGCTTGCGCCCGCGTGAAATGGCGCTTTGATAAAGCGCCGTTATGGTGTCGCTTTGCGACAAATTAGGGAACCTCTGAATAAATCGGCTGCGGCGCTCAGCGGGTCTTTTGCCCCAACT